>CAIXEA010000015.1 GCA_903918315.1 uncultured Acetobacteraceae bacterium | reverse complement strand
GGCCCGGCACAAAGCACGAACGAAGCGGACAGATCATGAGCTACATAAACCGGACAGATTGATTAGCTAGCGACAATGGATGCGCGCTCCGCGGCCGCGCCGCCTTCAATGACAAATGCGGCGCGCGCGGGTGGATACCATGTCGTCTTGAAACTTGGTTTTTTTGGGTTAATTTTATTAAAATAGGCATTTAATAAGTTAAATTATCTAAATTACGCTGACCATCTTGCCGTGAGGCACAAAATATTCTCTTTCCTGGCATCTCTTTGTGACATCAGGAACGTTTGCCATGACCCGATCGATCCCCATTTTGGCCGCCGCCGCGCTGCTGGCCACGCTCCCCGTCCTCGTTCAGGCTGAGGACAAGCCGTTCAAAATCGGGGTTCTCACCGACATGAACGGCCCTTACGGCGATGCCTCGGGCGTGGGTTCCGGCCTTGCGGCCCGCATGGCAGTGCAGGATTTCGGCGGCAAGGTGCTGGGCCGCCCGGTGGAGGTGCTGCTGGCGGACCATCAGAACAAGCCGGATATCGGCAACGATATCGCCCGCAAATGGTACGATCGCGAAGACGTGCAGATGATCACCGACCTCACGAATTCCGCCGTCGCGGTGGCGGTGCAGACCGTGGCGCGGGAGCGGGGGCGGATCGATCTCGTCACCAGCACTGCGACCACCGCGTTAACCAATGATGAATGCTCCCCCTATGGCGTGCACTGGAGCTATGACTCCTACGCGCTGTCGGCCGGCACGGCGGGGGCGTTGGTCGCGGGTGGGGCAAAGAAGTGGTATTTCATCACCGCTGATTATGCCTTCGGGAGCAACCTCCAGGCCACGGCGTCGAAGATCATCGAAAAATCGGGCGGCCAGGTGCTTGGCTCCGTCCTGGCGCCGCTGAACACCACCGATTTTGCCGCCCAGCTGGTGCGGGCGCAATCGTCCGGCGCCGATGTCATCGGGCTGGCCAATGCTGGCGCGGACACCGCCAATTCGGTCAAGCAGGCCTTCGAGTTCGGCTTGACCCGGACCGCCAGGCTCGCGGCCTTCCTGCCCTTCATCACCGACATCAAGGCCATCGGCCTGCAGCATGCGCAGGGCCTGACCCTGACCACCGCGTTCTATTGGGACCGCGACGATGCCGCCCGTGCCTGGTCGAATCGCTTCTATGCCGAGCGCAAAGCCATGCCGACGATGATCCATGCCGGCACCTATTCGGCGGTGCTGCATTACCTGCGCGCGGTTCAGGCGGCGGGCACCGCGGACGCCGCAGCGGTGATGGCGGCCATGCGCGCCACGCCGGTGAATGATCCGCTGTTCCATGACGGCCATATCCGCCCGGACGGCGTGATGGAACACGACATGTATCTGGTGCAGGTCAAAACCCCGGCGGAGTCGAAGGGGGAATGGGACCTCTACAGGGTCCAGCGCACCATCCCCGGCAGCCAGGCCTTCCAGCCTTTGGCTGAAAGCACCTGCAAATTCGCCAGAGCCGCCGGTTAACCCTCGGTCTGCTCGGCTAGTCGCCGCACGGGTACCCGGGCGGCGACCAGCACATCCACCGCCACGGCGCCGGCGTCCAGCAACGCGGCGGCGCAGGCATTAGCGGTGGCGCCGGAGGTCATGACGTCGTCGATCAGCAGGACCTGCCGACCTTGCAGAAGGGCGCGGCGCCCCGGATGGACGGTGATGGCGGCGGTGACTTCGGTAGCCCGTTCGGCCGCGGATTTGCCGTCCAGGGACTCGGTCGCGCGGGTCCGGCGCAGGGCATCCGGCAGCGAGGGCAGGGCGCTCGTTTGCCCGATCGCCCCGGCCAGAAGCGCGGCCTGATTGTAGCGCCGCTGGAACAGCCGCCGCCGATGTAGCGGGACCGGTACCAGCACCTCTGTCTGGCGCAGCAGGTCCCGGCCGGCGCGTGCCATCATCGCCGCGAGGACCCGTGCCATCGACACCGCGTCGGCATGTTTGAACGGCAGCACCAACTGCCGGGCCTGGGCGTCATACATCATCGCCCCCCGCGCCCGCCGGAAGATCGGCGGTGCCGCGTCGCAAGCCTCACAGATCAACGGGCCTTCCGCCGCGAAGGCCAGGCCGCAGCGGTCGCAGCAGGGCAGGGTGATGAAGTCGGTGCGCCCGAAGCAAGCACCGCACAGGAGACCATCGGTCGCGATTCGTTGCTCGCATGCCGGACAATGCGGCGGCAGCAGCAGATCGAGCGCGCTGCGCCCGATCCGGCCCGCGATCAGGCTGAAGTCAATGCGCGCCAGATGCCCCAAACCGCACCGTGCCATCGCGTTCGATTTCGTGCACCAGATCGATCTCCCACGACAGATAGGCTTTCATCGCTTCTTCCACGCCGGAATTGCGGTCGTAGGCGCGCAAATAGAAATCGATGCAGTCTTCATCCGCCGGCACCAGCCGGTTGGCCTCCATCGGCTGCCCGGCGGCCTTCCAGGCCTGGGTGCCGCCGACGAGCACGCGCGGTTCCTTGCCGGCCAGGGCGCGCACTTCGGGCACCGCCAGTCGGGCCGCTTCGCCGTCGGGGGAGGTGATCACCACCTGCACCGCGGCTGCCAACCGTGTGGCGAGCCCCGCCAGCCTGCTGCGTACCCCCCAGACCGCGCCCGGAATGTGCCCGGCGCGGAAGTCGATGCTGCGGCTGAGGTCCAGGACCAGCGTGGCGCCAAGGCCAGCGGCCAGCGCGGCCACGTCGATCGTTTCGACCGATGCAGCCAGTTCGGGGATCTCGGCGGCCGCTGTGCCGCTGGACTGAACCGCCGCCAGCCCGCCCTCGACCACGAACACGTCCGGATGCCCCATCAGCCGCAACCACGCGGCCGACATGCGGGCGCGGGCGCCGGTGTCGCAAAGCAGCACGATGCGGGCGTTGCGGACCCCGACCCAGGTGTCGGTGGCCTGGACGAGCTGCCCGCCGGGTGCGTTGAGGCTGCCGGCGCGATGCCCGGCACGGTATTCGGTTGGATCGCGGACATCGAGCACATAGAGCGTACGGCCGGTATCGGCCTCGAAGCCCGCCAGTTGCGCCGGGGTGATGACCCGCACGCCGGATTCATCGGCGAAATGGGTCGCCCGCTCCAGCGCCAAAGCCGCTGTCGCGGGCGTGCCGGGGGCGAATGCCTCGGTGCGGCCGTGGTCGCAGGTGAGGCCCGCGAGGTCCCAGCCCATCGTGCCATTGCGCAGGGCGATCACCTTGTTCGGGATGCCGGCGCGGCGCAGGCTTTCCGCCCCCATGATGCTGCGCGTCCGCCCGGCGCAGTTCACCACCACCAGCGTGTCCGGGTTGGGCACGATATCGGCGATGCGGTAAGCGAGTTCCCCGCCGGGGACGCTGACCCCGGTCGGGATCGACATGCGGGTGAATTCCTCCAGGGTCCGGCTGTCCAGCACCACCATGTCGCGGCCGGATTTGATCCACTCGTTCAGGTCCGGGGCATCGACGCTTTCGGTGCCATAGTGGTGCTCCACCCACTCGCCAAACGCCTTCGATGGCACGTTGACGCCGCTGAACACCACATAGCCGGCCTCGATCCAGGCCTTGGTGCCGCCTTGCAGGACGGAGACCTGGGAATAACCGATGATCTCCAGCCAGGCCGCCAGCTGCTGCGCCACGCCGCGCCCGTCATCCATGCAGCAGATACGCACATCCCGGCGCGGCAGCAGCGCGCGGGCGCGGGTTTCGCGGCGGGAGACGGGGCAGGGGATCGCCCAGAACAGATGTTCGGCGCCGAACTCGCCTTCCTCCCGCGCGTCCAGCAGGGCCAGTTCCTGGTCGTCTTCAATCCAGCCGCGCAGGGTTTGGGGGTCGATCATCATCATGGCGTGTCTTCTCCGTTGGCCGGGACCCTATTCTGTCGCGGAACCGCTTGGCAACGGCCGATTGAGCGGGCACATGCGGGGGCATGGACTCAATGCTCGTCTTCGATCGTCTGGCCGTGCGCCGCCACCGTGACCGTGCCGCTGCCTCCGTCACGCAGGTGGCCGATGTCTTGCGCGATGCCGCGGAGCGACTGATCGACCGGCTGGATGACACCACCCACCGGTTCACCCAGGCGCTGGATGTCGGCGGGCGCGGCGTGGTCGCGCCGTTGCTGCGCGCGCGCGGGATCGCGACCGTGAGCTGCGATCTGTCGCCACGCATGGCGGCGCTGAACGGCGGCCCTGTGGTCGCAGCGGATGAGGAGTTCCTGCCCTTCGCCCCCGCCAGCTTCGACCTGATCGTCGCCAATCTGTCGCTGCATTGGGTCAACGATCTGCCGGGCGCGCTGATCCAGCTGCGCCAGGCGTTGCGCCCGGATGGCCTGTTCCTGGCCAGCCTGCCGGCGCTTGGCACCCTGACCGAATTCCGCGCCGCGTTGACCGAGGCGGAGACGACCCTGAGCGGCGGTGTGTCCCCCCGTGTGTCCCCCTTCCCGGAATTGCGCGATTGCGCGCATCTACTGCAACGTGCGGGCTTCCTGCTGCCGGTCGCGGACATGGAGGAAATCGACCTCCATTACGCAGACCCGCTGGGTCTGCCCCGCGATTTGCGCGCCGCCGGGGAGACGAATGCCGTCCGCCTGCGCGATCGGCGGACCCCGTATCGGGCGATGGTGCCGATGGCGTTAATGGCGCTGCCTGAGCGGAACGGCCGGGTGGTGGCGTCGTTGCGCATGGCGATGATGACCGGCTGGGCGCCGGCTGCTTCCGGCTGACGGCGATGCCGGTTGGTATTCGGGCCGTCCAACCGTCCGGCTCTCAACCCTTCGGCGCCGGCTTCAAATCCACCAGTGGCGTGCCGTCCAGGCAGTCCAAACCCCGCACCAGCACCGTCGTGCCCTCAATCCCCGCCAGATCGACCATCGATGACGCGATCGGGTTCGGCCGCACCGGGGAACGCAGTGCGAAGGTGCCGGCGATCTTGCCGCTATGGCGCGGCACCTGCACCAGCAGGTCCCGCCGCGCCTGATGCATCCAATATAGGACCTGGATGCGCGGATGATCCGCCAGGCCCAGCAGCGCATCCGCCCAGCGCGTATCGATTTCGATCCGGCAGATCGGCCCATCCGGGCTGCCGCGCCGGGGGCAGTCCGCGCGGGTTTGCCAGGGCGTGCGGATGCGGCCGATGAAATAGATCCCGGCATCGGTTGCCTCGGGCAGGGAGCCTGCGATCTCCCCGGTGCGGATGTCGTCACTCATATCGCGGTCCAGCCGCCGTCAACGGCATAGGCCGCACCGGTCACATAGCTGGCGCGATCGGAGCAGAGCCAGACCACCATCTCCGCGATTTCCGCCGGGGTCCCGAGCCGCCCGATTGGGGTCGATGCCTTGATCTGATCGCCCCGGTTCGCCACCGCCCGCTCGGTCATGCGGGTCTCGATGAAACCCGGGCAAACCGCGTTCACCCTTATGCCTTGCTGCGCGAATTCGATTGCCGCGGTTTTGGTCAGGCCGATCACCGCGTGCTTGGCCGCGACGTAGGCGGTGGCGGATTTCAGGCCGATCATCCCGGCGATCGAGGCCGTGTTCACGATCACCCCGGCGCTTTGCGCGGCCATGACGGGGAGTTCGTATTTCAGGCTCAACCAGACGCTTTTCAGGTTGACCTCGATCATCCGGTCGAACGACTCCTCCGACCATTCGCTGGTGCTTTGGCTGGTGGAATCGACCTGGTACGGGGCAATGCCGGCATTGTTGAAGGCGCAGTCCAGCCGGCCAAAGGCGGCGACCGTGGCATCGACCATGGCTTGCACCTGCGCCGCCCGGGTTACATCGCCTGACAGCGAAATGGCCTGCCCACCGGCCTGATTGATCAGGGCGACGGTGGCCTGGGCGGCCTCAGCCTCATAATCCGCGACGGCGACGCGGGCGCCCTCCCGCGCGAAGGCCAAAGCGGCGGCACGGCCGATGCCGTTGCCACCGCCGGTGACGAGGGCGGTCTTACCGGCGAGCATAAGCGTCATGGGTGTTTCCGTTCGTGGTTTGGCGTCGCGGATATCGGAGCATCCGGCGGTGCCGGGCGCAATGGCGAAAACCCCGTTTGATCGCCGCAGCGAACCGGCGCAGACTGAGTGCAATTCATCAGAAGGGTCAGTGCGATGCCCAACCCCACCACCTCCGGACCGGTCGCACCGTCCGGTTTGAACCATATCGTCCTCAATGTGCGTGATCTCGCGGAAACCCATCGCTTCTGGACCGAGATGCTGGGGTTCCAGCAGGTCGGCGAGTTCCGCCCCCGTGGCGCCGCCGGGCCGCAACGCAAGATGCAGTTCTATAGCGCGGACCATGACGGGAAGCTGAACCACCACGACGTGGCGTTCATGGAGGTCCCGGGCCTGCCGGCGCCGGCGGCGGACGGGACACTGCTCAGCGCTATTGGCCATATCGCCATCGCCTTGCCCGATCGCGCCGCCTGGCTGAAGCAACTGGCCTTTCTCCAGGCCAGTGGCGTGAAATTCGAACGCCGGGTGGAGCATGGGATGACCCATAGCCTCTATATCCGCGACCCCAACGGCTACACCGTGGAATTGCTCTATGAGCTGCCCCGGGCGGTGTGGGAGGGGGATATTCAGGCCGCACTCAACCATTACGTCGCGCTACCGACGGAAGGGCCGGAGGCGCTGGCCGATAATGTCGATGCCGTGCCGGTTTTCGCCGCTGCCGGATAGGCGGGGCCGCCGATCAGGGAGGCGGGAAAAGGACGCCCGTTCCGGACGATGCCGCCTCCCCGTTGCCGGGAAGGCGGCGGTCGCGTTACCGGATCGGGGAGAAGGGCGCTGCGACAACCAGCGCGCTTTCCTGCTTCACCACCACGCCCGGCGGGTTGCGGGCGGGCCACTGGCCGCCAGCCGCCGCCGCGGCGCGTACGCTAAAGCGTTCGGCGGCGTCCTTGTAGGCCCAGATATGGACCCATTTGTTCAGGGCGCCGAATTCTGAGTACATCCCGGCCACCAGCGGGGAGAACTTCTGACGCCCCTCAATCTTGTCCGACCACCGCTCGATCAGGCCGGGGATCGACCCCGCCGTCAGAGTGTATTGGCGGATTTCAAACAGCGGTCCGATCTGGCGCGGCGTCAGTGCCGGGCTGAACGGGGCGGGGTGGAACACCTCGCTCTGCTGGTCGACCACGAATTCCCGGATCGCCGGCGGCCAGCCAGCTTCCTTTGACGCCGCGGCCCGCACTTCGGCGCGGTGTTCGAAACTGTCATAAGCCCACATGTGGATGATCTGGTTCAGCGGGCCGATCTCGGAGTGCCAGAACGCCGCGAGCTTCGAATATTTCTCGCGGATCGGCAGCGCCTCACCAAAGCGCTTTTCAGCCTCGGCCAGGGTGCCGGGTTGGAGCGTGTAGGTACGCATTTCGATAATCATTGGGTCTTCCTTCCCTCGGGTTTGGACGAGGGAAGGTTAGGACAGATCGGGCTGAGCGGGAATGGCTGTCCGCTCTAACCCCGCGCGGCGTGCCTAACCGGCGGCCGGCCGGCCGGCGATTTCCGCGGCGACCCGCTTCAGTTCGGCGGCGGGCAGGGTTGCGACGACGGTGTAGCCGATGCCTTTTTCGATCCAGGCGCAGCCTTCCATCGACCCGACGCCGACGATTTGCTGCGGCTTGCTCGGGGCATCCCCCACCGGACGGACGAACACGGTCAGGCGCAGGCCCTGGTCATTTTGATACATGAACATGCCCGCCGGGCCGAATTCCGTCGCCGCGAGCCGGCCGCCCATGTACTTGTAGCCGGCGACGGTGAGGTCGGGCGGGGCGACCTGGTGCTGGATGCGGTTTGAAACCCAACGCGCCAGATCGTCGCGCTGCTCGGCCCCGAGTTCGGTCGGGCGGCGGCGATCCGCCGTGTAGACGACATGGTTGGCCACCGCTTCTTCCGCGAGCAGCGTGATCGTGGCCGTTGATGGGGCCATCCTGCCGTGCAGCAACCAGCCGCCGCCACCGCCCATGCCGAATGCCACCAAAACGGAGGCCGCGATCCGCCACATATTGCGCCGCGCGATCAGGTCCTGGCGCATCGCGCGCGGGTTCAAATATTCCGGGACGGGCTCCGCCGCGATATCGGCGAAGGCGGCACGCAAGGTGTCGCGTTGCAGGAGGTAAGCGGCGACTTTGGCCGCATCGTCGGCATGGTTGTTAAGATGCTTCTCAACCGCCGAGGCGCGGCCGGGCTCCAACTGCCCGTCGATGAAGGCGTGCAGTTCATCGTCAGAGATCGGGGGTGCGGTGTCGTTCATTGCACTCTCCTCGGGCCTTGAGGAATACCGGACTCCGTATATTGGCGCAATTTTTCTCTTCCACGGGCAAGCCGCGACATAATCGTTCCAATCGGAACCCCTAATATGGCGGCGGTTTCAGCATAGGACAGGTCTTCGACCGCGATGAGTAACACAACGCTGCGTTGCTCATCGGGCAGGTGTTCGAGCCCTCGGAGCATGTCACGCCAATGCAGCCGGTCGTCCTGAGACGCCGGGTGGCTGGCGGTATTGGCATGGGCTTCGTTCAGTTCCATCGTGTCCGGTCTGATCTTCAAGCGTCGTCGTTGGCTTATAAACAGGTTGTGCAGGATGGTGAAAAGCCAGGCCCGCATGTCGGCGTCGTCACGGCGTGTGTGCAATTTGCTGATGGCGGCCACCAGGCAGTCATGCACCAGATCGTCCGCTTCATCGCGGTTTCTGATTAAGGCGATCGCATATCGCCGCAGCGCGGGTACGCAGGCCTCGACCTCATTCATCGGGCTGGGCGTGCGCGGTTTGGTCAATGGAAACAGGATCGCATTCCTTACCCAAAAGAGTGGACGCGCGGGCGGGGGGTTTATTCCCCACACCCAACCCAGAGAGTCTCAATCAGAGTGGCCGCTGGTCGCGGTGCCTCGCGGTGCACACGCGGCCATACTGAATCAGCATGCCGCCATTGCCAGGCCTAGGCAAGGAATGCGCGCAGTTTGTGGCTAGCTCGTGATCTGTCCGGTGTTTGTAGCTCGTGACGTGTCCGGTCATCTGCCCTGTGAGGAACGGGGGCACAGATGGACCGGGCACGCATTCACGAAGGGATCCGTCGGATGCGTTTTTCCGATGTGT
>CAIXEA010000014.1 GCA_903918315.1 uncultured Acetobacteraceae bacterium | reverse complement strand
CAGTCCGTCCCGCCCAATTCGTCATGGCCTGGCTTGTCCAGGCCACCTATCGCGGCACGATGCCTGCGGCGATGGCCCGGACGCGCCGGGCCATGACGATTTGGCCGTCCCGCCCTGGCCGTCATGCTCAGTTCGTCACGCCGAATCTGCCCGCGTCGCCAGCCACCAATAGAATGACGCGGTGATCAACCCCGCGATCGGGAAGAGCGCGTTCCAAACAAACGACGGATCCGACGCCCAGCGGGCGAAGAACGTCAGGAACGCCTCCTCCGGCGGGCCGGAATCGGGGCCGCTGGATGTCCACTCCATCCAGGTCAGCGGCACGATGACCCCCGCGCCCAGGACCAGACCGAGCAGCCCGACCCGGAACGGCGTGATCGCCATGGACCGGGACAGCAGGGTCAGGCAGGGCAGGAACACGCAGATCGTCGTGCCATAAGAGATGATGCAGCCGGGGACCAGCATCACCAGGAAAAACAGCAGCGCGGTCCCGGGCGCCAGCGGTTGCCCCGGCCCGGCGCGGATCAGCTCCGCCACCGTCAGCGCGGCGCTGAACAGCACCGGGACCAACGAGGGCGCGAGGATCAGCGCCTTTCGGTTCCATCGCATGACCGCTCTCCTCATTCTCGACCCAGGCACTGGGTTGGCCCGCCACTCTCACACCCAATCATGTCAATCCGCAATGACGGGGAGCGCCCGCGTTTTTCGCCAATGATGTCGGACTCCCTTGCGGCCGGCCCGGTAACGCCTACTTTCAGCGCATGACAAATGTGGCGGAACTGCCCCAGCGGGGCGTGATCATGGTGGAGGGGGAGGATCGGGTCGCCTTCCTGCAAGGCCTGGTGTCCAACGACGTGGCGCAGGCTGTGCCAGGGCGCGCGGTTTGGGCCGCGTTCCTGACGCCACAGGGCAAATGGCTCGCCGATTTTTTCATCCTCTCCGATGGCTCGGCGCTGCTGCTCGATGTCGAGCGGGCGCAGCAGGCGATGCTGGTGCAGCGCCTGTCGCGCTACCGGCTGCGTTCGAAAGTGACGCTGCACGCGGCCGAGGCCTACGCGGTCTACGCCGCCTGGGCCGGGCCGCCGCCGCCTGGCGCGATCATGGCACCCGATCCGCGCCTGCCGGACGCGGGATGGCGCCTCCTCGCCACCGCACCCCTTCCAACCAACGCCGCCGCCACCGACTACGATCGCCATCGCCTGGCGCTTGGCCTGCCGGACGGATCGCGGGACATGGAGACGGAGAAGACAGTCCTCCTGGAAGCCGGTTTCGATGAGCTGGCGGGGGTGTCATGGAGCAAGGGCTGCTACATGGGCCAGGAGCTCACCGCCCGCACCCGCTATCGCGGATTGCTCAAGCGCCGGCTGGTGCCGGTCGCCATCGCCGGCCCGGTGCCGGAACCGGGCACGCAGATCATGCGCGGCGCCATGGAAGTCGGGACCATGCGCTCGGGCGCGGAGAGTCAGGGCCTGGCGGTCCTGCGCCTCGATGTCCTGACCGAGGCCGCGGACCTGACCTGTGGCGCGGCGGTGCTGAGGCCGCGGATCCCCGGATGGATGCGCATCGGCGGCAAATCTTAATTTGGTACGGTACTTGCTTTACCTCTGGCGATATTGAGGTGGCCTTGTACCGTGAAAGTTCTCCTCGCCGACGATAATGCCGAACGCGCCCAGGCGATGGCGCTGATTCTGGCGGATGACCCGGGTTTGACGGTCCTGTTGCTGCGCGACGGTGAAGCCTTGGATGACGCCGTGCTCGCCCAGGCCCCGGACATCGTGCTGGTCGATATGTCGCGCCCGGATCGCGATGCGCTGGATGGCATCCGCCAGGTCACCGCGCGCCACCCGCATCCGATCGTATTGTTCGTGGATGAGGATGATCCGGCCTTCATGGAAGAGGCGATCAGCGCCGGCGTGTCGTCCTATAACGTGCTGGGCGTGGCTTTGCCGGATGTGAAGCCCATCCTGCGGGCGGCGACGGCGCTGTTCCGGCTGCATCAGGAAACCCGGACGGGCCTGGTGCACGCCCAGGCCAAGCTGAAAGAGCGGGAAACCGTGGATCGCGCCAAGGCCATCCTGATCAAGGAACGCCGCCTCGGTGAGCCCGAGGCCTATCGTTGGCTGCGCCGCCAGGCGATGGCCAGCGGCAAACGCATCGCCGACATCGCGCTCGCGGTCGTGCGGGACAAAGAAGGTCTTCGCGATAAAGAAGGCCTGCGGGAAAAAGAAGGAACCTGCCAATGACCCTCGCCGTCCGCATTGGGGTGTTGCGCCTCGTCGACAGTGCCCCCGTGCTGGTGGCCCGCGAGCGCGGCCTGTTCGATGCGCTGGGGTTGGATGTGGAGGTGTCGGTTGAGCCCTCCTGGGCCAATGCGGCGGACAAGCTGACCTATGGTCTGCTGGATGCGGCGATCATGCTGCCGCCGCTGGTGCTCGCGGCCGCGATGGGGCTGCGCGGGCCGAAGGCGCGGCTGGTGGTGCCGATGGGCCTGTCCCAGGGCGGCAACGCGGTGGTGCTGGGCAATCCGGCCGCCAATTCCGTCGCCGCCGCCGGCTGTCCGCGTGGGCGGATGCTCGGGGATTGGCTGCGGCTCGAACGGCGCCGGCTCGGGGTGGCGCCGCGCTTCGCGGTCGTGCATCATTTTTCGACCCACAACCTGCTGCTGCGCTACTGGCTGGCCGGTGCGGGGGTCGATCCCGATCGCGATATCGAGACCGTCGTGGTGCCCCCCGAGCAGGTCGTGGACGCGCTGGCCAGCGGCCGCATCGCCGGGTTCTGCGCCGGGGCCCCCTGGGGGGACGCGGCGGAACAGGCCGGGGCCGGGCGCGTGTTGCTGGGCAGTTCCCGCATCTGGCCCGCGCATCCCGAGAAATGTCTGGCCTTGGGGCAGACCTGGGCGGAGTCCCATCCGGACGCGGCGCGGCGTTTGATCCGCGCCCTGCTGCGTGCCCAAATTCTATGCGACATGCCTTCAGAAGCGCCGTCGATCGCCGCGCTCCTGGCGCATCCCGATGAACTCGGCCTGCCGGAGGGCCCGACGCGGGCCGCGCTGGCCGAGGGGGTCGGCGCGGAGCAAATCCGCTTTCATGCCGGGGCGGCCTGGTTTCCGGCGCGGACGCATGCGCTGTGGTTCCTGACGCAGATGCGGCGATGGGGTTGGATCGATGCGGGCGTCGATCTGGATCAGGTGGCGCGGTCGGTGTACCGGCCGGACCTGCTGGCCGCGGTCGCGGCGGAAGAAGGCATCCCGGCCTGCGTCGCGACGGCGGGCGGGCTGGAGCCGGTTTGGCTGCCGACGGTCTTCCCTCCCGAGCAGAAATGATTATTATATAGCCATATGATCGAATACCGTTCATTACAGTCTGTTTATTGGGCGGTTTACAATCTAAATCTGATCAAACAATAATCATTCGGCCGATTTCATCTTGGCATCAGCCTTGCATTGCACTCAGCAGGGCAATTCCCAGCCTCCGATGCGATCCAATGACGGGCCGCCATCGCCGCGCGGAGCCAAAACGCTCCCAACTCCTATCTCCGTTCGATGGGTCAACGCAGACCCGTCCGTATCGAGACCCATCATGCGCACGGGATTCCTCAAAGCCGGCCATCTGCCGACATTGTTCGCCTCCTTCCTCTATTTCGACCTCAGCTTCATGGTCTGGGTGCTGCTCGGACCGCTCGGCGTCGCCATCGCCAAACAATTGCATCTCGACCCCGCCCATAAGGGCCTGATGGTCGCAACCCCGGTGCTCGCCGGGGCCGTGCTGCGCGTCGTCCTCGGCGTGCTGGTCGATCGCTACAAGCCCAAGCGCGTCGGCATCGGCGCCCAGATGGTCGTCATCGCCGGCCTCGCCACCGCCTGGTGGATGGGTATCAACAGCTTCGAAGCCACGCTGCTGCTGGGATGCGTGCTCGGCCTCGCCGGTGCCTCCTTCGCGGTGGCCTTGCCGCTGGCGTCGTCCTGGTACCCGCCGGAGCATCAGGGCACCGCGCTCGGCCTCGCCGGCGCGGGCAATTCCGGCACCGTGCTGGCCGCGCTGTTCGCCCCCGGCCTCGCGCTCGCCTTCGGCTGGCAGAACGTCATCGGCCTCGCCGCCATCCCGCTCTATGTGACCCTGCTGCTGTTCGCGCTGATGGCCAAGGACAGCCCCAACCCGGCGCAGCCGAAATCCTGGGCCGCCTATATGGGGCTGCTGAAGGTGGCCGATGCCTGGTGGTTCATGTTCTTCTATGCCGTCACCTTCGGCGGTTTCGTGGGCCTGGCCTCGTCGCTCACCATCTACTTCAACGACCAGTTCGGACTGCCGCCGGTCACCGCCGGCTATTGCACGGCGGCCGTGGTCTTCGCCGGCTCGCTGGTGCGCCCGCTCGGCGGCGCGGTGGCGGACCGTATCGGCGGGCTGCGGGCGCTGACGGTGCTCTATGCGGTCGCCGCCTGCGCCTTCGCCGCCATCAGCACCAATCTGCCCACCATCTTCATGGCCCTGCCGGTCTTCATCGTCGGCATGCTTGCCCTCGGCATGGGCAATGGCGCGGTGTTCCAACTGGTGCCGCAGCGCTTCAGCCGGGAAATCGGGGTGATGACCGGCCTGGTCGGGATGACCGGCGGTCTGGGCGGGTTCTACCTCGCCTCCAGCCTCGGCTACTCCAAGCAACTCACCGGCTCCTACGGCCCGGGCTTCCTGATCTTCGCCGCTTTGGCGGCCGCGGCGCTGGTCTGCCTGTCGCTGGTGCGCAACCGCTGGCGCACGACCTGGACGGCCCTCTACGGCGCCGCCCGCGTCTGAGCGGGCGGGCAGGGGTCATGAACATGATCACCCCCAAACGCCGGAACCTGGTCATCGTCGGCAACGGCATGGCCGGGATCCGGGCCCTGGAGGACATCCTCACCCGCGCCCCGCTCGCCTTCAACGTCACGGTGTTCGGGGCCGAACCACACGGCAACTACGACCGCATCATGCTGTCCCCGGTTCTGGCGGGGGAGAAAACCTTCGCCAGCATCGTCACCCATGACCGGGACTGGTACGCCCGCAATGGCATCGCGCTGATCGCGGGGGAGCCGGTGGTGGCCATTGATCGCGCGGCCCGGACCGTGTTCGGCGCCCATGGGACCACATGCCACTACGACGTGCTGCTGCTGGCCACCGGCTCCAACCCGGTCATCATCCCGGTGCCCGGTCACACCCTGCCGGGGGTGATCGCCTTCCGTGACATCGCCGATGTCGAGACCATGCTGGATGCCGCCCGCGCCGGCCGGCGCAACGCGGTGGTGATCGGTGGCGGCCTGCTGGGATTGGAAGCCGCCAACGGCCTGGCGCGCAACGGCATGACCACCACCGTCCTGCATCTGATGCCGACATTGATGGAACGTCAGCTCGATCCGGTCTCGGCCGCGATGCTGGAGGCTGATCTGGTGCGCCGCGGTCTGACCGTGCTGACCGGTGCCAACACCAAGGCGATCCTGGGCACGGACCGGGTCGAGGCCGTGGAACTCACCGATGGCACCATCATCCCGGCGGATCTTGTGGTGATGGCGGCGGGCGTGCGGCCCAACATCGCATTGGGGAAAGCGGCGGGGCTGGCCTGCGGCCGCGGCATCCAGGTCGATGACGGCATGCGCACCAGCGATCCCGCCATCTATGCCGTCGGCGAATGCGTGGAGCATCGCGGCGCGGTGTTCGGTCTGGTCGCGCCCTTATGGGACCAGGCCAAGGTGGCGGCCGACCGCATCACCGGGGTGGCGGCGACGGACTACGTGGCCGCGGTCGCGGGAACGCGGCTGAAGGTGACGGGGATCGACATGTTTTCCGCCGGGGACTTCACCGGTGACGCCGGCGCCGAGGTCCTCACGCTGCGGGATGGCGCCCGCGGGCAGCACCGCCGGCTGGTGCTCTGCGGCGGCCGCCTGATCGGGGCGGTGCTGTACGGGGATGCCCGCGATGCCGGCTGGTATTTCGGCCTGATCCAGGACGGCACCGCCATCGCCGCGCAGCGCGACGACCTGCTGTTCGGCCCGCCCGCCGCCCCGGCGGTGGATGCCTCTGTTCAACGTGAGACTGTGGAGTGACCACCATGGACGGTGATTTTGCCTCGACCACGATCTGGGTTCAGGTCGGCCATCTCGACGATATTCCGCGCCTGGGGACCCGCACCGTCACCACCGCGGGGGACGATATCGCGCTGTTCCGCCTGGCCGATGACCGCGTCCTGGCGCTGTACGACCGCTGCCCGCACAAGGCCGGCAAGCTGTCGCAGGGGATCGTGCACGGGGAGTCCGTAACCTGCCCGCTGCACAACTGGGTCATCAACCTGACCGACGGCCGGGCGCTGGCCCCGGATGACGGCTGCGTGCGCACCGTGCCGGTGAAATTCATGGGAACCGCCATCTTCCTCGGCATCACCCGCCCATGATCCACACCGCTTGCCCCTATTGCGGGGTCGGCTGCGGTGTCGTGGCCCGTCCGGACGGGGCGATCTCCGCCGATATCGCGCATCCCGCCAATCGTGGGCGGCTGTGCTCCAAGGGCGCGGCGCTGGCCCAAACGGTGTTCGACGACGGGCGCCTGCTGCATCCGATGATCGGGGGCAAGCGGGCCCGCTGGGACGATGCGCTGGGGCTGATCGCGGCCAAATTCCGCCAGACCGTGGCCGAACACGGGCCGGACAGCGTGGCGTTCTATGTCTCCGGCCAATGCCTGACGGAAGATTACTACGTCGCCAACAAGCTGATGAAAGGCTTCATCGGCTCGGGCAATATCGACACCAACTCCCGGCTGTGCATGGCCTCCTCGGTTGCCGGCCATGTCCGCGCCTTCGGGGAGGACGTGGTCCCCGGCGTGTATGAGGACTGGGACGAAGCCGATCTGGTGGTGCTGGTGGGGAGCAACGCGGCCTGGTGCCACCCGGTGCTGCACCAGCGGCTGCTGGCGGCGAAGGCGGCGATTGGGACCAAAATCATCGTCCTCGATCCCCGCCGCACCGCGACGGCGGAAGCGGCGGATCTGCATCTGCCGCTGGCCGCCGGCAGCGACGTGGCGCTGTTCAACGGGCTGCTGGCCTTCCTGAAGGCCAGCGGCAAGGTGAACCGCAACTGGGTCGCCGAACACACCACCGGCCTGGACGCCGCGCTCGACGCCGCCGGGCCGGACGATTTCGAGGCAACGGCGGCCGCCTGCGGGCTGGACCCGGAACTGGTCGAGATTTTCTTTGAGATGTTCGCCCGCACCGAGCGGGTGATGACCGTCTATTCGCAAGGGGTGAACCAGTCCTCCGTCGGCACCGACAAGGTCAATGCGATCATCAACTGCCACCTCGCCACCGGGCGTATCGGCCGGCCGGGGATGGGACCGTTTTCCGTCACCGGGCAACCCAACGCGATGGGCGGGCGGGAGGTCGGGGGCCTGGCGAACCAGCTCGCCGCGCATATGAAATTCGACGATCCCGGCGATCGGGCGGCGCTGACGGCGTTCTGGAACGCCCCGGCTTTGACGCCGAAGCCAGGCCTGAAAGCGGTGGAGCTGTTCGAGGCGATCGAGGCCGGCCGCGTCAAAGCCGTCTGGATCGTCGCCACCAACCCCGCCGACAGCCTGCCGCGCACCGACCGGGTGCGGGCGGCACTGGCCCGATGCCCCTTCGTGATCGTGTCCGACTGCTGGCCCACCGATACCGCCGCATTGGCCGATGTGGTGCTGCCGGCCTCGGCCTGGGGGGAGAAGGATGGGACGGTCACCAACTCCGAGCGCCGCATCTCCCGCCAGCGCCCCTTCCGTCCGGCGCCGGGGGAGGCGCGGGCGGATTGGTGGATGTTCGCCGAGGTCGGACGCCGCATGGGGTGGGAGGCGGAATTCGCCTGGCAGACCCCGGCCGCGGTGTTCCGCGAGCACGCGGCCCTGTCGGGGCTGGAGAATAACGGCAAGCGGGTGTTCGATATCTCCCGCTTCGCCGATTTGGATGACGCGGGCTACGACGCGTTGCAACCGGTGCGCTGGCCGGCGCAAGCGGGTTCGGCGGATGAGGGAGGACGCCAGTTTGGGGACGGCGGCTTCCCGACCCCGGATCAGCGGGCCCGGCTGGTGCCGACCCCCTGGCGCGGCTTGCCGGCCAGGGGCAGTCGGCCCCTGATCCTGAATACCGGGCGGATCCGGGATCAGTGGCATACGATGACCCGCACCGGCCTGGTGCCGTCGTTGATGGCGCATACGCCGGAGCCGGTGCTGACGATCCACCCGCTGGATGCGGCCGCCGCGGGGATCGCCGAGAACGGGCTGGTCCGGCTGGCGACCGACGAAGGCGAAGTCGTGCTGCGCGCCGACCTGCGCCACACGGTGCGGCGGGGGGAGGTGTTCGCGCCGATGCACTGGACGGACCTGTTTGCCTCCACGGGGCCGGTGGGGCGGGTGGTGGGCGCGCGGCTGGACCCCGTGTCGGGGCAGCCGGAGCTGAAGGCGACCCCCGCGACGGTGACCCCGGTCGCGTCCCTGTTCCACGGGCTGCTGCTGCGCCGGACCGGTTCGGCCCTGGCGGATGTCTGCCATTGGGTGCGGGTGCCGGTGGAGAGCGGACAGCTTTACCGTCTGACCGGGCTGCGGGCGCTGCCGGAGGGCGATGACCTCCCCCGCTTCGCCAGCCTGCTGCTGGGTGCGCCGGCCGGGGCGGAGTTGCTCGAGATGACCGATCCCGGCCGCGGCGTGTTGCGGGTGGCCGCGATCGTGGATGGCGCGCTGGAGGCCTGCCTGTTCCTGGCCCGCGACGCCCCGGCTTTGCCGGGGGAGGCGGGTCTGACCGCCATGCTCGGCGGGATCGTCGCCGATGGGTTCCGCCCCCGCCTGCTGGCGGGACGCCCGGATTGCGGCGTCGCCGATGAGGGGCCGCGCGTGTGCGCCTGCTACGGCGTGTCGCGCAATGCGGTGCGCCACGCGGTCGTGACGCACCGTCTCAACACCGCCGCCGAAGTCGGGGTACGCCTTCGCGCCGGCACCAATTGCGGGTCCTGCCTGCCTGAGATCGAGGAGATTCTGCGCGATGTCCGTATGCCCGTTGGCTGAGCGCGGAGAGGGGCCGCACCATGGCCGTGCCACCCTGGTCGGGGCTGGTCCGGGCGATCCCGATCTCCTGACCCTGCGCGCCGTCAAAGCCCTCGGTTCGGCGGATGTCGTGCTCTACGACGCCCTGATCGATCCCGCGATCCTCGATCTGGTCCCGGCCCGTGCGCGGCGCATCGATGTCGGCAAGCGCTGCGGGCGCCATGCCATGCAGCAAAGCGCCATCAACCGGCTGATCGTGAAAGAGGCGCTGGCGGGCGCCCATGTCGTGCGGCTGAAGGGCGGCGATCCCTTCGTGTTCGGGCGGGGCGGGGAGGAGCTGGATTCCCTCCGCGCCGCTGGCGTGCCGGTGGCGGTCGTGCCCGGCGTCACCGCCGCCTGCGCCGCCGCCGCCAGTTTGCAGATCCCGCTGACGCATCGCGATATGTCGCGCTCCCTGCATTTCGTGACCGGCCACGGCAGCGATGGCACCGTCCCCGGCCATGACTGGACCGCGCTCGCGCGCGCCGGCGGCACCATCGCGGCCTATATGGCCGGCCGCACCTTGCCCGTGGTCGCCGAACGGCTGATCGCGGCGGGGATGGCCGGCGCGACGCCGGCGGTGGCGGTCGAGCATGCCTCCCGCACCGGGGAGCGGCGGTTGTTCGCCACCTTGGGCACATTGCCCGCGCTGCTGGCCGAGGCCGGTTTCACGGGGCCGACGCTGGTCCTTATCGGCGCCGTGGTCGGATTGGCCGACGAGGCCGCCGCCTTGCAACGCCTGGCGGCCTGATCGGCGGGCTCATGGGGCTTGACCCTATCGTGTTCACATATCGTGGAAACGAAAATTCGTAAGCCAAACAAAGGGATTTATAACACGTCATGGCCCGGCTTGTCCGGGCCACCGCCGCCCGCACCATGCCGCGATCGGTAGCCCGGACAAGCCGGGCCATGACGGTG
>CAIXEA010000013.1 GCA_903918315.1 uncultured Acetobacteraceae bacterium | reverse complement strand
CGCGCGGAAGGCGGGGTCGAGGGCTTCGCCGGAGTCCACCTGTTCACTGTCGATCAGCAGCGTGTTGGGGCGAGCGAGGCGGGTGCCGTATTCGTCGTAGTTTTGGAACAGCTTCAGGTGGCCTGGGTTGAAGTCCGGCCGTTCGTTAGCACCGTCGCTGTCCCGTTCGAACCCCGCAATCCATTCGTAGACGAGTTCCGAGGTCGATGTGTTGTTGCACACCACGATGAACACGGGCGGCACGTCGATGCGGGCGCGCTGCCATTCCTCGAACGTCGTCTCATAGTGGCTGTACAGCGCATAGAGCGCGGTCTGTAGCTCGTTCGGCAGACTGAGCGGGTTGCCCTTGCCGGCCTTCGACCGGCCGGATTTCGGCATCTTCTTGCCGATATGGTCCCAGAGGTTGCGGTAGATCGGCGTGTCGGCGTTGACCGAATTATCCGTGACGGGGATGCGGGGCAGTTTGACGATGCCGGACTCGATGGCGTCCATCAGGGAGAAGTCGCTGACAGTCCAGGGGAACAGCGTACCCTCCCGATAGCCGGAACCGCGCAGGAAGAACGGCGTGGCCGACAGGTCGTACAGCGCGGTGATGCCCAGCTTGCGCTTCACGGCTTCCAGGCCGGAAATCCAAAGGCGCGCGGCCTCGGCGTTGCGCTTGGCGTCCTCCCGTTCGTCGGGGGTGACGTCCTCGTCGCTTTCCGGCTTTTCGCGGTAGCAGTGGTGGGCTTCGTCGTTCAGGACGACGATGCTCTTGAAGCTCAACAGGTCGTTGGCGACGCGGTGGAGCATCTGACCGTCGTTCTCGATGGTGTTCAGCGGTGCGTCGCGGCCTTGCAGCAGGGAGCGGCCGGTCTTGGTGATTTCCAGCGTCTCGCGCGGCTTGAAGGCGTGGTAGTTGGTAATGACGATCTTCGCCTTGTCGATGTCCGGCAGCATGTCGGTCGGCACCAGTTCCCGGCCGCGAAAGTAGCTGTCGGGGTCGTGCGGCTGAAGGACGCGCAGCCGATCCTTGATCGTGATGCCGGGCGCCACGACCAGGAAGCCCCGGCTGTAGAGGTTGCTGCCGGGTGTCCGCACCGCGTTGACCGTCTGCCATGCGATCAGCATCGCCATGACGGTGGTCTTGCCGCTGCCGGTCGCCATCTTCAGGGCGGTACGGAATAGCTCGGGATTGGCTTGCTCATTGGCTGCCAGCAGGCGTTGGCGCAGCCGTTCGAAGCGACGCTCCCGCCGAGCGACCTCGGTCAGCCAAATGGCGGTCTCGACGGCCTCGATCTGGCAGAAGAAGGGGGTGACTGTCTGGAAGTCGTGGGTGCGCCAGTGGGAAAGCAGGCGCTGGGTCGCGGGGGTCACGCCCCAGTCGGAGGGGTTGGGGATGGAGCGCCAAGCTTCGACATAGCCGCGAATTTCGTTGATGAAATCGCTGACGTCGTATTCCTGCGCGGCCGTGGAAAGGTCTTGCGCCTCGTTCAACGACAGCTTGGCTTGGTCGGTCTTGCGCTGCCGCTTGCGGGACTTTGGGACGGGGGTGATCAGTTCCGACCGTCGGCGCCCGTTGACCGGCGGCAGGTCGAGCGGCTGCCCCTCCGCGTCCAGGGCATGATGCCGGGTTGGCGGATGGTAGGGGGAGTTGAGGATCGGTTGTTCGAAGAAGCTGGGGGCCATGCGATGGAACGTTCTTCCCGATTCGGTGTTGCCAAGCTGGGCGCAGGTTTCGAGTAGAGTACCCGCACTGACCTGGCGAAGCTAGCAGCCTGTCGGACTTACGCCCACCCCGGCTTTGAGTTAGAATCGTAACAT
>CAIXEA010000012.1 GCA_903918315.1 uncultured Acetobacteraceae bacterium | reverse complement strand
TGCCGCGATCGGTGGCCCGGACAAGCCGGGCCATGACGGGGTGGAAAGACCATTGGCGGGCTGACCCATCATCGTCCCAAGGCCGCCGCGACCGCGCGGCCCGGAAAGGCCGAACGCGCTTCGATGCCGGTCATGGGTGGTGGCCGCTGTTGCGCAATACGGTCATGGTCTGGCTGCCCCTATCGGATGCACACAGCGCGCGATCCGATCGACACCGTCTTGGCCCGGACAAGCCGGGCCAAGACGGGGTGGAACGACCAGTGGCGGGCTGACCCATCATCGTCCCAGGGCCGCCGCGACCGCGCGGCCCAGAAAGGCCAGCGCACCGGCGCCTCGGGCCGGGTCCAGCATCTGGTCGTCACGCGCCAGCAGCGCCAGCAAGGCCGCCGGCCCGGCGCCCGGTACCAGCACCAGCGCATCATGCCCCGCCAATCCAGCCGCCTCCGCATGCAGGCGCCGGGCCTGAGTGACGGAATCCCGATAGAGTACTTGCCGACCGCCCAGCAGTTGCTCAACCAGCCCCAGTGGCAGGGGACGGACGCCCGGCAACCAGGCCTCCATACACAGATGCACCGCGTCCAAGGCCAGGATCCCCGGTAGCTCCCCGGTCACGCAATCCATCGTGTCGGACGCCCGCAGCAAGGCCAGCACCGCCTCCTGCACCCGCCCGGCCAGATCGGCGGCGGCGCGCCCGGCGGCCAGGACGTCGTCGGCGCGGGCCGCCATGGCCGCTGCCTGCGCCCGCTCCGCCTTCACCATCGCCGCCATGTGATCGGCCAAAACCTCCCCATGCACGCGGCTGGGGGGAACCAGCACGCGGTACAGATCGGGGTTATCGGCCAGCCAGGATGGGTTCGCCCGCAGGAACGCCTCAACCCCTTCGTGATCGGGGAGGGTCATGCGGGCGGTGCCAATCAGACGATCTTCTGACCGGTCGCGGCCCAGTCGGCCATGAACGCGGCCAGGCCTTTATCGGTCAGCGGGTGCGCGAACAGGGCCCGCAGCACGTTCGGCGGCAGGGTGGCGACATGCGCGCCCAGCTTGGCAGCCTGGACGACATGCATGGTGTGGCGGACGGAGGCGACGAGCACCTCGGTCTTGAACGGGTAGTTCTGGTAGATCTCCATGATCTCCGCGATCAGGCCCATGCCGTCCTGGCCGATATCGTCCAAGCGGCCAACGAAGGGGGAAATGAAGGCCGCGCCGGCCTTGGCGGCCAGCAGCGCCTGCGCCGGGGAGAAGCAGAGCGTCACATTCACCTGCACCCCGTCATTGGACAGATGCTTGCAGGCGCGCAGCCCGTCCGGGGTCAGCGGCACCTTGATGGCGACGTTTTTGGCGATCCGGCGCAGCACAGCGGCCTCGGCCATCATGCCGTCGAAGTCCATGGCTGCGACCTCGGCGCTGACGGGGCCATCGACGATCGCGCAAATTTCAGCGATCACGTCAACGAACTGTTTACCACTTTTAGCGATAAGGGAGGGGTTGGTCGTCACCCCATCCAGCAACCCGCTGGCGGCGAGCGACTTAATTTCTGCCGTGTCGGCGGTGTCGACGAAGAACTTCATGGACTTGCTCCGGTGTTCGCGGGCCGGCTTGCCGGCATCATCATGCGGGTCGATAGGGGTGGTTCGATCAGGATCATACAGGATGTTGCTGGACCTAGACAGAGGCTCCCCACCGGTCAGGCGTGTGACAGTCCTGTTGCCGTACCCGTTTCCGCGCCCGTTTGACTACGCGGTGCCGGAAGGGCTCGACCCGCAACCCGGCGACATCGTCTTGGTGCCGCTGAACCGGCGAGAGGAAACCGGCGTCGTCTGGGATTCCGCCCCCGACGAAACCGTGCCCGGGCACAAGCTGAAACCGCTCATTGCCATCGTCGACACGCCCCCCATGGCGGAACCACTGCGCCGCATGGTGGACTGGATGGCCGCCTATACGCTGTCCCCGCCGGGGGAGGTCATGGCCATGGCCCTGCGCGTGGTGCGCCAGTTGCCCGGCCCCACCAGCGGCTGGCGGCGCGCCTCACCCCTGCCGGACGTGCGCATGACGGCGGCGCGGCACAAGGTTCTGGCCGTCCTCGCGGTGCATGAACCCATCGCCGGCCCCGATCTCACCCGCGCCGCAGGGGTCAGCGCCGCGGTGGTGCGGGGCATGGCCGATCACGGGTTGCTGGTGCCGGCGCTGCTGCCAGAGATCGCGCCGTTCGGGCGACCCCGCGTGTCGGACGCGGATGTGGTGTTGTCGCCCGATCAGGACGGGGTCGCGGCGGCGTTGCGGGCCAAGGTCGCGGCGCGGGCTTTCTCGGTCACGCTGCTGGATGGGGTCACCGGCTCGGGCAAGACCGAGGTCTATCTGGAAGCGGTCGCCGAATGCCTGCGCCAGAACCGTCAGGCGCTGGTGCTGCTGCCGGAGATCGCCCTGTCCTCCCAATGGTTGTCGCGGTTTGAGCGGCGGTTCGAGGTGGCGCCGGCGGTGTGGCACTCCGACCTCGGCAGCCGGGTGCGGCGCATCACCTGGCGCGCCGTTGCCGAAGGCCGCGCCCCCGTCGTTGTCGGTGCCCGGTCGGCTTTGTTCCTGCCCTTCCCCGATCTGGGCCTGGTGATCGTGGATGAGGAGCACGAGACCGCCTTCAAGCAGGAAGATGGCGTGGTCTATAACGCCCGCGACATGGCGGTGGTGCGGGCCCGGTTCTGTGCCGCGCCGGCGGTGCTGGTGTCTGCCACGCCCAGCCTGGAAACGGTCGCGAATGTGGAGGCCGGGCGCTACAGCCGCCTGCATCTGCCCAGCCGCCATGCCGGCGCGGCTCTGCCGACAATTGAGGCCATCGACCTGCGCGAGACCCCGCCGGAACGCGGCCGGTTTCTGGCCCCGCCGCTGGTCGCGGCCGTGCAGCAGTCGCTGGAGCGGGGCGAGCAGGCGATGCTGTTCCTCAATCGCCGCGGCTATGCGCCGCTGACTTTGTGCCGCACCTGCGGCCACCGCATGCAATGCCCCAACTGCACCGCCTGGCTGGTCGAGCACCGCGCCCGCCGCGAACTGCAATGCCACCATTGCGGCCATGCGGTGCCGATTCCGATCGAATGCCCGGAATGCAAGGCGCCGCACAGCCTGACGCCGGTTGGGCCGGGCGTGGAGCGCATCACCGAAGAAGCGACTCAGATCTTCCCCGACGCCCGCATCCTGGTGATGGCGAGCGACACCATGCCCGGCCCCGACGCCGCCGCCGAAGCCGCCCGGGCGATCGAGGCGCGGGAGGTGGACCTCATCATCGGCACCCAGATCGTCGCCAAAGGCTGGCACTTCCCACATCTGACCCTTGTCGGCGTGGTGGACGCCGATCTGGGGCTGGCGGGCGGCGACCTCCGGGCATCCGAACGCACGGTGCAGCTGCTGCATCAGGTCGCCGGCCGCGCCGGCCGCGCCGAGGCGCCGGGCCGGGTGCTGCTGCAAACCTTCAGCCCCGAGCATCCGGTGATGCAGGCCTTGTTGCGCGGCAACCTGGAGGATTTCATGGCCAGCGAGGCCGCCCAGCGCCGCCCCGGCAATTGGCCACCTTATGGGCGTCTGGCGGCACTGATCGTCAGCGCGGACTCGGCGGCCTCGGCGGATGCGCTGGCCCGCGATCTGGGGCAGGCGGCCCCGTCCGGGGAGGGCATTCAGGTGCTGGGCCCGGCGCCGGCGCCGCTGTCGATCCTGCGCGGGCGGCACCGGCGGCGGCTGCTTCTGAAGACAAGGCGCGACGTGGCGGTGCAGCCGTTGTTGCTGGCCTGGTTGGCGAAGGTGAAGGTGCCGCGCGAAGGGCGCGTCGATGTGGACGTGGACCCGGTGTCGTTTTTGTAGCCGGATGCAAGGCTATTCCGGATCGCGTCAACGGTTTGTTAACGTCTTCCCCCAATACTGCAAAAGCCGGTGGGGACTGGCCCCACCGGCTTCTCACGAGAGGAGCACGAGATAATGCACTATCTCTTGATCCTGGCACTGTTATACGCGGTCATTGAGGTCGAAATCAAGATCAAGATGACCCGCAAGCCGATCATTCGGCGGCAGCGTTAGGGAAGGGGCAGGTCCGTTCGCGGGCCTGCCCTCCCCTCGTGACCTTGGTTACTCCGCCGCCATCGGCAACCGCTCCCGCCGCATCATATCCGCGACCAGGAACGCCAGTTCCAGCGACTGCGATCCGTTCAGCCGCGGGTCGCACAGCGTGTGGTAGCGGGCATCGAGGCCGGCATCGTCCAGCCCCTCCGCCCCGCCGGTGCATTCGGTCACGTCTTTGCCGGTCATTTCGACATGGATACCGCCGGGATGCGTGCCCTCCGCCGCGTGAATGGCGAAGAAGGCGCGGATTTCAGCCAGCACCTTGTCGAAGGGCCGCGTCTTGCGCCCGGTCGTCGAGGTGATGGTGTTGCCGTGCATCGGATCGCTGCACCAGCCGACAATTCGCCCTTCCCGCTGCACCGCGCGGATCAGCGCCGGCAGGTTCTGGCCCAACGTCGCCTCCCCCATGCGGCAGATCAGCGTCATGCGGCCCGGCTCGTTCGCGGGGTTCAGAATATCGAGCAAGCGTAACAAATCATCCGGCTGCAGCGACGGGCCGCACTTCATGGCGATCGGGTTCGACACGCCACGCAGGAATTCCACATGCGCGTGATCCTGCTGGCGGGTGCGATCGCCGATCCAGAGCAAATGGGCGGAACAGCCGTACCAGTCGCCGGTGAGGCTGTCCTGGCGGGTCAGGGCTTCCTCATAGGGCAGCAGCAGCGCCTCATGGCTGGTGTAGAGGTCAACCGTCCGCATCTCCGGCGAGTCGATGCCGCAAGCGGCCATGAAGCCCAGCGACTCCTCGATGCGGCGGGACAGAGCGGTATAGCGCTCCCCCTGTGCCGACTGCGCGACGAAATCCTGATTCCACCGCTGCACCAAACGCAAATCGGCGAAACCGCCCTGGGTGAAGGCGCGCAGCAGGTTCATCGTGATGGCGGACTGGCTATAGGCGCGCGCCATGCGGCCGGGATCGGGCACCCGGGCGGCTTCGGTGAAAGCATCGCCGTTGATGATGTCACCGCGATAGGATGGCAACGACACGCCGTTTATCGTTTCGGAATCGGATGATCGAGGTTTGGCGAATTGCCCCGCCATGCGTGCCAGCTTCACCACCGGCATGGCGCCCGCGTAGCTGAGCACCACCGCCATTTGCAGCATCACCTTGACCGTGTCGCGCACGGCATTGGCGTGGAACTCGCCGAAGGATTCCGCACAATCGCCGCCTTGCAGCAGGAATGCCTGGCCGAGCGCGACCTTGGCCAGGGCGGCCTTCAACGCCCGCGCCTCACCGGCGAAAATCAGCGGGGGCATCGCCCGCAGATTGTCCTCCGCCGCCGCCAAAGCCGCCTGATCAGGATAAGACGGCGCCTGCTTGATCGGCAGGCCGCGCCAGGTTTGCGGGGACCAGGTCATCGCTGGCCTCCGGTTTTAGCCGGGGTCGATGGGCCGGTGAGAACGTCGAAATCAGTCATGGAAGCCTCCTTGGGGTCGGGGGCCGTCCAATTCGGGCGGGGATTTCGCGATGACAATGGTGCGCCAAAAAGCAAAAAAGCCGCCTGAACCGGGCGGCTTCGGGAACTTGCTTACGTGTGCACGATCCTAGGCCGCCGGGTTATACCAGCGGTACCAAAATCGAACGACGGGCGTGGTCACGGTGTGGGCCATGGCCAAGACATAGGCGCATCAGCCGCGCGCGGCAAGCCCACCCTGTTGTTCGATGAACGCCGCGATGTCCGCCACCGCCACACCGGCCCGAATATTCGCGAATACGAACGGACGCTCCCCGCGCATTTTTTTGGCGTCGCGGTCCATGACCTCCAGGCTGGCACCCACCATGGGGGCGAGGTCGATCTTGTTGATGACCAGCATGTCGGACCGGGTGATGCCCGGCCCGCCCTTGCGGGGAATCTTATCGCCCGCCGAAACGTCGATGACGTAGATCGTCAGGTCCGCCAGCTCCGGGCTGAAGGTGGCCGCCAGATTGTCGCCGCCGCTTTCGATCAGCATGAGATCGAGGTTGGGGAAACGGCGGTTGAGTTCCGCCACCCCGGCAAGGTTGATCGACGCATCCTCCCGGATCGCGGTATGGGGGCAGCCGCCGGTTTCGATGCCCATGATCCGTTCCGGCGGGAGGGAGCCGGCGCGGGTCAGGAATTCGGCATCTTCCTTGGTGTAGATGTCGTTGGTGATAGCGGCGATCTCGTAACGGTCACGGAAATGCCTGCACAGCGCGTCCATCAGCGCGGTTTTGCCCGTGCCAACGGGGCCGCCGACACCGACGCGAAGGGGGCCATGCTTGGATGCGGTCATGAGCGGAACAACCTTGTGTATTGGGTTTCATGCCGCGACGCGGCGAGATCGGAACGAAAAGCGCAACCACCCAGATCGTCCAGCGTGGCGCCGCGGGTTTCGGTCGCAGTGGTGACGATGACCGGCTCCAGCCCGGCCAGAACCCGCAGCCCCGCGGTCTGACCAAGCGGCACCAGACGCACGGCGGCGGAAATCAGATTGCTGGCGAACGCCTGGAGGTAAGCGGCAGCGGTGGCGTCCTCCGGTATCGCATGCGCACCGGCCAGGGCGCCAACGGCCACCGGGTAAGGCGTTCGTTCCGGCAAGGCCGGCTGGCCCCAGGGCGCGGCGGCGAGGACGAAGGCCTGCCCCTGTGCGAGGGATTCGTTGAACCGTTCCCGTCCCGAAGCGGTGGCAAGAGCCAGTGCCGCGATCCCGGCCAGGGCCGCCGCATCCCCGGCGGCGCGATGGGCGTGGCGCAGCAGGATCGTATCATTCCGGCCAGTACCCCGCGCGAGCACGTCTTCGAGCCAGGACCGCAACGTTGCCTCGTTGACGATATCGCCCACATCCACCGCCCATTCCAGGCCATGGGAATAGGCGAAGGCGCCGACCGGAAACGCCGGCGACAGCCAGGCCATTAGTTTGAGCAACGGAACCGGCGAGGCAACGTCACCCATGGTGATGGTGGTCGTCGTCATCGCCATGATGGTGGTGCCCGCCGCCGCCGGATGCATAGGCCCCTGGCTCGGGGTCAAAGGGGGCGTCGATAGACTCGACATGGCCGCCCAACCCCTCAACCATCGCCTCGATCACGTGATCCGCGCGGATGCGGATGCGATCGCCCAGCAGTTGCACCGGCAGATGCCGGTTGCCGAGATGCCAGGCGATGCGGACCAGTTCCCCATCGTCATGGGCGTGGATTTCCAGCAGGGGTTCCGGGCGTGCACGCACGCGGATGACGCCGGTATCCACTGCCAGGCCATCACCGTCGCGCAACCGCACCGCCTGCGGCAGGTCGAGCAGCACATCCGCGCCGCCCTCCGTCCGGAGCACGATCCGACGGCGGTGGCGGCGGTCGAAGTCGATCAGGACGGTATCGACCTCCCGCGCTGAATCCCAGGTGCCGGCTGGAAGGACATGATCCGCGCGCATCAAAACAGGAAATACCGTTGCGCCATCGGCAAAACGGTTGCCGGTTCACAGGTCAGCAGCACGCCGTCGGCGCGGACTTCGTACGTCTCCGCATCGACCTCGATATTGGGCATGGCGTTGTTGTGGATCATCGCCGCCTTGCCAATGCCCGATCGGGTGTTATTCACCGCCACCAATTGCCGATGCAGCCCCAAAGACCGCCCCAGATCGGCGTCCAGCGCCGCCTTCGAAACAAAGGTCAGACAGCTCGCCTGCAAGGCCCGCCCGATCGCGCCGAACATGGGACGATAATGCACCGGTTGCGGCGTCGGGATGGAGGCGTTGGGATCGCCCATCGGTGCGCAGGCGATCGATCCACCCTTGATCACCAAATCCGGCTTCACCCCAAAAAACGCCGGCGACCACAGCACCAGGTCGGCTAATTTCCCGGCCTCGATCGAACCGATCTCATGCGCGAAGCCCTGTGCGATGGCGGGATTGATCGTGTATTTGGAAACGTACCGCTTCACCCGCGCATTGTCGTTGCGAGCGTTATCATCGGGCAAAGACCCGCGCTGGGTCTTCATTTTATGCGCGGTCTGCCAGGTGCGGATAATCACCTCCCCGACGCGGCCCATCGCCTGGCTGTCGGACGACATCATCGATAGCGCGCCGAGGTCGTGAAGGATGTCCTCGGCCGCGATGGTTTCCTTGCGGATGCGGCTTTCCGCGAAGGCAACATCCTCGGGGATGGAACTATCCAGATGATGGCAGACCATCAGCATGTCCAGATGCTCATCCAAGGTGTTCGCGGTGTAGGGGCGCGTGGGGTTGGTCGAGCTTGGCAACACGTTCGGCAGGCCGGCGACCTTGATGATGTCGGGGGCATGGCCGCCGCCCGCGCCCTCAGTATGGAAGGCGTGGATGGTACGGCCCTTGAAGGCGGCGATGGTGTTTTCCACGAAACCGGATTCGTTCAGCGTATCGGTGTGAATCATCACCTGGACGTCGTAACGGTCTGCCACTGACAGGCAGTTGTCGATCGCGGCGGGTGTGGTGCCCCAGTCTTCATGCAATTTCAGGCAGGATGCGCCGGCGCGCAGCATTTCTTCCAGCGCTTGCGGCTGGGAGGCATTGCCCTTGCCGGCGAATGCGAGGTTCACCGGCAGGCCTTCGGCCGCCTGCAACATGCGCGCGAGGTGCCAGGGCCCCGGCGTGCAGGTGGTCGCGGCGGTGCCCGTCGCCGGGCCGGTGCCGCCGCCCACCAGCGTGGTGATCCCCGAAGCAATGGCGTCATCCACCTGCTGCGGACAGATGAAATGAATATGGCTGTCGATGCCGCCGGCGGTGAGGATCTTGCCCTCCCCGGCAATGACCTCGGTCCCGGGGCCGACGATGATATCGACGCCGGGCTGCACGTCGGGATTGCCGGCCTTGCCGATTTTCCAGATACGCCCGTTTAGAATCGCAACATCGGCTTTCACGATTCCCCAATGATCGATGATCAGCGCGTTGGTGATGACGGTGTCCACCGCCCCCTGCGCCTGGGAGAATTGCGACTGGCCCATGCCGTCGCGGATGACCTTGCCGCCGCCGAATTTGACCTCTTCGCCGTAAATGGTGAGGTCGCGCTCGACCTCGATGATCAGATCGGTGTCGGCGAGTCGGACGCGGTCCCCGGTGGTGGGGCCGAACATATCGGCATAGGCGGCGCGGGTGATGCGGGCCATTACAATGCTCCGTTGATCAGGCCGCGGAAGCCGAAGACATCGCGGGTGCCCCGATAGGGGATCAGGGTGACGTCGCGGGTCTGCCCGGGCTCAAACCGCACGGCGGTGCCGGCAGCGATATCCAGGCGCTGGCCCCGGGCGGCGTCGCGGTCGAAGGACAAAGCGCCGTTGGTTTCGGCGAAATGGTAGTGGCTGCCGACCTGAATGGGGCGGTCGCCGGTGTTGGCGACGGTGAGTGTGGTGCGGGCCAGGCCGACATTCAGTTCGATGTCGCCGGGTTCGGGGAGGAGTTCACCTGGGATCATGGAAGCATCCTACATTTTAGTTAATTAACGGATCGGCTCATGCACCGTCACGAGCTTCGTGCCATCCGGGAACGTCGCCTCCACCTGAACATCGTGAATCATCTCCGCGATCCCATCCATCACCTGATCACGGGTGATCACATGCGCGCCAGCCTCCATCAAATCGGCGACTGACCGCCCATCGCGGGCACCTTCGACCACGAAATCGGTGATCAGGGCCACCGCCTCGGGGTGGTTCAGCTTTACGCCACGGTCCAGCCGCCGGCGGGCCACGACCGCGGCCATGCTGATGAGAAGTTTGTCCTTCTCGCGGGGGGTCAGGTTCATCCCAAAAGCCTTTTCAACAGAGCCAAACGCGGGGTAACGGGCGCGGCGCCCGGATCACCGACACCGCGGCGGCCACGCCCAGACGCAGCAGCGCGCTATCGGGGGCGAGTATACGCGCGACCAGCATGCCGTTCCATGCGCTGACGCCGGCCTCCCCGGTGAAATCCAGCAGGGCATCGCGAACGGGCTCGATCATGGCCTCGGCATTTTCAGCGACATGCAGCACGGTGGCCATCGCGCGGGCCCCTTTGCCGGCGGCGGTGCGGCGCAAGATGGCCTCCACATCCCCATCCATGCGGATCGTGTCGTGCAGCAGCCACTGGCCATCGCGGCGCACGCGCAAACCATCGCGGAGCCAGGCTTGCGTCACCGTCTCCCCCATCGCGAGGCGGCCGAAGACCAGGGCTTCGACGCCCAGGAACCAGGCATCGGGCGCCAGATCGATCGCCAACTGGCGATCCAGGGCGCAGTTGTCGAACAGGATGCTTTCCTGCGGCAGCCACTCGGCGGCGGCGCCGGGCGCGACATTGATCTGGGTGCGCACGAAGGACGGCAAGCCATCGGCCGGGGCGCGGTAGAAGCGTTCCGCCGCCTGCGCCGACATGGTGGCGCGGGCGCCGGGCCCGACGCTGAACACTGTGGACAGGCGATCGCCGCTGGCGACCCCGCCGGAGGTGTTCAACATCGTGGCATCGGCCCAGCCGGCGGTCACCGGGCGGGGAAAGCGCGCCTTCAGACAGCCCGCCTGACGCAGGGTGTCGAGGACCGTGGCCTCCCCGCGCCGTTTGAACGACACGACGAGCTCGCCAACGGCGCGCTGCAGCTTAGACGGAAAGGCGCCGTCGTACATCGGCTTCGTCCAACTCCTCCCGCCGGCCGGAGAGCACGATATCACCGCGATCCATGACCGCGATGGTCTGTGCCAGTTCCTTGGCGAAATCAAAATATTGTTCGACCAGCAGGATGGCCATCTCACCGCGGGACCGCAACAGGTCGATCACCCGGCCGATATCCTTGATGATGCTGGGTTGGATGCCTTCCGTCGGCTCATCGAGCACGATCAGGCGCGGCTTCATGACCAAAGCGCGGGCAATGGCGAGCTGCTGCTGCTGCCCGCCGGACAGATCACCGCCGCGCCGCCCGAGCATGGTCTTGAGGACCGGGAACAGGTCGAAGATTTCGTCTGGCACCCGGCGTTGGCCGCGGGGCAGGACAGCGAAACCCGTTTCCAGGTTTTCCTTCACGGTCAGGAGTGGGAACACGTCCCGGCCCTGCGGCACCCAGGCAATGCCGCGTTTGGCGCGCTCATAGATGGGCAGGCGGGTGATGTCCTCACCCTCCCATTTGATGCTGCCGGCGGAGACGGGATGCGCGCCCGTGATGGCCCGCAGGAGGGAGGTCTTGCCCACTCCGTTGCGCCCGAGCAGGCAGGTGACCGCGCCGGGTTCGGCGGTGATAGAGACCTGACGCAGCGCGATGGCCGCGCCGTAATGCAGGTCGATGCGTTCGACGCTCAGCATGGGCGTGGGTTTCCGAGACAGCCGATCGGCATGAGTTCCATCATTCTCATCGCCCCAAATACACTTCGATCACCCGCGGGTCGGCGCTCACATGGTCGATGGAGCCATCTGAGAGCACCGAACCCTCATGCAGCACGGTGACTTTCACATCGAGCGCCCGGACGAAGGCCATGTCGTGTTCGACCACCACCACGCTGCGGGTGCGGTTGATCGCACGCAGCAATTCGGCGGTCTGTTCGGTTTCGGCATCCGTCATGCCGGCGACCGGCTCATCGACCAGCAGCAATTGCGGCTCCTGCGCCAGCAGCATGCCGATCTCCAACCATTGCTTCTGGCCGTGCGACAGATCGCCGCCGCGGCGGTCGCGATGGTCTTTCAGGCGCACGATTTCCAATACGGATTCGATCTTTTCCCGTTCGGCGGCGGTTTCCTTGGCCCATAGCGAGAAGCGGGGCCGCCGATCGCCGGCCAGTGCGAGCAGGAGGTTGTCCCAGACCGTATGCGGCTCAAACACCGTCGGCTTCTGGAATTTGCGCCCGATGCCGAGGGCGGCGATCGCCGGCTCATCCACCTTGGTCAGGTCGGTGTCGGTGCCGAACAGGACCGTGCCGGTGTCGGGCCGGGTCTTGCCAGTGATCACATCCATCATGGTGGTCTTGCCGGCGCCGTTGGGGCCGATGACCGCGCGCATCTCCCCTTTTTCCAAAACCAGCGACAGCGCGTTCAAGGCCCGGAAGCCATCGAAGGTCACGGTCACACCGTCGAGATACAGCAGGGTGTCGGCTTCGCTCATGTCCGGGTCCTCCGCATGGCGAACAATCCCATCACGCCTTTCGGCAGGAACAGGGTCACGAAGATGAACAGCGCGCCGAGGGCATAGAGCCAAAACTCCGGCAGCGCGCCGGTGAACCAGGTCTTGCCGAAATTCACCAGAATGGCGCCGAGAATGGCGCCGCTCAGGGTCCCGCGCCCGCCGACGGCGACCCAGATCACGGCCTCGATCGAGTTGGCGGGGGCGAATTCGCTGGGGTTGATGATGCCGACCTGCGGTACGTAGAGCGCGCCGCCGATGCCGGCCGTGACGGCGGACAGGACCCAGACCACCAGCTTGTAGGATTCCGGCCGGTAGCCGAGGAAGCGGGTGCGGGATTCGGTGTCACGCACCGCGATCAGCATTTTCCCGAAGCGGGAGCCGACGACGAAGCGCGCCACCAGAAATTGCAGGCACAGGAACAGCGCGGAGGTCACCAGCAGCACCGCCCGCGTGGCGTCGGCCTGCACCGGGAAGCCGAGGATGTCCTTGAAATCGGTCAGCCCGTTATTGCCGCCGAAGCCCATGTCGTTGCGGAAGAAGGCCAGCAGCAGCGCATAGGTCAGCGCCTGGGTGATGATCGACAGGTAGACCCCCGTGACCCGGGACCGGAAGGCCAGCCAGCCGAAGCCCATGGCCAGCAGGCCGGGCACCAGCACCGCCATGAGGATGGCGAAGGGGAACCATTCGAACCCGTACCAGTACCAGGGCAACGCCTTCCAGCCCAAGAACACCATGAAGTCCGGCAGCATCGCGTTGCCGTAGACCCCGCGGGTGCCGATCTGGCGCATGAGATACATGCCCATCGCGTAACCGCCGAGGGCGAAGAAAGCCGCGTGGCCCAGCGAGAGAATGCCGGCGAAGCCCCAGACCAGATCCACCGCCAGCGCCAGCATGGCGAAGCACAGATACTTCCCCGCCAATGCCAGCACATAGGTTGGCACATGCAGCGCGGCGCCGGCCTCGGTGACCTGATTGAGCACGGCCAGAACCAAGGGAATGCCGAATGTGAGGCTGAGCGTCAGCCAGAGCGTGCGATCGGTTTTCATGACTCCACCGCCCGGCCCTTCAGCGGGAACATGCCGCGCGGGCGCCTCTGGATGAACAGGATCAACAAGACCAGCACCACGATCTTGGCCATCACCGCACCGGCCAGCGGCTCCAGGAATTTGTTCACGATGCCCAGGGTCAGGGCGCCCAATGTGGTGCCCCAGAGGTTCCCGACCCCGCCGAACACCACCACCATGAAGCTGTCGATGATATAACCCTGACCGAGATTGGGGGACACGTTGTCGATCTGCGACAGCGCCACGCCCGCCATGCCGGCCACGCCGGAGCCCAGTCCAAAGGTCAGTGCATCAATCCAGGGCGTACGGATGCCCATTGCGGCGGCCATGCGCCGGTTTTGGGTCACCGCCCGCATCCGCAGGCCGAGCGCGGTGTAGCGTAGCGCCGCCATCAGGGCCGCCAGGACGATGATCGCGAACAGAATGATATACATCCGGTTCCAGGTCAGGGTCAGGCCGCCGACCTCGGTGGCGCCGCTCATCCAGGGGGGCGTATCGACGTCGCGATTGTTGGCGCCAAAGATCGAGCGCACCGCCTGCTGCAATCCCAGCGACAGGCCCCAGGTCGCCAGCAGCGTCTCCAGCGGTCTTCCATAAAGAAACCGGATCAGGCACCGCTCCACCGCGACGCCGACGGCGCCGGTGACGAGAAAGGCCAGGGGAATGGCGAACAGCAGGCTGGCGCCGTAGAGACCCGGCGTGTGCTCCCGCATGAACTGCTGCACCACGAAGGTGACATAGGCGCCGATCATGACCATTTCGCCGTGCGCCATGTTGATGACGCCCATGACGCCGAAGGTGATGGCCAGGCCGGCGGCGGCCAGCAGCAGTACGGAGCCGAGGCTGAGGCCGTAATAGACGCTCTGCGCGACGGACCAGATCTGCGCCAGGCGATCGAGGGATGTCAGGGCGGCGGTGATGGCGGCGGCGACCGCGGGTGGCTGATCGGTGAGGGAAGCGAGGTAGCCTCGCGTATCGATATCGCCCCGCGCCCGCAGCACCGCGACGGCGGCGATGCGGTCTGCTTCGACGGCGTCGGGGGCGGACAGAAGGGCGGCGGCGCGGGCTTCGAGCATGCGCTTTTTGACCCCGGCATTGGCCTCCTTGGCCAAAGCCTGATCGAGCGCCGGCAGCGCGGCCGGATCATGCGCTTTATACACCGCTTCAGCGGCTTCCAGCCGGGTGGGCGCATCGGGGGCGAACAGGCGCAGCGCGCCCAAAGCGGCCTCGATGGCGTTGCGGATGCCATTATTGACCCGGACCTGCTTGAGGTCCTCGGCGGCAACGCCCGTTGCGGCCGTGCCGTCGCCGGCGCTGACGAAGGCATCATCGCTTTGCTTGATGAACAGCGCCTGCTCGGCGTTCACGAACAGCAGGCCCGATTGCAGCGCGCCGATGATCACCGCGGCGCGGGGATGGCCGGAGGCCGCGAGTTGTTCGACCCCCTCGCGCACATTGTCGAAACCGGGTGTGCCGAGGGCGGTCAGCGCATCCTCGGCCTGATCAGCACGGCAGGGCTGCGCCAGGACGAGCAGGGCTATGGCCAGCAGAGCGGCGAACAGGCGGCGCATTATGGGGAAACCTTTATCAAGAACGATGGGGGCGGCGGGGAGGAACCGCCGCCCCCGTCGCGGCTCAGGCCTTCTTGCCGGCGGTGCAGGCACCGGTTTTGACGTTGAAGGCCCCGCACTTCAGCGGCGCACGCCAATCGCCGATGAGGTCCTTGGTATCGGCAACGTAAGGCGACCATTCCTGCGCCACCACGAGGCCGGAAGTCTGGGAGACGGTGTTGAACTGCCCGTCGGCCTGGATTTCACCGATCAGCACCGGCTTGGTGATGTGGTGGTTCGGCATCATCGCGGAATACCCGCCCGACAGGTTCGGCACCGCGACGCCGATGAGCGCGTCGATGACCTTGTCCGGATCGATCGAGCCAGCAGCCTCGACCGCTTTGACCCACATGTTGAAGCCGATGTAATGCGCTTCCATCGGATCGTTGGTGGTACGCTTCGGATTTTTGGTGTATTTTTTCCAGGAATCGATGAACGCCTTGTTGGCGGGGTTATCGACGCTCTGGAAATAATTCCACGCGGCCAGGTGGCCGAGCAGCGGCTTGGTGTCGATGCCGGCGAGTTCTTCTTCGCCGACGCTGAAGGCCACGACCGGGATCTGGGTCGCCTTGATGCCCTGGTTGCCGAGTTCTTTATAGAACGGAACGTTGGCGTCGCCGTTGATGGTGGACACGACGGCGGTCTTCTTGCCGGCGCTGCCGAATTTCTTGATCTCGGCCACGATGTTCTGCCAGTCGCTGTGGCCGAACGGCGTGTAGTTGATCATGATGTCTTCTTTGGCGACGCCCTTGCTGATCAGGTACGCTTCCAGGATCTGGTTGGTGGTGCGCGGGTAGACATAGTCGGTGCCGGCCAGCACCCAGCGCTTCACCTTCGATTCATTCCACAGGTAATCGACCGCCGGGATCGCCTGCTGATTGGGGGCGGCGCCGGTGTAGAAGACGTTACGGCTGCATTCCTGGCCCTCGTACTGGACGGGGTAGAACAGGATGGAATTCAGCTCTTCGAACACCGGCAGCACGGATTTGCGCGACACCGAGGTC
>CAIXEA010000011.1 GCA_903918315.1 uncultured Acetobacteraceae bacterium | reverse complement strand
TGCGGGCGGCGTTGGCCCGGACAAGCCGGGCCATGACGGTTGGGGCGGGGGGTGATCGGTGAAACCACTGGGTCAGGCCCGGCGCCCTGACCCGCGATCAGATCACCCCGGCATCGCGCAGCCGCGCCATCTCCGCCGCGTCCAGGCCCAGCATGCCCTGGTAGATCTCGTCATTATGCGCGCCCAGCGCTTCACCCAGCCACTTCACCGATCCCGGGGTTTCGCTCAGCCGCGGCACGACATTGGCGACGGCGAGTTCACCGACACGGGAATCCGGCACATGCAGGATATTGCCGCGGGCGGCGTAATGCGGATCCTCGAAAATCTCATCGATCGCATAGACAGGCCCGCACGGCACCTGCGACTCCTCGCATCGGCGCATGAGGTCGGCGCGGTCGAAGCGCGACGTCCAGGCGCCCACGGTTTCATCGACCAGAGCGCGATCCCGTTCCCGATGCGCCAGCGGCCCCCAGCGTTCCGGACCCGCCAGATCGGGGCGCTCCATGGCTTCGGCCAGGCGCGCGAAAATCTTGTCGCTGGTGCAGGCGATGGCGATCCAGCGGCCATCCTTGGTGGGGTAATGGCTGTGCGGCACCACATTCACCGTGCCCGGCCCCATGCGCTGGCGGACATAGCCCATTTTCTGAAACGCCGGGGCGAGTTCGTCGAGGATGCGGAAGATGGGCTCGTACAGGCCGATATCGACCACCTGCCCGCGCCCGGTCTTCTCCCGCGCCTGCATCGCCAGCAGCGTGCCCAATGCGCCATAGAGCCCGGCCATGTAGTCGGGGATGGTGGCCGAACCCGGCGTGACGGGCGCACGGTCGGGGTAGCCGGCCAGGAACGACAGGCCGCCAAACGCGTTGCCGATCCGGCCAAAGCCGGGGCGGTCTTTGTAGGGCCCGGTCTGCCCGTAGCCGGAGATGCGCACCATGATCAGGCGCGGGTTCACCGCCGACAGAACATCCCAACCCAGGCCCCAGCGCTCCATCGTGCCGGGCTGGAAGTTCTCCACCAGCACATCGGCGTTCTCGACCAGCCGCTTGATCAGCGCCACGCCGTCGGGCTTGCGCAGATCGAGCGTGATGCAGCGCTTGTTACGGGACTCCGACAGCCAGGGCAGCGAATCACCGCACTCCGTCATCGTGCCGAACCGCCGCGTGGCATCGCCGACACCGGGCAGTTCGACCTTGATCACGTCCGCCCCGAACTCCCCCAGCTGCGTGGCGCAGAACGGCCCGGCCAGGAAGGTGGAGATATCGAGGACGCGGCAGCCCTCCAGCGCCTGGACGTCGAGCATCAGAAGCCTCCTCGGGCCAGTACCTGGCGGGCGCGTTGTACAATCGGGTAGTCGATGAACTGGCCGTCCAACTGGATCGATGCCAGGCCATTCTTCTCGGCTTCGTCGAAGGCTTCCACCACCCGGCGTGCTTTCGCGACGGTCGCCGCGTCGGGGGTAAAGGCGGCATTGGTCACCACCACCTGATCCGGATGGATGCACATCTTGCCCTGGAAGCCCAAAGCCGCCGCGTGCCGCGCCGACCGCTCAAACCCTTCCGCATCCCTTAGATCGGCCCAGACCGTATCGAGCGGCGGTTCCATCCCGGCGGCGCGGCAGGCGACGACGCAGGCGGCGCGGTGCGGCAGCAGCTCGCTTTCGTCGCGCGACCAGACCATGCCCATGTCGAGGGTAAAATCCCCGGCCCCGAACGCCACCGTCCGCGCCCGCGTGCCAGCCCCGGTAATCGCCGGCAGGGCGGCAATGCCGCGCGCGGTTTCGATGATCGGGATCAGGTCGATGCCGCCGGGCTTCAGGCCGCGTTCGCGCTCCAACGAGGTGATGACCCAATCCGCGGTGCGGAGTTCGTCGGCGCTTTCGGTCTTGGGCAGGATGATGCCATCCAGCCCCGCCCGCACCACCGCCACCAGATCGCCATAGCACCAATCGGTGGTCAGCGCGTTCACCCGCACGAACAGCTTCCCATGCCGGGGCGCATTGAACGCCCCCACCACGATCGGGCGGGTGGCGACTTTCTCGGTATTCGCGACCGCGTCCTCCAGATCGAGGATCACGCCGTCCGCCGGCAGGGTCAGCGCCTTTTCTACCCGGCGGGCATGGTTGCCCGGGGCGAACAGCAGGCTGCGCAGCGCGCTCATTGCCCGGCCTTCCCTTGCGCTGCCTTCCGGCGGGCGTGCCAATCGGCCGCGCGTGGCGTCGCCAGGCCCAGATTCTCCCGCAGGGTGGTGCCGGCGTACTCCTTTTGGAACAGGCCGCGGCGTTGCAGTTCCGGCACCAGCAGCCGCACCACGTCGTCATGCGTGCCCGGCAGCGCCGAGGCCGCGAGGACGAAGCCATCGCACACCGGGGCGGTGAACCATTCTTCCATCTGATCCGCCACCTGCTTCGGCGTGCCGCAGAAGGTCACATGCTCCTTGATCGTGCCGCGGCCGGAGACGTTGATGAAATCGCGCACCGTCGGGTTCTTCTTGCCGGAGTATTTGACCACCCGATCGCGGAACCCATGCCAGCTGAATTCCGCCAGTTCTTCGTCCGAAAACGGCTCATCAATCGGTTTGGCGCCGAAGTCGTAGTTCAGCACTTCGGAGATCAGCACCAGCGCATCGACGTCACGGGCCGTCGCCTCCACGATCGCGCGCTTGTCCTGGGCCTCGGCCTCCGACCCGCCGACGATGACGTAGCAGGCGGGGGCGACCTTGACCGAGGCGGGGTCGCGGCCTTCCGCCGCCACGGCGGCCTTGAACGCGGCATATTGGCGCTTGCCCTCTTCCAGGCTGTGGTAAATCACGAAGACCAGCTCCGCCCATTTGGCGGCGAAAGCCTGGCCGCGGCCGGACTGGCCGGCCTGGATCAGCACCGGATGGCCCTGCGGGGAGCGCGGCACGCTGAACGGCCCGCGCGACTGGAAATAATGTCCGACATGATCCAGCCGGTGCACTTTGGTTGGATCCGCGAAGCGGTTGTTCGCCTTGTCCAGGATCAGCGCATCGTCTTCCCAGGTGTTCCAATGGCCCATGACCACGTCCATGAACTCATCGGCGCGGTCGTAGCGGGCGTCATGCTCCATGTGCTCGCCACGGCCGAAGTTCTTGGCCTCGGCGCTGTTGAGCGAGGTCACGATGTTCCAGGCGGCGCGGCCTTTCAGCATCAGGTCCATGGTCGCGAAGACGCGGGCGACATGGTACGGCTCATAATAGGTGGTGGAATAGGTGGTGCCGAGGCCGAGCCTGGTCGTCGCCATGCCCATCGCCATCATGATGGTGGATGGGTCCATCTTCACCGCGCGCACGCCAGCGCCGATGGCTTCGGCATGATGGCCGGTATAGAGGTCGGGCAGCGCCAGGCGGTCGTCGAAGAAGGCCATGTGGATCTTGCCGTCTTCGAGGGTGCGGGCGATGCGCTGGTAATATTCCGGGGTCAGAAAATCCAGCATCGACGACGGGTGGCGCCACGAGCCCGGCAGGTTGGAGCAGTTCTGTGCCTGCAAAAAGGCGATCAGCGTCATTTGGCGGTTCATGGCGGTTCTCTCGCTATTGATTGCGGCGGGGGTTGATAAAGACCCTCGACCTCGCGCACCCATCATGCGGGCACGGGTTGGAATTCATGGGCGCTAACATAACGAGAGATGGTCGCAAAAACCGTCATCCCCGGGCTTGTCCCGGGGACCAAGGTTTCCGCCACTGCCGCGACTGATCCCCGGGACAAGCCCGGGGATGACGGGGAAGAGAGGCCGTCGTTGCTTACAGTAGCACCCATAGGGTTGGAGCCGGTGGGTCAAAGTCAACGGTCCCGCTATCAGATGGGAAGATCGACGTCCAGCAGCGGGGCGTGCTGCTGGCAACCGTAGACATCTGTGTCCCCAAACTCACCCGCCGGGACGAGGCGGGGGAACGTCGCCTTGAAGGCGAAGGCCGCGTCGTAGGGGGTGAACAAGACGTGCTCTTCCGGCACGCTATACAGGCGGGCGAACAGCGCCGGGCAGAGCACGCCGGTTGCTTTCACCTTTTCGAAAATCGCGGCATCGTCGAACACCACGTCGATGGTCAGTTCGAACGGCCCGGCGTTCTTGCTTTTGCAGACGCGGGCGGCATCGCGGATCAGAGCCATCTCACACCATCTCATATTCGATTGGAAACATCTCACGCGGATCGGCCACGTCGGCGACATGGTAGACGCTGAAACGGTAGACGGGGCCGACTTCGATGTCCGAAGGCGAGAAGGGGAAGGCCATATTGCCCTCACGGCACAAGCGGCCGGGGAAATCGGTGTGCAGCATATTGGCGCGCGCCACCCCCAGCACGGCGCTGGCCATTTCCTGAGACTGCTGGCCCACGACCTCAATCACGAAGCCCACTTCGTGCGGCACCGCGTCGCGGACGGGTTCGCGCGCGGCCATGACACCGTCGCGGCCATAGACGCGGAAGCCGAGCTTATAGGTGTCGGGCGCGGCGCCGAAGGCGGCGGCCTTGGTGGCGACCTCGGCCCGCACGGAGTCCAGAAAACTGTCGAGACGCCCGATCAGCAGGGGGTCGCGGGTGCCGGCGACGCAGATCGCGCGGTAGCCGGCGAGTTCCACGCCTTCGAGCTTGACCGTGTATTGCGAGGCCGGCGTCCAGGTCATGCCGGAAATCCGCACCGCCCGGTCGCTGACCGCATCGAAGCGGCAGCCGGAGGTGTCGAGCATGCCGCCGGGCTCGATATGGTGAATCGGGCTGGAATTTTCATGCAGGGAGTGGTTGGCGATCGACAGCGGCGTGCAGCGGCGGGCCGGATTCGTCGGCTCACACTCCATATGGTCCTCGCGCACGGTCACGAACAGGCAGTCATGGCCCTTGGGGATGGACGGCGTGGCGCCGCATTCCAGCATCTTGCCGGCATACCAGGCCGGGGCGGGCGGCAGGCCGGCGCGGATGCAGGCGGCGGCCCAGGGCGCGGGATCGCTGCTGCGCCCGGCCAGCACGACCTGGGCGCCGTTATCCAGCGCCTCCATGAAGGGTTCCGGTCCCATCATGCCGACGATGCGGGTGGAGCGATCAACCACCGCGTCGGTCAGATCGGGCTGATGCGCCAGCGGATGGATGCCGCCGGCGGCGATGCGGCGCTTGATGCTGGCTTTGTCCTGCTCGGACTGGATCAGCGCCATTTTGAAATGCAGCCCGTCTTCCCGCGCGATTTCGCGGGCCATGGCGGCCACCAGATCCAGATGCGGCGCCCCGCCCGCGCCGCCGCAGGTGCCGATGACCAGGGGAATGCCGGCGCCGATGGCCGCGTGCAGCATCAGCCGGAGGTCGCGGCGGATCGCGATCGGGGAACAGAAGGGCTTGCCGACGCCGAGGTAATGCGGGCCCGGATCAACGCTGCCGCCGTCGACACCGATCATATCGGGCTTGCGGGCCATCCCGGCGGCGAGCGAGGCTTCGGGGAAGCCGTATCCCAGGATGGCGCTCGTCGAGAGCAGGCGGATTTCCTTTGGCGGCATGGTGGTTGGTTTCCTCCGGCGGCGTGGCCCGCGCGGACTATCCCAGTACAGCCTTCCCTCGGAAAGTCCACGCCAGGGGACGCAGCCCCGCGTGGCAACGATGGGGCCGGGCGCGGATGACCGTCAGGCCGCGGCCCTGGCCAGGTCGCCCGCATCCGCTAATGCGGGAAGGCCCCAGGTCTTGTCGACCAGTTCGCGCGTCCGCGCCGGTCCGACCACGGGTTCCGACAAATCGACGAATTTCCGTTCGAGGTCGCCGTTACTCATTGGGTTCGATGCACTGCCGATGCCGTGCAGGATCGCGCATTCGTGCCGCGATCCGTCCGTCAGGGTGACCGTTACGATTGCGGCGTCGCCGGCGAGCGCCGGGTTGAGCGTCGCTTCCACCTTATCCTGGAACGACCGGAGCGCCGGATCCTTCACCGCCGTTTCGGTGTCCATATCCTGGATGCGCGCGGTGCCACGGATGAACGCCACGGCCGTCCAGTGATGCAGACTGACATGGGCCTGCATTTCATCGGCGGGATTGCGGTTGTTGCACAGCGCCATCGTGCCGGGCGACGCCTGGATCGCGACCTTGGCGATCGCCCCCGCGCTGATGCTCCGTTCACGGCGGAGTTGCAGGCACGCATCGATGATCGGGTGAATGACGATACCGCAGGGATACGGCTTATAGGTATTCCGCAGCAGCTCGAACCGCGTGCCGAGATCACCCGCCAGCGTGGCCAGATCGGGTTGTTCACAGAACACGCTCAAAAAACCATAGCGCCCTTCCAGCGCCGTCTGCCCGGCGGTGAAGCCCCGCTCGGCCAGCAGCGCGGCCCGGAAGCCCGACTGCCCGGCCTGGGCCGGCATCATCGGCGTCATCATCGTGCCATGCATGGCACGAAACCCCGCGGCCTGCGCCAGAGCGATGCCCAGCGCCCGCCGCATGCCGGTTTCATCCAGCCGCATCAGCCGGGCGACCGCCGCGGCGGCGCCGAAGCCGCCGGTGATGCCGGTGCCGGACCAGGCCATGGAGCCCTTGGCGGGTGGGACGGAGATGGCTTTGGCCAGCCTGCATTCCAACTCGATGCCCAGCGCGAAGGCGGCCAGCAGGTCCGCCCCCGTCACCGCGCGCATTTCCGCGAAGGCGAGCACCGCCGCCGCGACCGGGCCGCTGGGATGCACGACCGCCTGTTCGTGGGTGTCATCGAAACTGAAGACACTCGACGCCAGGCAGTTGATCATCGTTGCATGAAGCCCGTCCGATCGGCGGCCGCGGGCAAACAATGTTGCTTGCAAAGGCCCACTGAACGGGCCCAGGCTTTGGTCCGCTATGTCGACGATCTCATGCCGCGCCCCACCGATCGTGCACCCAACGATATTGAACAGCGAACGCAACGCCTCCTGCCGGACGGGGTTGGGAAGATCGTCCGGCTGCGTTTCGACGGCATAAGCTGCCAGACGGGCGGTGATGTCTGATTCGGCGAAACGCATGGCAGGAACGTCCCTGATTACAACGCGCGGTTGGAACCGCCATCAATATCCACAATCGAACCTTGCATAAAATCGGATTTCTCCGAAGCAAGGAACGCAACCAGGGCGCCAATTTCATCCGGACGGCCAACGCGGTTCGTGCGCGAGGTACTGAGAAGGAATTTCAACGCCGATTCTCTTTCGATTCCGCGTTCGCGCATGGTGCGTTCAACATTTCGTGAAAAGCGATCTGTTTCTATCAATCCTGGGTTGATCGCGTTCACGCGCACGCCCTGCTCGATACCAATATCGGCCATTGCCTTGGTGAAATTGAGCAAAGCGACGTTGACCGAACCGCCGATTGTAAATTCGGCCGAACCACCGCGGGCGCCGATCCCGACGATGTTGACGACCGAGCCTTTGGTGGCGCGCAGATGCGGCCAGGCAGCCCGCGTCATCCGCACATAACCGTGGAATTTCAACGCGAAACCGTCCTGCCAGTCATCTTCGGTCAGGGTGAAGAAATCAGCGCGTTTGGTCGCACCGGCGTTATTAACGACCAGATCCAGGCGGCCAAATCTGGCGATTGCGGCGTCCACCGCGCTTTGCGCGGCGTCTGTTTGCCGCAAATCAGCCGTGTGGATATGTGTCTTTATGGCGCTATTGCCGAGGCTCGCGGCGACATCCGCCATGGCCGCGGCATCGCGCGCGACAAGACAAATATCCATTCCTTCCCGCGCCAGTTCGGCGCAGATCGCGGCACCTATTCCGCGGCTCGCGCCCGTTACCAAAGCAACTTTACCGTTTAAGCCGAGTTCCATGACCGAATCCCATTTAGCGATTCCTCTATTATGCCGAGACAGATCGCCAAGAGCAAATTCCCTCAAAAAAAAGTCAAATCGGAAGGATATAGCCAAAGCCGCACGAATGGGTTACCAGAACGCGGATAATCTGTTGGGACGACAACCATGGCTGAAGACGTACTGGGCCTCACCGCCCAAATCGTAAGCGCGCATGTTCAGCGCAACCCCGTCGCGGTCGAAGCGCTACCCGCACTGATCCGGGAAGTTTATCAAACGCTTGCTTCACTGGGTGAAGTCGCATCGGTTCCAGAACCAGAACTGAAACCGGCTGTTCCCATCACCAAGTCGGTGTTCGCCGATCACATCGTTTGCCTGGAAGACGGCAAGCAAATGACGATGCTGAAGCGCCACCTGATGACCGAACATAATATGACTGTCGAACAATACCGGGCGAAATGGAATTTGCCCGCTAATTATCCGACGGTGGCGCCGAATTACGCGGAAACCCGTTCCGCCCTGGCCAAGCAAATGGGCCTGGGGCGTTCAGCACAGGTCAAGCGCGGCGGACGTAAGCCCGGCCCGCGCCGCGGCCAGGACTAGGCCTGAAAAGGTCCTGGCGTGGGTGCGCCAGGACCTTTTTTGTTCACTTTCCCGTGAACGGCCGCGGCTTGCGCTTTTCTTTAAAAGCCAGTGCCGCCTCGTGGAAATCCTCCGTCAGATAGAGCTTCATCGGCGCCATCTGGAACGCGGCTTCCCGCGTATATTGCGCCAGTGTAAACCGCCGTGTGCGCACCGTCGCCCGCACCGAGAGCGGCGGGTTTGACGCCACCTGCCGCGCCAACGCCCATGCGACATCCATCACCTGGCCCTTTGGCGCCAGCTTGTTGATCACGTTGGCGGCATGCGCTTCCTCGGCGGTGAAATAACGGCCGGTCAACGCGACCTCATCGCCAAACGCGCCGGCATTGCGGAAATGGAACTGTGCCCAATGCTTCGCCGCGCCCAACCCGCGGGAAGTTTCGGTCAGTTGCAATTTCGTTCCCTCTTCCGCGACGATCAGATCGCAGTCCAGCATCATGCCAAGACCCAGGCCTAACACGTAGCCATGGACGGCGCAGATCACGGGCTTGTAGTTGACCGACTGGGTCAGCAGATCACCGGAATTGGCGCCGTGCCCCTGCGGGCCGCCGAGGCGTTCGAACTCCTCCCGCGAGCGTAGTTGCCGTTGTAACACATCGGCGCCGCTGCAAAACGCCCTCCCCCGCCCGCACAGGATCGCCACGAACGCATCTGGATCGGCATCGAATCGACGCATCGCCGCGATCAATTGACGAACGACCTCATCGCTGACGGCGTTCAGTTTCTCCGGACGGTTCATCGCGATCGTGACGATGTGGTCCTTGCATTCATAGTCAACATATTGGCGTTCATCAGTCTCAGCCATCGTTCCCTCCTGCCACCTGACAGGCGCCCCGTTCGGGTCTAGCCTGTGTCGCCTCAAGCCTGCGCCGGAACGCGCGGGACAACAAGACGAAGGGGGACGTGAACAATGCCATTGCTCTGCGAGAAGCGCGGCCAGGTCGCGATTCTGACACTCAGCCGCCCGGAGGCGCGCAACGCCTGGTGTGAGGCCTATAACGAAGGCTTCATCGATATCCTGCCGAAGCTGGAAGCCGACAAGGACATACGCAGCGTCATCCTGACCGGCGACCCCGCCGGCAATGCCTTCAGCGCCGGCGCGGATCTGAAGAACCCAAAGACGCATGCCCATGATTCCATGGCGGATTTCCTCGATGAACTGCCGGAGCGCCGCCGCCGCAGCGCGATCACGCTGGTCACCGACTTCTCCAAACCCATCATCGCCGCCGTGAACGGATATGCCATCGGCATCGGCTGCATCGTCACCTATTGCTGCGACATGATCGTCGCCTCCGAGGCCGCGGAGTGGCGCCTGCCGCAAAGCCGCCTCGGCATCATGCCCGCCCAGGGCGGCACCATTCGCGTCGCCCGCTGGGTCGGCAAGGGCATGGCCATGCGGCTGGCCTACGGCTTCCCGCTGCAAGCCGAGGAAGCGTTCCGCATCGGCCTCGCGCAATGGCTGGTGCCGCCGGACAAGCTGCTGGACAAAGCGATGGAGGTCGCGCTGCATATCGCGGATCAACCGCCATTGGCCGCCCGGGTCACGAAAGAGTCGCTCCGATCCGGTTACGACAGCCCACTATCGGAGGCCGTGCTCGGCGATCTCTACCGCTTCGCCGTTCTGGAAATGACCGAGGACAAGGCCGAAAGCCACCAGGCCTGGCGGGAACGCCGCAGGCCGGTGTTCAAAGGGCGCTGAAAGCGGTCGAAATCGTGCACGATCAGTTATTCCTAATAAGGACCCTATAATCCTCATGTCCATGCCCCTTTCCGACATCACCGTGCTCGACTTCGGCCAGATTTTCCAAGGCTCCTACGCCACCGTTCTGATGGCGAAGGCCGGCGCCAATGTCATCAAGATCGAGCCGCCGCGCGGGGAGCCGTTGCGCCATCGAACGCCGCCCGGCGCCAAGACAACCATGTCGTTCGCCATGCTGAACGCCAACAAACGCGCCATCACGCTCAATCTGAAAACCGAACGAGGCCGGGCGCTGCTGTTCGACATGGTCAGGCGCGCCGACGTACTGCTGGAAAATTTCGGCCCCGGCGCGATGGACCGTCTCGGCGTTGGCTATGAGGTGCTGCGCGCGATCAATCCGCGCCTGATCTATGCCTCCGGCACCGGCTACGGCCTCAGCGGGCCGAGCCGCGACAATCTGGCCATGGATATGACGGTGCAGGCCGCGTCGGGGATCATGAGCATCACCGGTTTCGCCGGCGGCCCGCCGGTGCGCGCGGGTGTGACGGTCGCTGACTTCATGGGCGGGACGCATCTCTACGGTGGCATTCTGACCGCGCTGCATGAGCGCCATCGTAGCGGCAAGGGCTGCCTGGTTGAAATCGCGATGCAGGAAGCGGTTTACTACACCCTCGCGGGATCGCTGGAGCAATATAATCGAACCGGCAAGGTTCCTGGCCGCACCGGCAATGAGGGCACCGGCGCCATCGCGCCGTTCGGTGTCTACCCCGCCAAGGATGGTTTCGTCGCCATCCATACCGGCACGGAAGGCCATTGGCATAATATCCTCGACGCCGCCGGCAAGCCGGAACTCAAGCAGGATCCGCGCTACCGCACCATGCACGACCGTTCCGCCCATGCTGAGGAAGTCAATGCCATCGTCGGCGCCTGGACCGGGTCTTTGACCAAGGACGAAGCCGTTGCCCAGGCGCAGAAGCACCGTATTCCGCTCGCCCCGGTGCGCGATGTGACCGAAGTGATGCGCGATGAACACATGCACGGCCGCGGCATGCTGGAATGGATCGATCACCCCGACCTCGGCCATGTCGTGATGCCAACGACGCCGCTGCGTCTGCACGGCCAGGACGTGGCGCCGACGCGGCCAAGCCCGCGGATCGGTCAGCATAATGATGAGGTATATGGCGGCTGGCTCGGCCTGTCCCAGGCAGAACTGGATTCGTTACGAAATGACGGAGTGATCTGAGCCATGTTGAACGTGCCTTTGGCGGGATACACCATCCTTGATTTCACGCAGTTCTATCAGGGGCCCTACGCCACCATGATGGCGGCCAAGGCCGGCGCCGATGTCATCAAGATCGAGCCGCCGGGCGGCGAAAGCCTGCGGCTGATGGCGCCGCCGGGCAAGGAAACCTCCATGCCCGTGGCGATGCTGAACGCCAATAAGCGCGGCATCACGCTCAATCTGAAAGCCGAGGAAGGGAAGGCGATCCTGCGCAAGCTGGTCCTGAAAGCCGATGCGCTGGTGGAGAATTATGCGCCCGGGGTGATGGACCGTCTCGGCGTCGGGTTCTCGGTGCTGCACGAGATCAATCCGCGCATGGTCTATGCCTCCGCCACCGGGTTCGGCCTGTCGGGACCGGATCGCGATAACCTCGCGATGGATTTCACCGTGCAGGCGGCGTCGGGCGTCATGAGCACCACCGGCTACGCCGACGGCCCGCCGCTGCGGACCGGCGCGCCCTATGTCGATATCCTCGGCGGCGCGCATCTCTATGGCGCGCTCATGACCGGCCTGTTGGAACGCGAACGCACGGGCATCGGCCGGCTTGTCGAGGTGGCCATGGTGGAGGCGGTGTATCCCTGCCTCGCCACCGTTTTGGATCAGTATCATCGCGCCGGACGCACCATCCCGCCGCGCACCGGCAATGCCTTCGCCAACCACAACCGCGCACCGTACAATGTCTACAAAGCCGCCGATGGCCATGTGGCGATCATTCTGGTGACGGAAAACCAGTGGCAGAACCTGCTGCGCGCCATGGGGCGGGAGGATTTGAAGGACGATCCCCGGTTCCTGACCAACACCGCCCGGGTGGCAAATTACGACCAGACGGAAGCGGTGGTGAACGCCTGGACCAATGCCAATACCCGCGCCACCATCTTCGCCGCCACCAGCAAGGCCAAGGTCCCCTGCGCCCCCGTCCGCGACATCGAAGAGGTCATGAACGACCCGCACATGCACGGCCGCGGCACCCTGGAATGGGTGGATCATTACGACTACGATTATCCGATCGTCGTCCCCAACAGCGCCCTGCGCTTCCACGGGACCGACAAAGTGCCCACCACATTAAGCCCGCATGTGGGTGAACATAACGAAGCGGTCTATGGCGAATGGCTGGGCCTGTCGGGCACGGAGCTGGCGCGCCTGAAAGCCGACGGGGTGATTTGATCCGGCTTCCTCCACCATCCCGCCAGACGGTGGAGGAAACACTGCGCCGTTACGGACGCAGCGGGAACTGATCCAGATAGGGCTGGTAATCCGGCTCGACATCGATCTTGAGCGTGCCCAGCACCCGCACCACCGCGTTGTAGAACGCGATCGTCAGCGTCAGATCCACCGCCAGCTCGTTGCCCAATGCGGCCTGCACGGCGGCGAAGGTCTCGGCGGTCATTTCGCCACCGGCGGTGATCTCCCGCGCCGCTTTCAGCACCAGCAGCGACATCGCGTCCAGGTTCGTGGGCTTGCCATCGGTGTCGTCGATCAGCGCCTGCACATCGGCATCGGTGACGCCAAAATCATGCCCGAGCTTCACATGATGCGACCATTCATAGGGCGACTTCGCCAGCCAGCCGACCTGGAGAATGGCGAGTTCGCGCAGGCGGGAGTCGAGTTTGCTGCCATAGCGGATATATTGCCCCAGGCCCGAAAACGCCCGCGCCGCCTTGGGCGAATTCACCAGCGCCTTGAACAGCCAGATCGGCCGCTTCAGCAGGTCTTTATCCTCCTCCGCGAGGTCGGAGACTTCCAGATAGGGAACGCGCGCCATGATGGTTTCCTTGTGTTTCAATAGCCCGATCCTGGCCGAGCGATCCGATCCCGTCCAGAGTGACGGCAAACGCCAAGCAGGAGCCCATCCATGTCCGATCCCTTCGCCACCTTCCGCCTGACCGGGCGCACCGCTCTGGTGACCGGAGCCCGCCGGGAAATCGGCCGTGCCATCGCGTTGGGCCTGGCCGGGGCGGGTGCACGGGTCGCGGTGCATCACGCCGGCACGGCGGAGGAAGCCGCCGACGCCAGCGCCGTCGTTGCCGAAATCCACGCCATGGGCGGACAGGCGGCGGCCTTCGGGCAGGATTTCGCCCTCGACGATGCCGGCCACCACCTCGCCGCCTGTGTGACCGCCTGGGCCCCGATCGACATTCTGGTGCTGAATGCCTCCATCGAGCTGGTGGAGGATTTCCGCACCATCACCCGCGACCGGTTCGATCGGCAGATCGCGGTCAACCTGCGCACCACGATGGAATTGCTGCAGGCCCTGGTCCCGCCGATGGCCGAACGCGGCTGGGGCCGGGTGGTGACCATCGGCAGCGTGCAGCAGGAACGTCCACACCCCGCCATGCTGGTCTATGCCGGCACCAAGGCTGCCCAGTTGAACTGGACCCTCAGCCTGGCGCGGCAATTCGGCGGTCAGGGCGTGACGGTGAACAACCTCGCCCCTGGGGCGATCCTGACCGCGCGCAACAAGGTGCAGATGCAGACCGAGGCCGCGGGCATCATCCAGCGCATCCCCGCCGGCCGGCTGGGCACGCCCGACGATCTGACGGGCGCGGCGATGCTGCTGTGCTCCGACGCCGGGCGCTATATCAACGGGGTCAATCTGTTCGTCGATGGCGGGCGGACGGCGGTGTGACGCTGCGCATCGTCACCTGGAACATCCGCGCCGGCGGGGGCGCACGCGTCCCCCGCATCGCCGCGGCCTTGGCGGAGCAGGCGGCCGACGTGCTGGTGCTGACCGAATACCGCGATGGTCCGTCCGGCCCGCCATTGCGGGACGCCCTGGCGGACCTGGGCTATCGCTGGTTGACCGCGCACCGCCCGCCGCCCGGGCGCAACGGCGTGCTGATCGCCTCCAAGCGCCCGATCCGCGAGCACGGACCGATCAGCTCCACGCTGCCGGAGCCCTGGCGCCTGTTGCACACAAGCATCGGCCGCGTGCACCTGATTGGTGTCTACATGCCCAATCTGCGCGCCAAGATCCCTTATTGGGAGGCATTGATCGCGTCCCTGTCGCAGCGCACGCAAACCTCCGCCGTCGCCATCGGTGATTTCAACACCTGCCGCGCCTTTGTCGACGAACCCGGCAGTTTCGACGTCACCGCCCGGTTCATGGATACCGTGCAGGAGGCGGGGTTCCGCGACCTGTGGCGCGACCGCTATCCGGAGGGGCGGGAGTTCAGCTGGTATAGCCACCGCCGCAACGGGTTCCGGATCGACCACGCCTTCGCCTCCCCCCGCATCGCGCGCCGCACCGCCGATATCGGCTACGTCCATACCGTGCGGGAGGCCGGGCTATCGGATCATTCGATGCTCCGGCTGGATCTGCGCTGACACAAGGGGTCAGAGGGTGCTGCCGTTCTCCAGCCACCAGGTCCGATATTCGCCCGATTCCATGAACTGCTTGAGGTCACGCAGATCGCGGGTCATGGCACGTTTGAGCATCGTGGACAGGACCGGCAGCAGCAGCCACCAGAATCCGCTGACTTCCACCTTCGTCCAGCACCGCACCACCGCGCCTTCGGGAATGCCCTCCAGCGCGAAGCGGATCGTGGTGCGCAGGCTGCCGCGGGTGCGCCAGGACAGGGTGACGTTGGGCTTGCGTTCCAGCACTTCCACCACTTCCGTCATTTCATTGCCCGCGAAGACGCGCACCCACTCAAAGGTGCCCCCGACCGGCACGGCGGCGGGGGCGGATACCTCTGAATACATGACATCGCCCATCCAGGCCGGGGCCAGCAGCGGATCGAACATCACCTCAGCGATGTCCGCCCGTGATCGGCGGATGGTGATCGCGACTTTGACCTCGATCTGCATTCAGTCGAACAGCGCGACCGCGCGAATCGGGCTCGCGGTGCCGCCGCGGATCCTGAGGGGGAACCCGATGAAGCGGAACCGGCCGCGGCCGATGAGCTTTTCGAGATTGGCCAGGCATTCGATATGGGTGATGCCCCGTTCGGCGCAGGCCATGTGGGCCTGGAAATTCAGTTCGCCTTCCGGCGCGGGACTGATCGCCTCGACCCCAAACATGCCGATACCGCGATCGGCCAGCCAGTGCACGGATTCAAGCGCCAGACCCGGAAAATCATGCAGATAGCCCGGCTTGCCCAGCAGCCGCTCATTGGTCGCCATATACAGCAGCACCGTGTCGCCAGGCCTGATCTCCTGGCCGGAGGCAGCGAGCGCGGCTTCCATCTCCGGCACCGTCACCGCGCCCTTGAGCGGCACATGCGACAGGTCGAGGCAGATGGCCGACGTATAGAATTTCTCCAGCGGCATTTCGTCGATCGAGGCCGCCCCTGGCCGTGGATCGAAATGCACGGGCGCGTCGACATGCGTGCCAGCGTGATCCGACATCGCCAGTGACAAGGCCTTCGACGTAAAGACCGTGTTCCCGGCGACCTTCTTTTCTGAATGATCGCCCCAGACGGTGATGATGACGGGCGGATGCGACGGATGCGCCTGGGTGCGGTGAAAGAGCTCTCGGCTCAGATCGATCAGTTCCATCCGTCAGTCTCCTGGCTGTGATCGTATTATAGCGGATTGCCGCCGGGTCGAACCAGAGGCGGGGCGCCGATGGTGATTGGCCTCGCATACTGCTTTATAACCAAGTATCATTTTATCACGGTGACGCCCAACCGGGCCGGGGGAAGAATTACCATGGAAACGCTCGACGACATTCTGGAAACAACTGTCTTCGACAAAATTGCCGGCGGCTTTGTCTTCACCGAGGGGCCGGTCTGGCACCCCGATGGGTTCTTCTATTTCGTCGATGTCCGAGACAACAAGCTGTTCCGCATTGAACCTGGCCATAAACATGAACTGGTCCGTGTCACCGGCGGCGGCAACGGCACGACCTTCGATCTGCAAGGGCGTCTGATCAACTGCGAGGGCGACAGCCGCCGCCTGACCCGCACCGAGGCGGATGGCGCCGTCACCATCCTGCTCGATCAGCACGAGGGTCAGCGGCTGAATCGCCCGAATGACGTCATCTGCCGCAGCGATGGCACGCTGTTTTTTACCGATCCGGCGCTGCGCGTGCCCATCCGGAACCGCGATGTGGGTGAGGGCGCCGTCTACCGGCTGACCCCGGACGGGGCGTGCCATCGGGTTGCCTGGGTCGAATATCCCAATGGCCTGGCGCTCTCGCCGGACGAAAGACCCTCTACGTCGCCAACACACGCTGGACGCAGTATATCCACGCGATCGAACTGGACGCCGCGGGCCAGATGCTGCGCCGGCGGATATTCGCCGACATGTCCATCGACGCCACCAACGGCGTGCCGGATGGGATGAAAGTGGATCAGCTGGGCCGGGTCTATTGCACCGGCGCCACCGGTGTCTGGGTGTTCACTCCCGACGGCCGCCGGATCGGCATCATCGAAACGCCCGAAGTCTGCGCCAATATCGCCTTTGGCGGGCCGGACCTGCGCACCCTGATGCTGACCGCGAGCACCTCGGTCTATACGCTGCGCACCCGGACAGCCGGCATGCCGGTGCCGTGGTACAAGACCCGGGGTTAATGCCTATTTCTCATCCTTGCTGACATTCCAGAACACCGGCGCCGGCCCCTTCAGCGGGTGGCTGACACCTTTGGCCCAGGCCGCGCGCGGCATATAACGGCCGAGCGGGATGAACGGCACGGCGTCGAACGCCGCCAGCTGAATCTCCCGCTCCAGCCGGGTCTTTTCCGCCTCGTCCGCGGTATCGAGCCAGGTGTTATAGGCCGCTTCGATCCGCGGATTGTCCGGCCATCCGATCCAGGCATCCTTGCCGTTGCCCCGCAGCAGGGAACCCAGCAGGGGATCGCGGTATTCCGGCACCGGGGTGACGCTGACAAACAGCGACCAGCCGCCTTTATCGAGCGGGTTCTTGCTCGCCCGGCGTTGCAACACCGTGCCCCAGTCCATCACCTGGTCGTCAATATTGATCCCGACCCGGGTGAGCGCATCGGCGACGACCAGGGTGGCGGCATTGTAGAAAGGCTGGTCGGAGGTATGCAGCAGGACGATCTTCTCACCCTTGTAACCCGACTCCGCCAGCATCGCCTTCACCGCCTCGGTGCTCTTGGGGGTTGTCAGCGCTTCGATGCCGGCGCGATCGACCTCGGGCTTGCCGGTGGTCAGATATCCCTGCGGGACGACGGTTCCCTCGGGGTCACCGCCCATCATACCATCCATCACCTCCCGCTGATTGATCGCGGCCAGCAGGGCCCGGCGGAACAGCACCTGGTTCGTCGGCGGATTGAGATGGTTGGGACGGAGCTGGCTGATGAAGCCCCATTCGTCGAGCCGACCGAGGACGACATTGGGTGCCTTCTTCAGCATGGGCAGCAGATCGGGCATCGGCATTTCCAGCCAATCCACCTCCCCCGTGATCAGGGCATTGGCGGCGGTGGCGGCGTCGGGAATCATTTTCCATTCAACCCGATCGACCAGCACCCGGTGCCCGCCGGCGGTGAAGCTGGCGGGTTCGTCGCGGGGTACGTATCGATCGAACCGCGCCATCGCGGCGTGGCTGCCGATGACATATTCATCGGGCAGGAAGCGGAACGGCCCGCTGCCGATACTCTCCGTCATCTGCTTGAAAGGATCGGTGCCCTCGGCGATGCGCTGGGGCACCATGATCGCCGCGGTCTGAAACTTCGACAGCAGCGTCGGCAATGCGGGAAAGGGTTTCTTGAGGCGGATGGTGAACGTGCGGTCATTGGTCACCTCGATCGCGTCCAGCCGCGCGGCCAGGGTGGCGCCACCGGGATCGCGCTGCATCCAGCGCTTCAGGGATGCCACGCAGTCACGGGCCAGTACTGGCTCCCCATCGTGAAACCACTGATCCGGCCGCAGCGTCATCACCCAGCGCTTGCCGTCATCCTCGATCGTGTAGCCCGCGAGCATTTGCGGCTTTGGGGTCATGGTCTCATCGCGCCCGAACAGCACGTCATAGATCATGAACCCGACGTTGCGGGTCGTCATGGCACTGGTCCAGACCGGATCGAGGCTGGCCAAGGGCGATTGCGGCACGAAACGCAGGGTCGATGAGGCCCCGCCCAGCGCCGGGCGCGCCAGCGGGGCGGCGGCGGCGGCCAGCATGAGGCTACGTCTTCGCATGGTCATCCTCCCGTTCTTGCCGGAAAGTGTACGATCCTGGCGCGCCTGGGGCCAGTACCCGGGCAGCCCGGGGGTCAGGGTGGGGGTTGAGGGTGGGGGCGCGATCACCGAACCGTGGTGTCCAACACTTCCGCCTCAATCGCCGCCAGCAAACGGGCGGGGAAATACCGTGGGACATCGCGCGCGATAAAGACCATCCGCGTGGAATGATCCGCTGACGGCCACCGCGGCAGAAACGACGGCGGTGTGAAGACATGCTGCACGCCATGGATGACCGCCGGTTGGCCGGGCATTTCCGCCACCTCCACCAGCCCCTTCACCCGCAGCAACCGTGACCCGCAATGTTCGGTCAGAGCCTGCAACAGCATCGTCAGGGCCAAGGCCGGCACCGGCCTGTCCCGGACCAGGCTGAACGTTTCGATCCCGTCGGTGTGCCGCGCCGTCGAAAAGGGGGCGCCACCCCGCTGGTCCGGCACCGACGCCAAACGCAAGGCCCGCGCCTCGGGGTCGGAGGGGGCGAAGCACGACGCCGCCGTCACCGCCGCGGCCGGAATGATATCGGCGCCCGGATTCAGCGCCGCGAGACGCGCCATCAGCGCCGCATTATCCCCAACCACATCCAACTTGCTGATCACCAGCCGATCGGCCAGGGCCGCCTGGCGCCGGGCCTCGGGATGACTGTCGAGGGCGGCGTCACCGTGCATGGCATCGACCACCGTCACCACGCCATCGATGACGAACGCTTCCGTCACCCCGCCATCCGTCATCAGCGCGTGCAGAATCGGTGCCGGATCGGCCAGGCCCGAGGTTTCGATCAACACCCGATCAAACACAGCGGACCCGGCAGCCCGGCGGCGGCGCAGGTCGAGCAATGTCTCCACCAGATCGCCGCGCACGGCACAGCAGAGGCAGCCGGTCGTAAGGGCCAGCAAGGTTTCGTCGCTGCTGGCGATCAGATCGTGATCCAGACCGATCTCGCCGAACTCGTTGACGATGACGGCGGTGCGATTGAAGCCGGGATCACGCAGAATACGGCCGATGAGCGTGGTCTTGCCGCTGCCGAGGAACCCGGTGACGACCGAGACCGGGATCATCAGCCCTGCTCGGACCGGGCTTTCAGAAGATCGCGGATTTCCTCCAGAAGGACCTCACTCTTGGACGGCGCCGGCGGGGCCGCGGGCGCGGCATCCTCGCGCACCTTGAGATGCGTCAGCACCCGCACCAGCCAGAAGACCGAGAAGCTGACGATCACGAACTGAATGATCGCATTGAGGAACAGACCGATGTTCACCGTCGGCGCGGCGGCCTTCTTAGCCTCCTCCAACGTCGCATAATGCTGGCCGTTCAGGGCGACAAAGACGTTGGAGAAATCGACCCCACCGGTCAGCAGCCCGATCAGCGGGTTGATGACGTCCTTGACCAGGCTGCCGACAACACCGGTGAAGGCGGCGCCAATGATGATACCGACCGCGAGGTCGACCACATTGCCGCGCATGATGAACGCCTTGAAGTCCCCGACCCATGTCGGCGGTTTGGGAGCGAGCATAATGAGATCCTCATCCGATGGTGTTCGGTTGAGCATACAGGGCGGTGACGGTCTCGGCCATGGTGCAACACCGTCACGTCGCGTTGATCGTGTGGGAACGCGGGCGAGCGTTCCGCCCGGTTCGGGCCGGCGAAGGTCAAACCGTACCTTTTTCAATTCTGTTAACCGTTTCTCAACCATTCAGGCCTTAAACGGAAGACGGCGGCCGGATGGTCCGACCGCCGTTCACCAGGCAAGGAGACAAGAGATGTCAACAACCCATCTCAAGCTTCCGAAGCGGATCATCGTGATACTGACTTTCGTTGTCAAGATCATTGTGAAACGCTAAGGGAGAAGGGCCAGATCAAAAGGTCTGGCCTGCTCCCTGCCTGGCGGAACACTACTGTATGCGTAACATCTAACCAAGCAGCCGCTTCAGCGTCTCATTGATCAAAGCCGGGTTCCCCTTCCCGGCCATCGCCTTCATCGTCTGACCGACGAAGAATCCGAACAGCTTGTCCTTGCCGGACCGGTAATCCGCCACCTTGTCCGGGTTGGCCGCGAGAATGGCGGCCGCCGCGGCGTCGATCGCGCTGGTGTCGGTGACCTGCCTGAGGCCCCTTTCCTCGACGATTTCGGCGGGGGTCTTGCCGGTTTCCACCATCGCCTCGAACACGTCCTTGGCGATGCGGCCGTTGATGGTTTTATCCGCCATCAGGTCCAGCAGCGCGCCGAGATTGTCCGCGCTCACGGGGGAGGTCTCGATCGTGGCCCCGGTCCGGTTCAGCGCGGCGAAGAAATCGCCGGTCACCCAGTTGGCGGCGATCTTGGCATCGCGGCCCCTGGCGACGGTTTCGAAGAACGCCGCCGTCGCTTTTTCGGCCACCAGCACGCCGGCGTCGTAGGGAGTCAGGCCGTATTCGGCCCTGAACCGGGCCTGCTTGGCGTCCGGCAGTTCGGGCAGCGCCGCTTTCAGACCGGCGATCCAATCCTCATCCAGCACCAACGGCAGCAGGTCGGGGTCCGGGAAATAGCGGTAATCATGCGCGTCTTCCTTGGACCGCATCGGCCGGGTGATGCCGCGGTTGCTGTCGAACAGGCGGGTTTCCTGCACCACCGTGCCGCCGCTCTCCCAAACCTCGACCTGGCGTGCGGCCTCTGCCTCCACCGCCTGCATCACGAACCGGATGGAGTTGACGTTCTTGACCTCGCACCGCGTGCGATACGGTTCGCCATGTTTGCGCACCGAGACGTTGACATCCGCGCGCATGGACCCTTCTTCCATGTTGCCGTCGCAGGTGCCGAGGTAGCGCAGGATGGACCGCAGCTTGCGCAGATAGGCGCCCGCTTCCTCCGGTGAACGAATATCGGGCTCCGACACGATTTCCATCAGCGCGACGCCAGAGCGATTGAGGTCGATGAAGGTCTTGGTCGGATGCTGGTCGTGCAGCGACTTGCCGGCGTCCTGTTCCAGATGCAGGCGGGTGACGCCGATGGATTTCGTGGAACCGTCCGACAGTTCAACCTCGATGACGCCGGTGCCGACGATCGGATGCTCGAACTGGCTGATCTGATAGCCCTGCGGCAGATCGGCGTAGAAATAGTTCTTGCGGTCGAAGCGGCTGACCTTGTGGATCACCGCGTTCAGCCCGAGGCCGGTGCGCACCGCCTGGGCCACCGCCTCCCGGTTGATCACCGGCAGCATGCCCGGGAAGGCCGCGTCAACGAAGCTGACCTGCGTGTTGGGCTCCGCCCCGAACGTGGTGGCGGAGCCGCTGAACAGTTTCGCGTTGCTGATCACCTGGGCGTGGACTTCCAGGCCCACCACGACTTCCCAGGGACCCGTGCTGCCTTCAATCGCATATATCGTCATTGCCATTCCCTTTGGAATCGTGCGCCTTTGGTGCTGCCGAAACCGGTCCCCGGGCCAGCGCCGGGGAGGACGGTGGGCGCTGTCCGTCCCCTCACCGCGGCCACGGCCTCACCGCCAGAAATCCGCCATCGATCGGCAGCATCACCCCTGTGATCCAGCGCGATTCGTCGCTGGCCAGGAACACCGCCGCATGGGCGACATCCCAACCCGTGCCTTCGGTCTGCAACGGGACCGACAGGCGCCGCCGCTCCCGCCCGGCTTCGCCCAGGCGCGCGACCATGGGCGTGTGCACCGTGCCCACCACCAGGCCATTGGCGCGGATGCCGTGCGCCGCGTAATCGGCGGCGATCGACAGCGTGAAGCCGTGCATCCCCGCTTTGGTCGTCGCATAGGCCACCGCGCCCGATGTGCCAGACAGGCCGATGGCCCCGGCGGTGGAGGAGACGTTGATGATCGCGCCGCCCCCGCTTTGGCGCATCCGCGGCAGGCAGGCTTTGCAGCTCATGAGCAGCGAGGTCAGGTTGGCCTGGAACACCGCGTTCCATTCCGCCAGATCCAGCGTCTCCGGCGTGCCGGCGCTGCCGATACCGACATTGTTGTGAAGGATATCCAACCGGCCGAAGCGGTCCATGGCAAACCCCGCCATGGCCTCCGCGCCGGCCTGGTCGGAGACATCGGCGGCGAAGGCCACCGCTTGACCGCCCTCGGCCCGGATCTGTTCGGCCAGAGCCTCCCCCCGCGCCGGGTCGCGGTTGACGAGCACGACCTTCGCACCCTCCCGCGCGAAGAGGATCGCGGTCGCGGCGCCGTTGCCGACACCCTCCCCGCGGGAGGCCGCGCCGGTTACGATCGCGACCTTGCCGGCCAAACGGTTTCCCATGGTCATTGGCCCGCGCGGATTTGTGGCAGGGCGGTGAAGCCCGCCGCGCGCTCGATCGCGGCGGAGACCGCGAAGACGGTTTCCTCGTCGAAGGCCTTCCCGATGATCTGCAGGCCCAGTGGCAGGCCATTCGCATCCAGCCCGGCGGGAACCGAAATCGCCGGCACCCCGGCCAGATTGGCGCCGACGGTGAAGACGTCGTTCAGATACATCTTGATCGGGTCGTCCATATTCTCCCCCTGCGCAAACGCCGCGTTCGGCGCCGTCGGGGTCAGCAGGGCATCGACCTGGGCGAAGACATCGTTGAAATCGCGCAGGATGAGCGCGCGGATTTTCTGCGCCCGCAGGTAATACGCATCATAATAGCCCGCCGACAGGACGTAGGTGCCGATCATGATGCGGCGGCGGACTTCGGGTCCGAAGCCGGCGGCGCGGGTGTTGCCGTACATCTCGGCCAGTTCGCCGCCGTCTTTCCGCAGGCCGAAGCGCACGCCGTCATAGCGGGCGAGGTTGGACGATGCCTCCGCCGGCGCGACGATATAATAGGTCGCCAGCCCGTATTTGGTGTGTGGGAGGGAGACATCGACGATCTCCGCCCCTGCCTCCCGGAGCCAGGTCAGGCCTTGCTGCCACAGCGCCTCGATCTCCGCCGGCATGCCGTCGGCGCGGTATTCCCTGGGCACACCGATGCGCAGGCCTTTGACCCCGCGCTTGCAGGCGGCTTCGTAGTCCGGCACCGGGCGTTCGGCGCTGGTGGAGTCCTTGGGGTCGAATCCGGCCATGGACCCGAGCATGATGGCGCTGTCCTGGACGGTGCGGGCGAAGGGGCCGGGATGGTCGAGCGAACTGGCAAAGGCCACCACCCCCCAGCGGGAGCAGCGGCCGTAGCTCGGCTTCACCCCGACCAGGCCGCAGAAGGCCGCCGGCTGGCGGATCGAGCCGCCGGTATCGGTGCCCGTGGCCCCCATCGCCAGCCGTGCCGCCACGGCCGCGGCGGACCCGCCGGAGGAGCCGCCGGGCACCAGCACCGCGTCCTGGTCCTGCAGCCGCTTCCAAGGGTTTTCCACCGGTCCGAAGGCCGAGGTCATGTTGGACGAACCCATCGCGAATTCATCAAGGTTCGCCTTGCCCAGGAACACCGCGCCATCACGCAGCAGGTTCGCGGTGACCGTGCTTTCATAAGGCGGCACGAAGGGTTCCAGGATGCGGCTGGCGGCGGTGGTGCGGATGCCGGCGGTGCAGAACAGGTCCTTGATCGCCAGCGGGATGCCGGTCAGCGCCCCATAGTCGCCCTTGGCCAGCGCCGCGTCGGCGGCCTGGGCCTGCGCCAGCGCCTTGGAGTGGCTGACGGTGATGAAGGCGTTCAGGCGCGGGTTCAACGCCTCGATCGCATGCAGATGCGCCATGGTCAGGTCCACGGCGGAGAAGCGGCCGGCGCGCAGCCCGTCCCGGGCCTCGGCGATGGTCAGATCGGTGAGGGATCCAGAGTTGGCCATTATTCCACCACCTTCGGCACCGCGAAAAATTCCCCGTTGCGGTCGGGGGCGTTGGACAGGATCTGCTCGGGATAGCCGCCATCGGTGACGACGTCATCGCGCATGCGCATGGCCATCTGGGCGCCGCCGGTCAGCGGCTCGATGCCATCGACGTTCACTTCATTGAGTTGCTCGATCCAGCCGAGGATGGAATTGAGCTCGTGTTGCAGGGATTCCACCTGATCCTCCTCCACCCGGATGCGGGAGAGGGAGGCGATACGGCGGATGGTCGCGGGATCGAGCGACATGATGGATTTTCTGCCTTGGCTGAACGGAAGGCGCGGACCATACCGATGCGCATGGCGCTCTTCAACCTGACGGACTTACGAACCCTCCTGACCCGCGAACAGCGGCTGATCGGGCTCGACCCTGGCAGCAAGACCATTGGCGTGGCGTTGTCGGATGTGTTGCTGACCGTGGCCTCGCCCTATGGCGCGTTGAAGCGGGGCAAGTTGAAGGTCAACGCCGCCGAAGTGCTGGCCATCGCCCGCAAGGAGGGCGCCGGCGGCCTGGTTGTCGGCCTCCCGCTGTCGATGGATGGAACCGCGGGCCCGGCCGCCCAGGCGGCCAAGGACTGGACCCTGGCCTTGTCGGAGGCCACGGGCTTGCCCGCCACACTCTGGGATGAGCGCCTGTCCAGCGCGGCGGTGAACCGGTTCCTCGTGGGGGAGGCCGATCTGACACGCAAGCGCCGGGCGGAGGCGGTGGATCGGGCGGCGGCGGCCTGGATGCTGCAAGGGGCCCTGGACGCCGGCGGCGGCTGGGCCGGCGTGCGGGCATAGTGACCATCGCGATTTTACTACGATTTACTTTCACAAAGATCGTCTAAAAAATAATTATATTATGAAACATAATTCATTCCCGACAGAGAAAGCCTCTGGGAATCCCGCGTTCATTTGATATAAGTCTCTCGAAAGATCGGGGGCACTATGCGGTATCGTCAAGAACACAAGCTCAGCTGCGCGGTATTCGCCCTGGCTTTGATGACTTCCGGTTTCGCATTGGACCAGTATAGCGGTGCATTTAGCCGCGTGCTGCCTCAGCTTCTGCAAGAAGCCTCCACCATGGAACTGAACGAAGACGCCGGCGCGATCGGTAAGGCGCAGATGGCCTTTCTGGCGGGCAGCCCTCTGCCACAGGCGGCCGTCGCACTCATTCGTTGAGAATCGGTTTATTTATTGGTCCTGATCGGACAATAAGCCAAACGGCCCGGATCGGCCGAGACAGCGTCAGGCCAGCGCCTGACCCTGCGCCTCCGCGATGGCGCCCAACACCGAATGCGGGTCCGCCGGCAGGGCCATGGCTTCAGCCTCCGAATCATCCCGATTCCTGATCAAGGGATTATCCCGCCGGGATTCTTCCAAAAGCTGGATCACCTTGGCGATCTTCTGTTCACTGACGATCGCCAGTTCCATGATCAGCAATTCGCGGTGCTGCGCCAGCTGATCCTCCCGGTTCTGGGCCGCGAAGATCATCAGCACGACATAAAATGAAACCAAAGCCATCGCGCTGGCCAACCCGACGAAAGGGGGGGGATCAAGCGCCACCCAGCCCCAGGCGGACACCGTCAGGTTCGCGGCAATCCAGGCGGCGATGATGCAAGAGGCAATAACCAGGAATTCCGGCGATGCCATACGCGCGATGATACCATCCATCATCCGCTGCAGCCGCGGCGCGCGCGTGTGATGCTCCTGGCGCAGCTGGGCGACGGATTGGATGGTCTGGTCGATATGGTCGGGCACGATGACAAGCGGCGGGTCGAGGTCAGGCATGGATCCTCCAAAACCGAACCCATACAGGCCACCAACCGGACCCAAGTAGGGTCGGAAACCACCTACGCCTTACCGCCAACGGCGATGGAACCAGAGATATTGGCCGGGATTGTCCCGGACCCAGCGTTCGACGACGCTGGTCATCATCTGCGTGGCCGCCTGCACATCGATCAGACCCGCGGAGTCCCTGGGCAGATCGAAGGGCCCCTCCCCCATGATGCGAAACCGCCGATCGGGCGTGCGCACCACCCGCACGCCCACGACCGGGCATTCGAAACGCCGGGCCAGGCGCGCCACTGAGGGATTGGCCTTGCAGGTCCGCCCGAAGAAGGTGACATCAACCCCGCGCGAGAAATGTTGATCCACCAGCATGCCCAGATGCTCCCCCGCCTCCAGCGCCGCCGCCATCTGCAGCGCGGCCTGGGCCCGGGTGCGGATCAGGCGTCCCATCAACGGCGCCCGGATGCGCGTGATCTCCCGCGCGACGGCCTTGTTGTTGGGCATCCGGTACACCACGGCGGAGGCCATGCCATGCGCGGCGGCGGCCACGGCCGGCAGCTCCCAGTTCGCCAGATGGGCCGCGAAGCATAAAGCGGGCTGACCATCGTCGCGCAGGGTTTCAAACAGATCCGTATTCTCGGCCAGGATGCGCCCGCTATTGGGATTCGCCGTGTCGAAATCCCAGATACGCGCCATATGCACGTATTCACCCGCGACCCGCCCGAGATTGTCCCACGCCTCTTTCAGGGTCTTCTCGACCCAGGCCGCATCCTGATCCGGAAAGGCCGCCTGGATATTGGCGCGCCCGATGCGATGCGCCGGCAGCAGCGGCCCCACCGCCCGCGCCAGCCAGCCGCAAAAATCCGCGGTCCGATCCGGATCGGCCCGGCGCAGCAGGTGGATGGACCACTTGACCAGACGCCCGAGGATACGGTCGCCATAGAGCGCGAATTGACGCCGCATCTAGAGCGTGACGAGCAGCTTGCCGAACACGTCGCGATGTTCCAGCCGGGCGACGCCGTCACGGAACTCTTCCAGCGTGTAGACCGTGTCGATCACCGGCCGCACGCCCGAGGCGATGCGGTCCAATGCCCGGGTCAGGGCCGACAAGGGTGATCCGAACGAGCCGATGATGCGATATTGCTGCTGGAACAGCTGCATCAGATTCATTGTCGCCGAGGGGCCTGACGTCGCGCCGCAGGTCACCAGCCGCCCGCCCCGCTTCATCGACAGCAGCGAGCCCGCCCAGGTGTCGGCGCCGACATGCTCGAAGACCACATCCACGCCCTTCTTGCCCGTCAGCTTGCGCACCACGCCCTCAAACCGGTCGGTGCGGTAATTGATGGCATGATCCGCGCCCAAGGCCAGGGTGCGGGCGCATTTCTCATCGGACCCGGCGGTGGTGATCACCGTGCAGCCGATGGATTTGGCGATCTTGATCGCGATGGTGCCGATGCCCGAGCCGCCGGCATGCACCAGCACGGTCTCCCCCGGTTCCAGCTGGGCATTGTCGAACAGCATATGTTCGACCGTGGAATAGGCGACCGCGACACAGGCGGCGTCTTCAAGGGCGACGCCATCGGGGATCTTGACCACCAGGCGCGCGGGATGATTGGTGATCTCCTGCCCGAAGCCATTCACATGGAAACCGCGCACACCGCCCACATTCTCACACAGATTGTCGCGCCCGCGCTGGCATTGCCGGCAGACGCCGCAGGTCAGCGCCGAGAACGGCACCACGCGATCCCCCGGGGTGAGGCCGACAACCCCCGCCCCAACCGCGAGGATTTCGCCGGACGCTTCCGCCCCCACCGACAAGGGATACAGCCGTTTGGCGAAGGCCATGCCACGCAGGCCCCAGACGTCGATATGATTCAGACCGACGAAGCGGATCCGGATCTGCACCTCCCCCGGCGCCGGCGGCGGCGGGGCGGCACATGACACCAGGTCCAGCACCCGGTCGGAGATCAATTGCAACGCGCGAATCTGGGCCATGGGGCGAACTGTGCTTCCGAAACGAGGATCGACGCCGCGCTTCTACACCTTGACCGAGATTTCGACATCCCCGATGCCCGAGAAGCTGACCCGCACCCGGTCACCCGCCGCCAGGGGGAACTGGCGGGTGAAGGAGCCGGTCATCACGATGTCGCCCGCCTTCAGCGAATAGCCGAATTCCGCCAGCTTGCGGACCAGCCAGTGGATCGAATTCAGGGGATTGCCCAGCACCGCCTTGCCGTACCCCTTCGCGACCTCCACGCCGTTGATGGTCACCGTCGCGGTCAGCATCTCCAGCGAACGCGGCAAGCCGGTTGCCTGCCCCATCACGACCGTCTTCTGCTGCGCATTGTCGGCCAGTGCGAGGGCGAGCTGCTCGGTGAACGGGCCGCGCGTTTCAATGATTTCCAGCGCCGGATAGACGACCGAGATCGCGTGCCGGATCTCTTCAATGGTCGCATCCGACGGGAGATCACGCTCGATGCGCATGCACAGTTCGCTCTCGAATCCCGGGGCGATCAGCTCGGAGGCGGAAAATTCGTGACCTGACGTGACATTGCTGAGGATGCAGCCGAACACCGGTTCATGACAGCCAAACTGCTGCTGGATGGCTTCCGAGGTCAGGCCGACCTTCCAGCCCAGCTGATACTCCCCGCGATCGGCGCGGCGTTCCACGATGGCCAACTGGATCCGGTAGGCCTGATCCTGCGTCAGCTTGTCGAAATAGGCGGCCGGGAAATACTCACCGCGCTCACGCGCTTGCCAGAAATCCTCGATCATGGTGTTCAAAGAGTTGCTCATGGCGGGGTATCCAATCAGCTACGGGGTATGCCAGCGGAGGCGGTCAGGCCCCCGTCCACCGGAATATAGGCCCCATTCACGTAGCTGGCATCCGGGCTGACCAAAAAACCGACCACCGCCGCGATTTCTTTCGGTCTGGCAAAGCGGCCCGCCGGGATCCGCCCCTCGGTCGGGCCCCGATAGGCCGCGAAGGGGGCCATCATCTCGGTATCGACGAAGCCGGGCGCGACATAATTCACGGTCACGCCGCGCTTCGCGCTCTCGATCGCGAGGCTGCGGACATAGGACAGCAGCGCCGCCTTGGTCGCGCCATAGGCGGCATTGCCCTGGCTGGCGATCTGCCCGATCACCGATCCGATGGCCACGATCCGCCCGGACCGGGCCCGCATCATCGGGCGCACCACGGCGCGGGCGATGCGGGCGAAGGCGAAGTAGTTGACCTGCATCACCGTCTCGGCCGCACCCTGATCCATCATCGCCGCCAGCGCGTCGTAGGTGGTGCCGCCGACCTGCACCAGCGCATCCCAGGCGGGCGCGTCCTCCTGCGCCACCGCGAACGCCTCCACCCCGGCGCGATCCGCGAGGTCGAGCGGCAGGCCGGTGATGGCCGGATCGAAGGTGCCCGGATCGGTGCGATAGGTGTAGGTGACCGCGAACCCGCGCTCAGCCAGGGTTTCGACGACCGCGGCGCCAATGCCGCGCCGGCCGCCGATGACGAGGGCGCGGGGCTGGGTCATGACCGCCCCGGCGCCGCCCCGATCACCACGCACACATTCTGCCCGCCAAACCCGAATGAGTTGGAAATCGCGTGCGACACAACCGCCGCCCGCGCCACGTTCGGCACGCAATCGACGGGCACGGCGGGGTCGGGCGTGTCGTAGTTGATCGTCGGCGGCAGAAGGCCGTGCCGGACGGTCAGCAGGGTGAAGATCGCCTCGATCGCGCCCGCGGCGGTCAAGGTATGCCCGATCATCGATTTGTTGGAGGAGATCGGAATCGACGACGCCCGCGCGCCAAACACCGCCGATACGCCAACCCATTCCATCTTGTCGTTCTCGGGCGTGCTGGTGCCATGGGCATTGATGTAGCCGACATCATCCGGGGTCAGCCCGGCATCGTCCAGGGCATTGCGCATGCAGGCGATGATCGGCTTGCCATCCGGCGACGACCGGGTGCGATGGAAGCCATCCGCGGCCTCCCCACAGCCTTCGATGACACCGAGGATGGTCGCCCCGCGCGCCCGGGCATGGGTCAGGCTTTCGAGCACCAGCGCACCGGCGCCTTCGGACATGATGAACCCATCGCGATCCTTGGCGAAGGGACGCGACGCGGTTTCTGGTGAGTCATTGCGGGTCGACAGGGCCGACAGCAGCGAGAAGCGGATCAGACTCTCCGGGTTCACCGAGGCATCGGTGCCGACGACCAGGGCTGATTCGGTTTCGCCACGGCGGATCGCCTCGACCCCCAACTGGATCGCGGTGCCGCCCGACGCGCAGGCGGTCGAGGTCGCGATCGGCGTGCCCCTGGTGCCGAAGCGCGAAGCCAGATTTTCGCCGACAGACGCGAACAGGAACCGCTCATAATACGCATGATGATCGCCGGACCCGGCCGCGCGGAGCAGATCATCATAGGTGACGGTGTCGCGCGCACCGGATTCAGCGGCGAGCGCCAGGCGCTGCGGCCATTCCATCTCCACCGGCGGCAGGGCCAGGAACAGCGGTCCGGGGAAATCGCCAGGCTGGCCGATGGCTGCCTGGGTGACGGCTTCCTCGATCACCAGTTCTGCCAGGCGTTCGGACATCGCGGGGGCGGAGGGCACGGCGACCGGAATGAAATCGACGGTTCCCGCCATGGTGGTCCTCATGCCATCGACCGGGAAGCGGGTGATGCGGTGGATCCCGGATTTCCCGGCGGTCAAGGCCCGCCAATTGGCGTCCGTCCCCTGCCCCAGCGACGTGATCAGCCCCACCCCCGTCACGACGATGATCGGCCTGCCAAGATGGTCGGTATCCTGCATCTTCGCCTCTTATTCCGCGGTGAGGTGGGCCAGCGCTTCGCCGCGCCAGTGGCCCCAGCCAGTGACGAGGACATCGCGTAACGGTGCGGTCATCGGGGTTTCCGCCGGTTCCAGCGGCGGGAACAATGTTCCGCGCGCCAGCGCCATCGCCGCGAGCGCCACACTGGCCGGAAACGCCGGTTCTAAACTATGGCCAAGCGCGGTCGCACCCGCACGCACCGGCAGGCCGAGAGTGTCGAGGAAGGCCCGCTCCTCCACCGTCGCGGCGGCCGCGCCCGAGGCACCGGAGATGACCGCCGCGCCAGCGGCATCATAGGTCCCGTCCAAGGCCGCCATCTGGCGGCGGGCAACGGCGGTGGCAACCCCGGCATCACGCCGGCACCGGTCGGTCGCCACCGAGGCGATCCGGGCCAATGGGGCCGCGCCGCGGGCCGCCGCATGCGCCCGGCTTTCGATCACCAGGAAACATCCGAGGGAGCCCAGCAGGAGCCCGCCACCGGCTTCCTGGCGCTGCCAGACACCGGCGAAATCCTGCTTCCACAGCAGCCGCCCCATCTCGAAATGCACGAGAACATCGGGCCGTTGCGCGTTGTAGGAACCGCCGACGAGGAACAGGTCCCCCTGCCCGGCCGCGATGCGCGCGCAGGCGATGCGGACGGCATCCGCGCCCGCGGATTCCTCCCCCATGAAGGTCCGCGACGAGCCCACGACGCCGTGCACCAATGAGATATTGCCGGCCAGAAGATTGGACAACTGCGCCAGAAACAGGGTTGGCCGCAGGTCGCTCAGCAGGTGCTCATTCAGGTATGCGCCCGGATTCTCCGCCTTCGGCAAAGCGGACAGCAGGGCCGAATCAACGGCATAGTCCCGCTCACCACCGCCGGCCGCGACAATCATGTGCATGCGTGACAGCAGATCCGCGTCGCCCTTCACGCCGGCGGAATCGAGGGCGGCGCCGGCGGCATAGGTGCCGATACGCTGCCAGGCTTCCATCTGCCGCTGATCGCCGCGTTTGGGGATCTGCCGATCGAGGGCGAGGGCGGTCATGGGATGGACCGGGAAGCCTGGGAAACTGGTCGTGTCCAGCACCGGGCTGAATGCGTTCAAGGCATCCCAGTGGGCGTCCAGGCCCTCCCCCAGGCAGGAAACGAGTCCGACCCCGGTGATCAGGGCGTCGCGGTCATGCGGCATGGAAATACGCCTCCGGCACTTCGATGCGCCGCGCCGTTTCGAGCATCTGGGCGCGCAAGGTCTCATTCGGGAAAGGGACGACGCGGTAGCGGATTTCGGCGTCCGCGACTTTTTTGCCGTCGGACGTGATACTGCCCTCGATCACCGCATAGCCTGATCCGTCGTGGATCAGGCGGGCCTCGGTTTCCAGATGCTGGCCGGGGACGACGAAGCTCCGCATTTTGGCTTCCTTGACCTGCAACAGGAAGGGCATGGCGGCAAAGCGCAGCGTCGCCAGCACGAGCCAGCCGCCCGTCTGGGCGATGGTCTCGATCATCAGCACACCGGGCAGGATGGGATGGCCCGGGAAATGCCCCTCGAAGATCGGGCTTTGCTCGGGCACCAGCCCCTCCATCCGGATGGTGCGGGCGACCGGATCGAGGGAGACGATCCGATCCACCATCTGGAAGTATTCGAGGCGCATGGGATCAGGCCGACTTCGCCGCCACCAGCTTGTCGATATTGGTGCAGAGATTGCACAGAACGAAATACTCGTCGGACGAGACCTTCGAGTCGTTCACTTCCTGGGTCCATTGCTCCAGCGGCATCTTGATGCCGAACGCCTTGTCGATGGCGAAGGCGACGTCGAGGAAATCCAGGCTGTCGATGCCCAGATCGTTGATGGCATGGCTTTCGGACGTGATCTTGTCACGGTCGATATCACAGGTATCGGCGATGATTCCGGCAACCGTCTCAAAGGTGGACGACATAAGCGGGGCCCCTACGAAGATTAGCGCGGGGCACTAACACCCCGGCCCCGGGTGCCGCAAGGGCATGTGTGACGCAGCCCCGCCGTCAGCCGCCCGCCCAATGCGCCGGTTCCCAGCGCCATTCGTCATTCCGCAGGCTCCACCAGCCGGTTTGCCACCAGGCGCCATGACCGGCGGCCGGCACATATTGGCCGGGCTGCCAGACATAACCGGCGCCATTCCAGTCCCAATGGCCGGGCTGCCAGATCAGCGCGTCCGGGGTCACGGGGGGTTTGGGCATGATTTCCGGCAGGGGCGCGGGCACGGGCGGATAAGGCGGCGTCGCCACCCCGCCAGACGTGCAGCCGGCCAAGGCCATCAGAGCCGTGACCGCCATCGCGAACCGTAAACGCCGCATGGAAACCTCCTTAAAGCACGACTGGGTCAAGTTGACCCAATCGTGCTGTAGAACTCTTTGTTTGATCGCATGATTCACGCCGCCGCGTGGTTCCACCTATGGCGATCATGCTCTAATCCGGGAGCAGAACCGTCGCCACCGCCTGGGCGGCGATGCCTTCGCCGCGGCCGGTGAAACCGAGCTTTTCGGTGGTGGTCGCCTTCACCGAGATCCGGCCGGTATCGACGCCGAGGATCTGGGCCAGCCGCGCCATCATCGCCGCCGCGTGCGGGGCGATCTTGGGGCGTTCGCAGATCAGGGTCACATCGGCATTGGCCAGGCGCCCGCCGCGCGCGGCGATGCGGGACGCGGCATGGGCCAGGAAGCGGGCGCTGTCGGCGTCCTTCCAGCTGGCCTCGGACGGCGGGAAATGGCGGCCGATATCGCCCTCTGCCAGGGCGCCATAGATCGCGTCGCACAGCGCGTGGATCCCGACATCGGCGTCGGAATGCCCGGCCAGGCCCTGGTCATGCGGCACCGTGACCCCGCACAGGATCATCGGCCGGCCGGCCTGTATGACATGGACGTCGAACCCGGTGCCGGTCCGCGGATATAAAGGCACGGTCATGATGCGCTCCAGCCGGGCGAGGTCCTCGGGGTAGGTCAGTTTGATGTTGTCGTCCGAGCCCGCGACGATCGCGACCGTCTGGCCCGCCGCTTCCAGCAAGGACGCATCATCGGTCGCGCCGATGAGCCCGGACCGATGGGCGGCGAGCAGGGCTGCGAAGCGGAAGGCCTGCGGGGTCTGGGCACGATACAGACCGTCCCGCGGGACGGTCGCGACGATCGCATCGCCGGCGACGCGCTTGAGCGTATCGGCCACCGGCATCCCCGGGATGGCGCCAGGGGCATGGTCGAGCGCGCGCAGCAAGGCGGCGACGGTGCCGGCGGGGATCACCGGCCGGGCGGCGTCATGGACCAGCACGACATCGGGGGCATGCGGCACCAGCGCCTCCAGCCCGGCCTTGACGCTGTCCTGGCGGGTGGCCCCGCCAGGCACCACCGGCAAATGTGCCAGGCCGTCCAGCGCGGCGCGGATGGCCGCCTCGTCACCAACGGGCTGCAGCAAGGCGACCTCCGCGGCCAGGGACCGCGCGGCATGGCGGATCACCGGCTGCCCGGCGACGGTGAGGAACTGTTTGGGGGTCGGTGCGCCGAAGCGGCTTCCGGACCCGGCGGCGACGAGGATGGCGGCGATACGCATAAGAGGGTGTTTAGCCGGTCACCGCGGCGGACTCAAAGCCCGCTGATGCTAAACCTCCAACGCCTCCAACGCCGCGACATCGAGCAGGCGTTCGATCACTTCCGGTTCCTGAGCCCCGGCGATGGCGTGACGCTCCCCGATCACGAAGCAGGGCACGCCGTTGATCCCCAGCCGGTGGGCCCGCAGATTGTCGCCATGCACCAGATCGGCGTCCTCATCACTCATGAGGTAGCGGCGCACGCTCAGCGGATCGAGGCCGCACGCCGTCGCGACGGCGATCAGCACGCCGTGGTCGCCGATATCGGCCCCATCGGTGAAATGGGCGGAGAACAAGGCTTCGACCATCCCGTCCGCCCGCCCGAACCGCGCGGCATGGCGAACCAGACGGTGCGCATCGACCGATGACGGGGTGCGGCGGATGCGATCGAAGCGGAACTGGATACCCTCCGCCAATCCGATCTCGGAGATGGAGGCGTAGAGCCGGCGGGCCCGATCCTCCCCGCCGAACTTGCGCACCACATAATCCGGCCGCGCCATGCCGAGCCGCGGCATGTCCGGGTTCAGCAGAAACGGCCGCCAGGTCAGATCGAACAGCAGATCCGGCCGCCGGCGGATCGTGCGCATCAGCCGGCGCACGCCGAGGTAACACCACGGGCATATCAGATCGAGCACGATCTCAATCGGCAGGCGGGCTTTGGGGGGCGCGAGAACATTCACGGGGCAATTCTGGCCCGGCCGGTCTGAGTTGTCACGCGGATATCATGGCGCCGCCAGGTCGGGCCAAAGCGACGCCAGCCAGGACAGACGGACCACCGCGCGCACGGCCTGCTGATCCGCCGCCGGCATGCGGGTCCGCCAACGCTCCGCGGCGTCCGCCGAGTCGCGAAACACCGCGTAATAACTGTCCGCATCCCCGCCGCTGCTGCTGCGCGCCTGGAAATCCCCCGTCTGCGCCGCCCATCCCAGATCGGCGAAAGCGAACAGCGCGCGCGCCTGCGCCTGCGGGGCGGCGCACAAATCCTCATACAGGATCGTCCGGACGTTCGGCAGTGCCCGCGCCGAGGCCAGGGCCGCCTCATTGAAGGCGACCCAGCCCCAGGCATATTTGGCCGCGTCCGCCAGCGCCTGAAAGCCGGCGTCATCGATCCCGCGCTCCGCCGCGGCGCGCAGGGCCATGACCTCATCATAGGGCATATCCGTGCCAGCCGCCCGCAGATCGAACCGCCGATGCGCGTTGCCCCGCATCACGGAATGAACCTGGCCGCAGGGATGGCGCAGGATCACCACCACCCGGCTGTCCGGCAGCGCCCGCGCCAGATCCCCCACGGAGTGGCACAGCGCCACGGATTTGAGCACGAATCGCAACCGGGGGCGGCCGGCGGCCTGGACAAAGTCGGGCAGCGGCACGCCCGCCGCCACCCGCCCGATCACCGGCAGCCGGGACGCGGCGGCCAGACCGGCCGCGATGGCATTGCGCAGCCAATGGAGCCGCGCCGGCTGCCAGGACTTGCGGAAGAACGGCCGCTTCCCCGCCGCGCGGGCGCCGCGCTCGGCCGCCCAGGCGGCGACACCGGCGCGGATCGCCTCCGGGGCGGCATTCGGGGGCAACGGATGGGCCTCATCGGGTTCATGCCGGTACAGCACATCCGGGTGGCTATCGAAAATCTTGCCCAGCCAGGTCGTGCCCGACCGCTGCGCGCCGACGATGATGATCGCGGTGTCGATCGGATCGTGGGTGGTTGGGATGGGCGGCGGCATCAGCGGGGCATAAACGGCCCCGCGCCGGCTGTCACCGCCTATGCGGCGGATCCGGGTCCATAGGCGCCAAAGCGGTCACGCGCGCGGAGCATGTCGTCGAGTGAACCGAAGGCGTTGGTGTAATGGCCACGATAGCCTCGGGTCTCCAGAGCGGCGAACAGGCCCGGGAAGTCGAAGTCGCCCTGGCCGGGCACCAGATGCTCCTCGATCCCATTGCGGAAGCAATCCGCCAACCGCACTTCCGCCACACGGTCGAGCGGCATCGCGGCCAGGAAGCCGTCCACCCCCTCCGGCACCAGATGCGCGTGGTTCGCGGTGAAGGACAGGCCGAAGGCGGGGCTGTCGATCCGGTCGTAATACCAGCGCCATTCCTCCAGCGTGGCAGCGAGGTAATGGACCTCCGCATCGCGCGGTTCCTTGTTCAGGTTTTCCAGCAGCAGGCGGGCGCCGCGGGTTTCCGCGTAGGCCACCATGCGCCGCAGCCGGTCCAGGCCGGTCTGCATCCGCATCGGGATGTCGGCGGTGAAATGGAACCCGGCATGCACGACGATCCAGCCCGCCCCCAGCAGGGCGGCGGCGTCGATATAGGCCTTCAGATAGGCGTCCACCGCCTCCCCCACCAAAGGCGCGTATTCGGCCACGTTCACCGCCGAGAGCGTATGCAGTCCGAGCTGGATGCCATGGCGGGCGCAGGCGTCCCGGACCGGGCGGGCCCGCGCCGCGTCGAAGGTCGTGACGGCATTTGCCCCGGTGTCGAGCTGGACGTCGATCAGGCCGACATCATGCCGGGCGGCCCATTCGATCGCATCTTCCAGGCGCAGCTTGCGGCCGATATCGATGCCGATCCGGTCGCGCAGAGTGGGGGTCATGGCCTGGGTCCTGGTCGCTGATGGGGTCGCGGGGCGACGACCGCCGGTGCCTCCACCGGCGCGCGGGAAGTCTGGGTCGTCGCCCCGGAACATGACCAGAGCGGCCAGTCGCACGCGATCTCCCTGCACCATGCGCTGCGGGTCAGCAACCACGG
>CAIXEA010000010.1 GCA_903918315.1 uncultured Acetobacteraceae bacterium | reverse complement strand
CAGCCGCTTTGTGCCGGGCCATGGCCCGGCACAAAGCACGAACGAAGCGGACAGATCATGAGCTACATAAACCGGACAGATTGATTAGCTAGCGACACTATCGGCGGTGACCGTTACTACCATACCGGAGTTCAAGACCATGAAGCGTACCTTCACGCGCCGCTCAGCCCTGTGGCTGGCAACAGCAGCGACCGTGCCAACCGCGGCCCTTATGCCGGCTTATGCCCAAGCACCCGCCGCTGCCCCCGCCGCACCTGCCGCGCCCGCGGCCTGGAGCGACACGCTGAAATTCGGCCTGCAGATCGAAGGTGGCATCCTCGGCAATACCGCCAGCCCCAAGAACGGCGTGAATTTCGGGCAGTTGTTCACAGACAAGTCGAACGATTTCCAGCTCAATCAAGTGCTTGCGACGATTACCCGTCCGCTTGATCCCAAGGCGACCGGCTACGATTTCGGCTTCAAGATTCAGGGCCTGGCCGGGACGGATGCGCGCTATACCCGCTGGGTGCAGTCTGGCAACCAGGGCAAGAGCCGAATCCAGGGCGACGTCGTCGAAGCCAATGTGCTGTTGCACACCCCCTGGATGACCGAGGGCGGTATCGACTTCAAGGTCGGCATGTATTCGACCCCGATGGGCGCGGAAACGATCGATCCGTCGACCAACCCGTTCTACAGCCACTCCTACATCTTCAACTTCGGCCTGCCGCTGAAGCACACCGGCGGCCTGATGACCGTGCACGCGACCGATATCGTCGATGTGTACGCGGGCGTCGATTCGGGCGTGAACACCACCTGGCAGATCAATCGCGGCGACAACAACGGCGCCGCGGCATTCATGGGCGGTATCGGCCTGAACCTGATGGGCGGCAACCTGACCGTGCTCGGGCTGACGCATATCGGTCCTGAAAACCCCGTCCAGAACCCCGGGCATCCGTTCGGCCTGTCCGGCGCCAACGGTATTTACCGCTACTACGGTGACCTGGTGGCGATCTGGAAGGCAAACGACAAGCTGACCATCACCGGTGAAGCCAATTTCGTGCACGACGATGTGGCCGCTTACAACAAGCCGACCGCTTATGGCTTTGCCGCCTATGCGTCTTACGCGCAGAGCGACAGCCTGGCCTTCAATGTGCGTGGCGAAGTGTTCCGTGACGATAAGAACTTCTTCGTGTTCGGCATGACCGGGGTCAACGACGCCGTCAACCTGCAGTCTGGCTTTGCGGCTCCGACCGTCTACGCCGTGCCTGGCACCAAGGGCACGACCTACGGCGCACTGACCGTCGGCCTGACCTACAAGCCGACGATCGCCAAGCTCCCGGGCACGCTGATGATCCGTCCGGAACTGCGCTACGACACGTCGATGAGCGGCACCAAGCCCTACAATGGCGGCAAGGATAACGGCGCCTTCATGCTGGGTTCTGACTTCGTGCTGTCGTTCTAATCCGACACAGCGCATAAAAAGACGGGCCGGGGTGCAATCCCCGGCCCGTTTTTTATTGGCTATTGTAGTATTGCCAGGAAAACTGGCGCGAGAGACGGGGCTCGAACCCGCGACCTCCGGCGTGACAGGCCGGCGCTCTAACCAACTGAGCTACTCCCGCAAGGCGAAGCGGAGCCTTTAAGGCCAGCCATCAGTGTCGTCAATACGAGACCCTGATGACGGACGTGGTGGGCGGTGACGGTTTCGAACCGCCGACCCTCTCGGTGTAAACGAGACGCTCTACCGCTGAGCTAACCGCCCGAACCCCGTCGGTATTAGTTCACCGCGTCCTTCAGTTGCTTGCCAACCTTGAAGCGGACTGTGGTCGATTCTGGGATCTGCATCTCTTCACCCGTGCGCGGGTTGCGGCCTGTGCTGGCCTTGCGGGTAGCGGCGGAGAAGCTGCCGAAACCCACCAGGCGAACCTCGTCCTTCTTCTGCAAGGCGCCGGAGATAGCGGCGAAGACCGCGTCAACCACCTCAGTCGCCTTGGTGCGAGGCAGGGAGGTCTCGTCGGCAACGGCCGCGATGAGGTCCATCTTGTTCACGGGTAAACTATCCTCTCGAGTCTGCGTCAAACCGGCGGGGAACTTCCCCGCCGGCGGAGGCGCTAAGTAAGGGTTGGTTGCCGGTCAGGTCAATGAAATGCAGCGGCCCACTGCGCTTTTTTACAATGGGCCGTGCGATTTCAGTGCGGCAGGGATGCGCCTGCCGGTTGCCCGGCGGTCGAGGCGACCACCGGCTCGGGTGGTTCTTCCCATTCGATGGCGACAGGCCGGCGGGCCAGCGCCTGGGCGATCACTTCGTCCACATCGGCGACGCAGATGATCTTCAGGCCCTTTTTGACGTTATCCGGGATCTCCGCCAGGTCTTTCTCATTGTCCTTCGGGATGAAGACCGTGGTGATGCCCGCGCGGAGCGCCGCCAACAGCTTCTCTTTCAGACCACCGATCGGAAGCACCCGGCCGCGCAGGGTGATTTCACCCGTCATGGCGATGTCACGACGGACAGGAATGCCCGTCAGCACGGACACCAATGAGGTTGCCATGGCCACGCCCGCCGAGGGCCCATCCTTCGGTGTCGCGCCTTCCGGAACATGCACGTGGATGTCGCGCCTCTCGAACAGTGTCGGCTTGATTCCGAACTTGATCGAGCGGCTGCGGACGTAGCTCAGCGCCGCCGAGACGCTTTCCTGCATCACATCACCGAGCTTGCCGGTCTGTTTGATGTTCCCTTTGCCTGGCAGCATCACGGATTCGATCGTGAGGATTTCCCCGCCAACCTCGGTCCAGGCCAGGCCGGTGACGACACCGACCATGTCCTCGGCCTCGGTTTCGCCGAATCGGAACTTCTTCACACCGGCGAATTTGTCGAGGTTCTTGATCGTGATCGCGACCTTCTTCGTCTTCTTGGTGACGATCTCCTTCACCGCCTTGCGGGCGAGGTTGGCGAGTTCACGTTCAAGATTACGGACGCCGGCTTCGCGGGTATAGCAGCGGATCAGCTCACGCAGGGCCTCCTCCGACAGCGACCACTCGTCGGGCTTCAGACCGTGGGCTTCCGACTGCTTGGCGATCAGGTGCCGCTTGGCGATTTCGACCTTCTCATCCTCGGTGTAGCCGGGGATACGGATGATCTCCATACGATCAAGCAGCGGCTGCGGCATGCGCAGGCTATTGGCCGTGGTGACGAACATCACGTCGGACAGGTCGTAATCAACTTCCAGGTAGTGATCGGCGAAGGTGCTGTTCTGTTCGGGATCCAGCACTTCGAGCAGCGCCGACGACGGATCGCCGCGCCAATCCTGACCGAGTTTGTCGATTTCATCGAGCAGGAACAGCGGGTTGGACGTCTTGGCCTTCTTCATGCCCTGGATCACCTTGCCGGGCATGGACCCGATATAGGTGCGCCGATGGCCACGAACCTCGGCTTCGTCGCGGACGCCGCCGAGCGACATGCGCACGAAATTGCGCCCGGTCGCTTTCGCGATGGACTTGCCGAGGGAGGTCTTGCCAACGCCGGGCGGTCCGACGAGGCAGAGGATCGCCCCGCGCACCTTCGGGCTGCGCGCCTGCACGGCCAAATACTCGATGATCCGCTCTTTGACCTTTTCCAGCCCATAGTGATCTGCTTCCAGCACCGCTTCGGCGGCGAGGACGTCGTTCTGGACCTTGCTGCGCTTCTTCCAGGGGATGGAGAGCATCCAATCGAGGTAGTTGCGCACAACGGTGGCTTCCGCGCTCATGGGGCTCATGGTGCGGAGCTTTTTCAGCTCCTGCATGGCCTTTTCGCGGGCTTCCTTGGTGAAGCGAGTCTTCTTGATGCGGTCTTCCAGCTCGGCATTTTCGTCCTTGCCGTCTTCGCCTTCGCCGAGTTCCTTCTGAATGGCCTTGAGTTGCTCGTTCAGGTAGTACTCGCGCTGGGTCTTCTCCATCTGCTTTTTGACGCGGTTACGGATCTTCTTCTCGACCTGCAGCACGCCCATCTCGGATTCCATGTGGCCGAACACGCGTTCGAGCCGATCGCCGATCTTGGCGACCTCGAGGATTTCCTGTTTTTCGGGGATCTTGAGGTTGAGATGGCTGGCAACCGTGTCAGCGAGCTTCGACGGTTCGGATATCTGGTTCAACGAGACCAGCACCTCTAGTGCGATCTTTTTGTTGAGCTTGATATACTGCTCGAACTGCGCGACGACGCTGCGGCCGAGGCCCTCGATGTCCTTGCGATCAGCGCCGGTGTCGGGCATCGGCTCAACGATGGCTTCGAAATAGACCTCGGTCTCCTTGAAACCGGTGATACGCGCCCGCTTGCCCCCTTCGACCAGCACCTTAACCGTGCCGTCCGGCAGCTTCAGCAATTGCAGGATCGTGGACACGGTGCCGACGCGGTAGATGTCGTCAACAGACGGGTCGTCCTGCGTCGCGTTCTTCTGGGCAACCAGCAGAATCTGCTTGTTGTCCTTCATGACCGCTTCAAGGGCGCGTACGGATTTTTCCCGTCCGACGAACAGCGGCACGATCATGTGCGGGAAGACGACGATATCACGCAATGGCAGTACGGCGAGCAGATCGCCGTGGTCTGTCCGGCTCGGCTTTTCCGGGCCTGACCGCTCTGTTTCCGTCATGGTTGACCTCCTAATGGACAGTCGGCACACAATCCGCCCAAGGGCGGCGCGGATCGCGCCTTCACGGGATGATAGTGCCCGTCACGTCGAGACGCATATCGGCAGCCGGGCGTCATGGCACAAGACCTTGAAATGCGTTTCAGGCGCTATGCTCGGCCCGCTCTTTCCCATAGAGGTAGAGCGGTTCGGCACGGGTTTCCGCCACTTCGCGGTTGATGACGACCTCTTCGACACCATCCAGGCCGGGCAATTCGTACATGGTGCTGAGCAAAATCTGCTCCATGATCGAGCGCAGGCCGCGGGCGCCGGTCTTTCGGGCGATGGCGCGGGTGGCGACAGAGGTCAAAGCGTCGTCGGTGAAGGACAGCTTCACGCCCTCCATCTCAAACAAGCGGCCGTATTGTTTGACCAAAGCGTTTTTCGGCTTGGTCAAAATCTCCATCAACGCCTTCTCATCGAGGTCTTCCAGGGTTGCCAGGACCGGCAACCGGCCGATGAATTCCGGGATCAGGCCGAATTTCAGCAAATCCTCGGGTTCAACCTCACGCAGAATGGCGCCAGTGCGGCGTTCGTCGGGATCGCGGACTTCGGCGCCATAGCCGATGCCGGACCCCTTGCCGCGGTTGCCGATAATCCGCTCGAGCCCCGAGAAGGCGCCGCCGCAGATGAACAGGATGTTGGTTGTATCAACCTGAAGGAATTCCTGCTGCGGATGCTTACGCCCCCCCTGTGGCGGAACGGACGCGACCGTACCCTCCATGATCTTGAGCAGCGCTTGTTGTACGCCTTCGCCCGAGACATCGCGGGTGATGGAGGGGTTGTCGGATTTACGGCTGATTTTATCGACTTCGTCGATATAGACGATGCCCCGCTGGGCCCGCTCAACGTTGTAATCGGCGGCCTGCAACAGCTTGAGGATGATGTTCTCCACATCCTCCCCCACATAGCCGGCTTCGGTCAGAGTCGTGGCGTCAGCCATCGTGAACGGCACATCCAGAATGCGCGCCAGCGTCTGCGCCAGCAGCGTCTTGCCCGAGCCGGTCGGCCCGAGCAGCAGGATGTTCGATTTCGCGATCTCGACGTCGTTGTTCTTCTGCCCGTGCGCGAGGCGCTTGTAGTGGTTGTGCACCGCGACCGCGAGGACCTTCTTGGCGTGCGCCTGGCCGATGACATAATCATCGAGCACCTTGCAGATCTCCTTCGGCGTTGGCACGCCGTCGCGAGATTTCACCATATGGGTCTTATGCTCTTCACGGATGATATCCATACAGAGCTCGACACACTCATCGCAGATGAACACCGTCGGGCCGGCGATCAGCTTGCGCACCTCATGCTGCGACTTACCGCAGAACGAGCAGTAGAGGGTGTTCTTCGAATCGCCAGACTTGCTCATGCGCACTCCTCCCCGGGACGCCCGGGGGCACAATGGAGAATACTATCCCCCACTCGCATCGGGGGACAAGGGATCGCCACGTCGCTGTGACGTTCCGATGAACATCGGTTCGACGTCAAGGATTCAGGCAAAGCGAACGTGTTGATTTTATTGATTGCACGGGGACGACGCCGCCGACATCGATCAACGACGACGTGCCCGCCCTGTGCGAGTCGATGGGGGAATCGGCGGTCGCCCCCAGGCGCAGCCCCCCGGACTTAGCCCTTCGACGCTTCGTCGGCCGAGGCCGGCCTGCGATCAACAACCTCATCGACGATGCCGAATTCCCGGCTTTCCTCAGCCGACATATAGCTGTCGCGTTCCAGTTTCCGCTCGATCGCCTCGATCGGCTGGCCGGTATGGCGGACGTAGATTTCGTTCAAGCGCTTGCGCAGCAGCAGGATCTCACGCGCCTGAATTTCGATGTCGGTTGCCTGTCCCTGCGCACCGCCAGAAGGCTGATGCACCATCACGCGGGCGTTCGGCAAAGCGAAGCGCTTGCCCTTGGCCCCGGCACACAACAGCAGGCTGCCCATGGACGCGGCCTGACCGATGCACACGGTGCTGACCGGGCTGCGGATGTATTGCATCGTGTCGTAGATCGCCAGACCAGCCGACACCACGCCCCCTGGGCTGTTGATGTAGAACGAGATGTCCTTGCTGGGATTCTCGGACTCCAGGAACAGGAGCTGGGCGCAGATCAGCGCGCTGACCTGATCGTAGACAGCGCCGGTCAGGAAGATGATCCGCTCTTTCAAGAGCCGGGAGTAGATGTCAAAGGACCGCTCGCCCCGGGCGGTCTGTTCGACCACCATCGGCACGAGGTTGTTAGCGTAGACTTCGACCGGATTACGATCGCTCATGATGGCACCTTCGAACAGACTGAGTGGGACACCTTACGTAGGACATCCGGCGCGAATGTCACCCCCCACGCCGGCACCACCGATCTTAAGCGGCGGCAGTGGTCGCTTCAGGCTCCTTGGCCAGCTCTTCCGGCGTTACGACCTGATCGGTCACATTCGCCAGCTCCAGCACGAAGTCCACCACCTTTTCCTCAAAGATCGGGCCACGCAGCGACTCGGTCATTTGCGGGTATTTGCGGAAGAACTCCATCATCTGAACTTCCTGCCCCGGATAGCGCGACGCCTCGACACGCATCGCGCGGTTCAGCTCATCCGGCGTGACCGTCAGACCGTTGACACGGCCGATTTCAGCCAACAGCAAGCCAAGCCTGACGCGCCGTTCGGCGATGGCCCGATATTCGCCGCGCAGCGTATCTTCGTCCTTGTCTTTGTCCTCATCGTCCAGCTTCCCGGCTTCCTTATCAGCCGATAGCCGCTGCCAGATCTGGTCGAACTCCTGGTTCACCATCGATTCCGGGGAAGGGAACATCGCGATGTCGGACAGAGCATCCAGCAACTGGCGCTTCACGCGCAGGCGGCCGAGCTGGTCATATTCGCTCTGAATGCGTTCGGAGATCGCGATCCGCAACTCCTCCAGCGTCTCGAGCCCCATCTTCTTGGCCAGATCGTCATCGACCGCGGCCGGCACCGGCTTGAGATGTTGCTTCACGGTGACGTCGAACGTGGCGTTCTTCCCAGCGAGGTTCTCCGCGCCGTAATCGGCGGGGAATGTCACGGAAATCGTCCGCGCCTCATTGGCCTTGGCGCCGACGAGCTGTTCGGCGAAACCGGGGATGAAATCCGACCCGCCAATATCGACGTTGATGTCACTGGCCTGACCACCTTCGAACGGCACGTCGTCGATTTTGCCCAGGAAATCAACTTTCAGCACATCGCCGGCCGCGGCACCGGGCGCGTCACGGCTGGCCAGCTCTTCCTCAGTCAGTTCCACCAGCTCGCGCGACCGGGCAGCGATATCGGCGAGGGCCTTATCAATCGTCTCATCAGACGCAAGTGCCTTCAGGCGGGTCAGCGACAGCGCGCCGAAATCCGGCATGGGGATTTCCGGGAGCAGCTCCATCTCGAGTTTGAATTCCAGGTCTTTCCCTGCCCCGCCGCTGGTCGGATCCGCGGAGACCAGGTCAACCTTGGGCTGGAACGCCGGACGCAGCCCGCGCTCTTCGAGCACTTTGCGGGTGGCGTCGTTCACGGACTCTTCCATGACCTCGGCCGACACCGCGTTGCCATAGCGTTGGCGAATGACCGGCATTGGCACCTTGCCAGGGCGGAAGCCCGGAAGGCGCAGGGTCTTACCCAGGCTGGTCAGACGCGCCATGCGGCGGGTTTCAATATCCGCGGCCGGCACGACGATCGCATAAGCGCGCTTCAGCCCGTCGGAAAGAGTCTCGGTAACCTGCATATCCCCGCCAATCCTAAAAACAGCCGAAGTCCGGTTGAGAGCTGGTGCGGGCGAAGGGACTTGAACCCCCACGGCTTGCGCCACCAGAACCTAAATCTGGCGTGTCTACCATTTCACCACGCCCGCGCCGCACCGGTCCCCGGCCTTCATGAGCCCAAACAACCCCACACTGCGCCGTATTGCCCGGTGCGTGGCCGTGAACGCGGCGCTTTAGCGCAGGGCGGCAGTGACGACAAGCGCCGCGTTGCCGGATTGCCATAAAGACCCAAATCTGAGCGCCCCTCCGCCAATCACATACCAGATATTCAATTCGCGCCGTATGACCCCACCAAGCGGAATGCGATGCTACCAGACAGTAAGATTGACCTTGTTCGGTGGCCTGAAACGGCGGCCGGGCACCTCGTGGGGGCTGGTCTGCCCCACCAACGCTTGAACCAAGAGCATGAACATGGCGTCCGAGAAGCACACACCGCTCAAAAGCCGGCTCAAGCCCGCACCAAAATTTGGTCACCGCGCCGCGCCGAGCCCGCCCGCCGCCCCGGTCAAGGCACCCGAACCGCCCCGCGAAGCGAGCCTGGCCCCGCTCGAGCGGGCACTCGATCTGCTCGAACACCTCGCCCAGGATGGCCCCACCGCTTTGCCGGACCTGGCCAAGACCACCGGCTGCGCCCCGGTCACCGCGGCCCGCCTCCTGCGCCTGTTGCAAGGGCGCGGCTTTGTCGTCGGTGACGACGCCACCGGCATCTGGCGCGTCGGGACGCGATGGAACGCCTTTGCCCAGGCCGCCAGCGAACAAAGTGCCCTTGCCGAAACCGCGAAGCCGTTTCTGGCCGCCCTGGCCACCGCCGCCGGCGAGAATGCCTACATCCGTGTGCGTGACGGCATGGCCAGCGAAACCGTGGCCTTGTTCCAGATCGACCCCGCCCTGCGCGTTTATTCAGACGTGGGGCATCGCGGCACGCTGCACGCGGGCGTCAGCCGGCTGCTTCTGGCCTATGCCCCGGAAGCGGTCCAGACTCAGATCCTGACCCAACGCCTGCAACGCTTCACCCCCGCCACCCGCACGGACGCAACCTGGATTGCCGCCGATCTGCAGCGCATCCGGGCCCGGGGCTATCTTATCTCGTCCGATGAGGTCGTGCCTGGCGCGGTGAGCGTCGCCGCTCCCGTCAGGGACGCGTCCGGGCAGGTCATCGCGGTGATCTTCGTCAGCGCGCCGACGATGCGCATGCGTCCACCGCGGCCGCGCGCGCTGGTGTCAATCGTGCAGGATGCCGCCGCCAAGCTGAGTCATGCGCTCGGCCATACGCGGTCCGAGCCGCTGGTGGTCACCGGCCCGGTGCCTCGCAAGCAGGCTGACCCCGGCTTCCCCGCCGCCTCGGCGATGAGCTTGCGCACAAGCACACCTGCCAGCCGGCCGCGCGCCTGAGCCTGGTCATGTGAGTGGGGCTGCTGGCCCCGGGCTGTGCCGACAGCCCGGGGCTTGCCCGGCATCACCTTGCCCGGCTAGGGGGGATATCACCCACATAGCAGGAGCCCCGCCATGCCCATCCGCATTCTCGACGTGCGCGAGGTCACCAAGCCGATCAGTTCGCCCATTCGCAATGCGTATATCGACTTCAGCAAGATGACCTCGAGCCTTGTCGCTGTCGTCACCAATGTGGAGCGGGACGGCAAACGCGTGGTCGGGTATGGCTTCAACTCCAATGGCCGCTACGGCCAGGGTGGCCTGATCCGGGAACGGTTCGCACCGCGGATTCTGGAAGCGGACCCCACCGCGCTTCTCGACCCAACCGGGGAGAATCTGGACCCCGACCGGGTCTGGCGCGCGATGATGACCAATGAAAAGCCTGGCGGGCATGGCGATCGGTCCGTCGCGGTGGGGACGATCGACATGGCGGTCTGGGACGCCGTGGCCAAAATCGCCGGCAAACCGCTCTTCCGCCTGCTGGCCGAGCGCCATGGTGTCGAAGCGGACCCGAGGATCTTTGTCTACGCCGCCGGCGGCTATTATTATCCCGGCAAGGATGACTCCGCCCTGCGCGGTGAAATGCGCAGCTACCTCGACCGCGGCTACACAGTGGTGAAGATGAAAATCGGCGGCGAAAGCCTGGCTGAGGATCGCCGCCGGCTCGAAGCGGTCCTGACCGAGCTGGATGGCAAAGCTCAGCTCGCCGTCGACGCCAATGGCCGCTTCGATCTGGAGACCGCCATCGCTTATGCGAAAATGCTGCGGGACTACCCGTTGTTCTGGTACGAGGAAGCCGGCGACCCGCTGGACTATCAGCTTCAGGCGGCCCTGGCGGAATTTTACCCCGGTCCGATGGCAACCGGCGAAAACCTGTTCAGCCACCAGGACGCCCGCAACCTCATTCGCCATGGCGGCATGCGCCCCGATCGCGACTGGCTGCAATTCGATTGCGCCCTGTCATACGGTCTTTGCGAATATCAGCGCACGCTGGCGATGCTGAAGGATGCGGGCTGGTCGTGGAAGCGCTGCATCCCGCATGGCGGCCATCAGATGTCGCTCAACATCGCGGCCGGTCTTGGGCTGGGTGGCAATGAGAGCTATCCCGATGTGTTCCAGCCTTATGGCGGCTTCCCGGATGGTACGCGGGTGGAGAACAGTATCGTCACCCTCCCCGATCTGCCGGGAATCGGGTTCGAGGGGAAAGCCGACCTGTACCGCGAAATGCATGAACTCGCATCCTAAGCCCACGGCATGAACGTCGCGGTTGGCATCAGGCTCGCGGGGATGGCGGTCTGCCTGCTGGCGCTGGAGGCCGCCTGCCGCCTGGGCGCGATCACTCAACTGACCATGGTGCCGCCCACGGTGATGGTGCGCGGGCTGACCGCGGCACTGGGCTCCCCCGAGATGCGACGGGAGATCGTGACGACGCTCGGTGGCATCGCCGGCGCCGCCTGTGGCGCGATCATCGTGGGTTTCCTGCTCGGTTGTGCTCTGCGGTCCTGGCCGCGGGCGCGGGTGGCGCTCGATCCGATCCTCGCGACGTATTATGCCATCCCAACGTTCATCTTCTACCCGATGTTCATCGTGCTCTTTGGGCTCAATCGTATCCCCATCGTCGTCATCGGCTTCATGTTCGCCGTCATCGCCATGATGACCAGCACCATGACCGGGCTGGACCGCGTGCCATCGGTCCTGTTCCGGGCGGCGCGGGTTTATCGCATGGGCGGGGCCGCGACCATCGCCCGCATCGTGCTGCCAGCCGCGGCACCCTATTTGTTCGGCGGCGTTAAACTCGCCATCGCTTATTCTTTCGTGGGCGTGCTGGGGGCGGAGTTTATCCTGTCCGGCAGCGGCGTCGGCTATCAGATCGCCTATGCCTTCAACGGCTTTGATAATGAACGGATGTACGGGCTGATCCTGCTGGTGGTGATCGTGGTCGCCAGCGTCAACGCCGCGCTGCTGAATTGGGAGCGTCGCCTGCTGCGTCGGCGCGGCCAGTCATGACCGTGGTGCCACAACGCACCACCGATACGGTGTTGCTTTTGTTCCTGGCGGTTTGCGTTTGGCAGATTGTATCGATGCTCGTGGGCCCCTTGGCACTGGCGCCACCCTTGGGCACGATTCGCAATGCCATCATCCTGCTGGGCGATCGTGAGTTCTGGCCGCATGTCGTCAGCAGCGCGCGCGCGCTCGGCCTCGCACTGGCCATCGAAGTCCTGTTCGGCCTCCTGATCGGTACGATCCTGGGCCTGAACCGCCTGATGCGGGAGGTAATGGAGCCGATCATCATGGGGTTCTATGCAGTCCCGAAAATCGTCTTTTACCCGGTGGTGCTGATGGTCTGCGGTATCGGCCTGACCTCGGTGGTGGTGTTCGCGGTGATGCACGGCATCCTGCCGATTATTTTGTTCACCATGAATGCGGTGCGGACGATCCGTCCGATCTACCTGCGGGCCGCCCGCACCATGCGGCTGACGCTGCCGCAGACGATCTGGCGGGTCGCGCTTCCGGCCGCCCTTCCGGAAGTTTTCTCCGGACTTCGTATCGGTTTCGCCGCGACGATGCTGGGCGTTCTACTGAGCGAAATGTTCGGATCCAGGAATGGGATCGGCTTCCTTCTGATGAATGCCATCGGGCTAAACCACGTACATGAGATCATGGCCCTGACCCTGTTACTCATCATCTTTGCCGCATCGGTCAACCTCGCCATGCTTGCGATCGATCGGAAATTACAGCGGGCTGGCTGATCTACGGGTACATTGGGATGCGATCCTGCCCGGCCAGATTCGGTTTCTAATCGATACATATTTATTTCGAATTCTATAATTCCGTCATGGAACTGTCATACGACAGGGCCTGGGCACCTGTTACACCCTGCGGTGATCACCGCCCGCGTTCAGGAATATGTCATGGCCCGATCCGATCTCATTTGTCGCCATCCCTTGCTGTCCTTGACGGCCGGGCTGCTGGGTCTCAGCGCAGCGCTGCCGGGTTCAGCCTCCGCCCTGACAAACTTCACCGCCGGTGATCTGGTCATCAGCACGGTTACATGTTCGGCTGGTTCCTCTGCGTGCAGCAGCGCCAGCGGCGGACTGGATACGGCTTCGCCGATCACGTTGATGCAATTCCAGTTGAACGGTGCGGGCACGGTGGCTGCCGCTGCCGGAACGTTGACCCTGCCCCAGACCGCCAACGGCGCGAACGCCGCGATTTCGGGGGAGTACGGCTCCGCTTCCGAAGGGATTTTGCAGCTGTCCGGGAACGGTCAATACCTGACCATGATGGGCTATGGCGTGAACGCCAATGTGTTCAACAGCGCCGCATTGGCAACCTATGGCAATGCCGCGCTCGGTCAGAGCATCAGTGTGGCGAATGGCACCAACACCGTCGTGCCGCGCGTCGTGGCGTTGATCAATGCCAGCGCCACCGTGGACACCACGACGGCACTGACCGGCGTGTTCAACACCAACAATCCGCGCAGCGCGGCGACCGTCGACGGATCGTCGTTCTATATCACCGGTCAGGGCGTGACGGGTGACGGTACAGGTGGTGTGTTTTACGCGACGAAAGGGGCCACAACGGCAACCGCGATCACTGCCAGCACAACCATCCCCGGGGGTAACCCGAACGGTACCGCGTCAGCGACCTATGGCACAGAGGCCCGGGTGGCTGAAATCGTCAACACCGGTAGCGGTAACGTGCTGACCGTTTCGCGCGATGTGAAGGCCGCAGGGACACCCAACGACACCACGGACATCCGCTCGCTCACCAATGCGGCGGGCGGCTTGCCGACATCGGCGGCGGGCCTTGTTGGCACGCGGCTCATCAATCCGACAGCATCAGGCACCGGCAGCAGCCTTGGCGGTAACACAGGCTCGATCAATTTGACGGCCGGGTTGGCGAACGGCGTCAACAACAGCCGCATCGGCAAATTCGTTTATTTGAGCCCTGAGCAGTTCTTCTTCGCCGACGCGAACACGATGTATGTGGCCGATAGTGGCGCGCCGAAGAATGGTTCAGCCGGGGCCGCGGGTCTGGGTGAAGGCGGATTGCAGAAATGGTCGCTCATCGGCGGTGTCTGGACGCTCGACTACGATCTGGTCAGTGGGCTCAACCTCGTGAACAACGCGACGGCCAATGCCGCGACACCGACAGCACCGGGTGTGACGGGCCTGTTCGGCCTGACCGGCCAGGTTGTTGGTGGCCAGGTCGAGCTATTCGCGACGAGCTATGGTCTGAATGAGCTATCGACCAGCTACCTTTACGAGATCACCGATACGCTGGCTTTCTCCACGATCACCCAGGCGGCCAGCGAAACCTTTACCACGCTTTACACCGCCGCGTCAGGGACCGATATCCGTGGCGTCTCGTTCGCCCCGGCACCGGAACCCGCATCCATCGCGCTGATCTCGGTCGCGCTGGGCGGGCTGGGCCTGACGCGCCGCCGCCGGGCCACGGCGGCACGCGTGTGAAAGACCCAGCCACGGGGCGTCCTGCCCGGTTCAGCGACGGGGCGGACGCAACGAGGCGATATAAGCAATCACGTCGTCGATATTCGTCCCGCTCAGGTGCAGATCCGGCATCCGCTGATGCGCGGTCTGCAGGACCGCTTTGAGTTTGGGTTGCGTCATCGCGACGCTGCCCGCGATCGCCGGAAAGGTTGGTGCGCCGTTACTGGTAGCGGTCGTTTGCCCGGCACCGACCAGATGACAATTGGCACACCACGCCTCCGCGATGCGGCGGCCAGCCTCGGCGTCGCCCGGGCCCGCTGCCGAGAGTGGCGACGCCATGACGGCAAACACGGCCACAGCCAACACCCGGCACCAAGGTGCGACCGTCGTGAACGCGCCCATCATTCTCTCAGTGCCATGATCGCGTTCCGGTTCTGAGACCAGGCGTCTTCATTCGAACCCAATGCCGTCGGGCGCTCCTTTCCGAAGCTGATCGTCGTGATCCGAGTGCCGGCGATGCCTTTGCCTACGATGTAATTTCGCATCGTGAAGGCGCGGCGTTGACCCAGCGCGAGGTTATATTCCTCCGTCCCTCGTTCATCGCAATTCCCCGCGATCTGGACATTGTTCTGGGCGAATTTCGCTAACCAGGCCGACTGCCGATCGAGCGTCGCCATGTTGTTGGCGACCCGGGCCCCCGTGCCCCTCAGATCGGCCCGATCGAAATCGAAGAAGATTCGGTCCCCTACGTTTTGGACAAGGTCTTCCTGACTACCGGGTCTGACCCCGTCTGCCACGGGACCGACGGGGGCCTGCGGAGTCGCCGCACATCCCGCGAGCAACGCCGCCCCAACGACCAACGGGCCGATGGCAATGGTTCGCCTGAACATGGACATGGCACAAAACCCTCTTCCGGAAACCGCCTGGAATATATGATGAACTCAACGATATTGCGTTGATTCACATCAATATCCGGCGCCATCGCCTGATGCGGAGCATCCCGCTGCCATCGCTGCAACCGCGTGCCGCTATGATCGACGCCAGCGCCGGTCCGTGGTCAACTACGCGGCGATTCACAGCGCAGGAGAGAGCCCCCATGGGTCAGTACGGTATCGGCCAACCGGTGTCCCGGTTTGAGGATCCCCGTTTACTGCGCGGCCAGGGGCGCTTCATCAACGACGTGAACCTGCCGGGACAGGCGCATGCGACCATGCTGCGCAGCCCGCACGCGCATGCGCGGATCGTCGCGATCAACACCAGCGCGGCCCTGGCGGCACCTGGCGTGTTGGCGGTGTTCACGGAAGCCGATCTGGCAGCGGCCGGCCTGGGCACGATGCGGGTGGCGCTGCCACGCAAACGCCCGGATGGCTCGCCGCTCTTTTACGTGCCGCATCCCGGCCTGGCGCGGGGCTTCGTGCGCTATGTCGGGGATCCCGTGGCGATGATCGTGGCCGAGACCCTGACCCAAGCGCGTGACGCGGCGGAGCTGGTAGCGGTGGAATACGAGCCGCTGCCGTCGGTCACCGAAACGGCGCGGATTTTGGACCCCGATGCGCCGGCCGTCTGGGCTGACTGCCCCGGCAATCTGTCGCACATCTTCGAACAGGGGAACCGTGCCGCGACCGAAGCGGCGATCGCCGGCGCGGCGCATGTGGTGAAGCAGCGCATCGTCATCTCCCGCGTGTATGCGCAGTTCATGGAAACGCGCGGCGCCATCGCGACTTATGATGCCGGTGAGGAACGTTATACGCTTTATGCTGATGTGCAATATCCACACCGCGTCCGCGACGCTTTGGCCCGCAATATTTTCAAGGTCCCCGAGAGCAAGATTCGCGTCATCGCCGGTGATGTCGGCGGCGGCTTTGGCACCAAGGGCTGGCAATATGTCGAGCATCGGCTGACATTGTTCGCGGCCCGCGCCCTCGGGCGCCCGGTGAAATGGACCAGTTCCCGAAGTGAGGCCATTCAGTCCGACGAGCATGCCCGCGACAATATCGCCGACGCCACGCTGGCGCTGGACGCCGGTGGACGCTTTGTTGGCTTGCGGGTCGATACATTGTGCAATGTCGGGGCCTACATCTCGGCGGAGCGCAATCTGCTGTCCACGTTCAGCAATGTTTCGACACTGGCCGGGACCTATGCGATTCCGGCGGCCTACACGCATGTGAAGGTCGCATTCTCCAACAGCAACGCCACGGCCCCGTATCGCGGGGCGGGCCGGCCCGAAGCCACTTATGTCATCGAGCGTCTGATCGATACGGCCGCGGCGCAGCTTGGTATCGACCGGGTCGATCTGCGCCGGCGCAACCTGATCCCGGAAAGCGCGATGCCGTATCGCAACCCGTTTGGGGTCAATTACGACTGCGGCGCGTTCGAGCGCGGCATGGATGCGGCTCTGGCCTTGTCAGACTGGGATGGCTATCCAGCCCGCAAAGCCGAATCCGCGTCGCGCGGGCGCTTGCGCGGCATTGGGCTTGTGAACGCGATTGAGCGTGCGGCCTCCCCAGGGTTGGAGTTCGCTGAAATCCGCTTCAACCCCGGTGGTTCCGCTATGGTCCTGATGGGCACCAAGAACCAGGGCCAAGGGCATGAGACGATGTATAAGCAGATTGTCAACGACCGCCTCGGCCTCGACCCGCATGAGGTCCAGTTCATCGACGGCGACACCGATCGGGTGGCCTTCGGCATCGGAACGATGGGCTCCCGGTCGACGGTGATCGGCGGCTCCGCACTGACGGTCGCAGCCGGAAAGATTTTGGTCAAAGCGCGCAAAATCGCGGCGCATTTGCTGGAAGCGGCGGAAGCCGATCTGGAATTCAAGGATGGTTTTTTTGGTGTTGCGGGCACCGATAAGGGCGTAACAATCAAGGCGGTCGCCATGGCCGCCTTCCAACCCGCCCGCCTGCCCCCAGGGCTGGAGCCGGGGCTTTACGAAACCGGCACATTCACCCCCAAACAGGACACTTACCCCAATGGCTGCCATGTCTGCGAGGTCGAGATCGACCCCGAAACGGGCGCGGTCGCGGTGCTGCGCTACGCTGTCTCCGACGATGTCGGTACCGTGATGAACCCTATCGGCCTGAAGGGCCAGATTCATGGCGGGGTGGCACAGGGGCTCGGCCAGGCGCTGATGGAACAGGTCGTCTATGATCCGGATTCCGGCCAGCTTCTGTCAGGCAGTTTCATGGATTATGCCATGCCCCGCGCCGATACCACCTGCGACATCAAGATCGTCAGCAACCCGGTACCGACATCACTCAACCCACTGGGGGCCAAGGGTGCGGGCGAGGCTGGAACTGTTGGCGCGATCCCGGTCATCGTCAACGCCATTCTGGACGCACTCGCGCCGCATGGCGTCACCGACATTGAAATGCCAGTCACCAGCGAACGCATCTGGCGGGCGCTGCAACAGGGAGTAGCCTGAGATGAAAGTCGGCCTGATGATCAACACCCAGTTCCCAGAGGGAACGAACGTCGCGGCGCGGGTGCCCGAGATCGTAACGCAGGTGAAAGTGGCGCGTGACGCGGGGTTTTCATCCCTGTGGTTCCCGCATCACTGGCTGACCTACCCGATGCAGATGCTGCAGATTTCCCCGCTGATGGGCTATATCGCCGCGCATGCCCAGGGCATGACGATCGGGCCGAATATCCTGATCTTGCCGCCGCAAAATCCCATGCATGTCGCGGAAGAGGCCGCGACCCTGGATGTTCTGACGGGTGGTAATTACATCCTCGGCCTCGGGCTGGGATACCGTCAGCCGGAATTCGACGCCTTCGGCATTCCACTCACGGAACGGGCACCCCGTTTCAACGAAGCGATTGGCCTGATGAAGCGCCTATGGACCGAGGATAAGGTTACGCATAAAGGCCGCTTCTACACTGTCAACGATGCTGGAATCGGTGTGAAGCCGATCCGTCCCGGCGGGCCGCCGCTGTATATCGGGGGCTCGTCCGACGTGGCAGTGCGCCGTGCCGCACGGATCGGTGATGCCTGGATCATCGTCAATAGCAACGGTCTGAGCCATTCCGAACCACTGATGAAAACCTACCGCTCGGCCTTGACCGAATACGGCCGCACCGCGACCGACTTTCCCATCATGGTGGAATGCTATGTCGGCGCAAACAACGCCACCGCGCATGAGGAATGCCGCGAACCCCTGCAATACAAATACGCCGCCTATGCCGCCTGGGGTTTCGAAGGCCGCAAGATTGAAATGGGGTTTGAAGATTACGCCCGCGACAAATTCATCATTGGCGACAAGGTCAAGGTGAAGGAGGAGATTGCCCGGTATAACGAAATCCTCGGTGTGAATCATTTCGTTATGCGCTGTCAATGGCCGGGCCTGCCGGTGGAGAAGACGCTGGATTCGATCAAGCGTCTGGGTGAAATTTTCGCGTAAGATTCGGAATTCCCCCTCCCACGAAGGGAGGGGGAATGCTGACCGTCAGAGCAAGTCGCCCACTGCTTTCTGAAACTTCGAAATCGCCGCCAGATGCTCGGCGGCCGATTTCCCGGCAATGCGCTTGTGGTGCCCGCTGGCATAGGTGGTGTGCGCCGTCACATGCGTTACACCGGCCTTCTTCCAGAATAAGACATCCTTGCGCCACTGATCCGGATCGTCGTTGCCCAGCGACACCCAAACCTCGATTCCAACGTCATCCATCGAACGCCCGGCCGCGGCCACCAGGCCACGCAGCTTGTCGAACGCGGCAAGCGCGGAGTCATCCGCCGGATAGGCCAGCGGCATCCAGCCGTCGCCCCATTTTGCCGTCCGCTCCAACGTTGCATCGACATGGCCGCCGAACCACACCGGCACCCGGCCTGATTTCGGGCGCGGATTGATGCCGGAGTCGTCGATCGTGTGGTACTTGCCCTTGAAATCCACATGATCGTTGGCCCAGAGCGCCTGCATGACCTGCACTTGCTCTTCAGACCGCTTGCCGCGGTTTTTGAAGTTCTCGTTGAGGCCGGTAAACTCCAGTTCGTTCCAGCCAACGCCAATGCCAAGGCGCAGACGGCCGTTCGACAGTTCATCGAGGCTGGCGGCCTGTTTCGCCACCAGCACGGCCTGGCGCTGTGCCAGGATCAGCACCCCGGGGGCAAAGCCAATCGTGTTGGTGCAGCCGGCGATGAAGCTGAACAGGACGAATGGGTCGTGATAGGCGGTGACCGTGGTTCCGACCCGCGCTTTATCCTTATGCCCTGCTGGATTGCCGCCGAGGACATGGTCAGGGGCCTGGATGTAATGAAAACCCTGGCCTTCCAGGGTTTGCACATAATCGCGAATAACGGCCGGGCCGGTACCGATATCGCCGACGGGGAGAGATGCGCCGAGTTGCATGATGGGTAATCCTGATTTGTTTAAGGGGATGGGCGCTGGTGGCGAGGCTACTTATTATCCGCCTCCAGCACCGCCTTGATCTTCGCCGGATCCACCTTGATCGGCTCGATGCCTGCGCGTTCCTGTTGCAGAAGCGCGCCAACCCGGCTGTCGCGATGGCCCCAACCGCGATTCAACGCCTCCGTCAATTCTTGATGGGCAAGATTGGTCAACCGCATCGGAACACCCACTTCTCGCGCCAACTGGCACGCCAGCGACACATCCTTGTGTAGCAGCCGCAACGCGAAATCCGGTGGATCGTACACGCCGGTCATGAACTGGTTCGATAGGCGATCGAACACCCGCGCCCGGCCCGACGCGCCCTGGCGCACGGCTTCGAACAGCTGCAGCGGCTCGACACCGGCTTTGATGCCCATCGTAAACACTTCTGAAAGAACAACATTGATCGCCGCCGAGGACGCATTATGCACCAGCTTGGCAATCGAACCCGCGCCGATGGCCCCGATATACCGGGCCTGGTCGCCCATCGCGCTTAAGACCGCCTGGTATTTATCGAACGCGGCCTTGTCGCCACCCACCCAGATCGCCAGCTTGCCGCTATTCGCCCCACGCGGGCCGCCACTGATCGGCGCATCCAGGAACTCGACGCCTTTTTCTTTCAAAATCGATTCTAAATCCCGAACGACATCGACCGCGTTGGTTGATAGATCGAACCAGGCGGAACCGGGTTTGAAACCCTCGATCAACCCGTTCTCACCGGTCCCGACCTTGCGGACATCGGCGGGCGTGGGAAGGGAGGTGAATACGACCTCACACTGCTCCGCCACCGCCTTCGGGGTTTCCGCCCAGATCGCCCCATCGTTCAGATGGCGGGAGGCCGCCTGTCGCGTCAGATCATTAACGACAAGTTGATAGCCAGCCTTTTGCAGATTGGCCGCCATCCCGGCGCCCATCGTGCCCAGACCGATAAAACCGATCTTCATTGGGTGTTCCCTCCTGGTTGATGGCGGGGAGTGTGCGACGGGCGGCAGATGTTCTCAAGCCACGCCGCCGCCAAGTCCTTATGCCGACATCTGGATCGGCGGCTCGACATCATCGGGGATGGGACAAACATAGGGGGTGCGCGCGACGCGCGCCTGATGGTCCGCCTTGGCCTGTGACAGGAGCGTAGGGTCGTGCAGCACGTCCAACGCAGTGCCAGCCATGGCTTTGGCGACGTGGACCATTCCCTTATGCGCCGCCGGCATTTTGCCCTGCGCCGTCAACTGCCAGGAATGGCCCGGCGTCCCAATGGCATAAACCGCCCCCCGAGCCTGCACCGTTGGCACCGCCCAACTGACATCGCCCACATCGGTCGAGCCCAGCATCGGCGCGGTCTTGGCATCCAGTGGCACGATCAGATTGCACAGCGGAATGCCGGGCTCATAGGGAACCCCCGCGCGGCGGTAGGAGCTTTCAATATCCTCCTCACTCAGCGTCGCCTGAAATTCGGCGGCTCGCGCGCGATCCAGTTCATCGAATTCCGGCGGGCCAAGACGGCAAAGATTGTCGTGCAAGGCTTTCTCCAACGGGGTGTTGGCCAGCAAATTCGACACCGCGCTGATGGTCGTGGCCTTGACCGACGTCTCCGTCATCAAGGCCGCCCCTTCCGCGATTTTCTTCACCCGCTCGATCAGGCGATTCAACTCCGGCAGGTTGCGAGCCCGAATAAGATACCGGACCTTGGCGAAAGCCTGCACCACGTTCGGGGCGATACCACCCGCGTCCAGAATGGCATAATGCACCCGCGCATCGGACGGCATGTGTTCGCGCATGTAGTTAACGCCGACATTCATCAATTCGACCGCGTCCAGCGCGCTCCGCCCCAGATGCGGCGCGGCGGCGGCATGCGAGGCGCGCCCTGTGAAGGCGAAATCGATGCGCGTGTTGGCGAGGGACGCAGCCTCCCAAATGCCGGAGAACGACGAGGGATGCCATGAAATGGCGATGTCAACATCGTCAAAGACACCGGAGCGGACCATGAAGCCCTTGGCCGCGCCGCCTTCTTCGGCGGGGCAACCGTAATATCGCACACGGCCCTTCAGCCCCCGCTCCGCGAGGTAGTCCTTCACCGCCGTGGCAGCGAGCAAAGAGGCGGACCCCAGCAGGTTGTGCCCACAGCCATGGCCAAAGCCAGGACCTGGCAAAGGTCGAGGTTCGGCCACGCCCGCTTCCTGCGACAGGCCGGGCAGCGCATCGTATTCACCGAGAATCGCGATGACCGGACCCTCTTCGCCGGCCTCCCCCATGACGGCGGTGGGAATCCCCGCGACATTGCGCGTCACCCGGAACCCCTGGGTTTCCAACATCGATGTGTGCTCGGCACAGGATTGGACTTCGCCGTAGCAAAGCTCCGGGATTTCCCAGACGCGGTCGGAGAGGGCGATAAATTCGTCCTGATGGGCGTCCACCAGACGCCAGATTTCCTCGGTATTACGCATCCCGGACATCCCTTTATCGGCCGTGGCAAAAGCAGGTGGTCAGGTGATCGTTGACCATGCCTGTCGCCTGCATGAAGGCATAACATATCGTGGAACCGACAAAGCGGAACCCGGCTTTGCGCAAGGTTTTACTCATGTGGTCAGAGACCGGGGTCGTGGCCGGGACCTGCGCCGCCTCGGTCCAGCGATTGATCATCGGCGCACCAGGAGCCAGCGCCCACAAAAACGCGTCCAGACCGCCATGCCCAGCGATCACAGCGCGTGCGGCCCGCGCGTTGTCACGTACAGAATAGATCTTCAACCGGTTCTTGATGAGCGGGGAGTCCCGCAGCAGCGACTCCAGCAGCGCATCGGGCATGGCCGCGACCTGTTCGATATTGAACTCATGATAGGCGCGACGATAAGCGTCACGACGCATCAGTACGGTCCGCCAGGATAACCCGGCCTGCGCGCCTTCCAGCGTCAGCATTTCGAACAATTGGGAATCGTCGTGGACCGGAATGCCCCATTCGCGGTCATGATAGTCCCGCATCTGCGCATCACCGGTGGCAGCCCAGGCGCAACGGTGCACGGTTGGTTCGGTCATGGGCTTACCCTGAAAACAAAGCGGGCTCCGGGGTCGCCCCCGAAGCCCTGGCATTGTTTATGACTGTCCGTCGCCGGACCGGAGAAATCTACGCCGTCGCGCTTGCGCCGGCGATCCGAGTCACAACGTGGGACGCCAAGGAACAATGAGACACTGGATCACCTCCTTTCAGTTGGTTGAACACACAGGAAGTGTGACGCGCCTGACCGCGCCGATGCAAGCACTTAAAGCAGGGCCGCGGCCAATTAGATTGACCCGGCAACGCGGTGAATGAAGCCCTTGATGATCTCCAGCGCCCGGACCGAATCAGGCGCGGCCGGGCTGCTTGGGATGAATGCGTGCGGCTGGCCGGGGAAGCTTTCAAACGTCACCTTGCCACCCGCGGCGGCATAGGCCATCGCGAAGGCACCGGTCATATCGGGTGTCAGGTTGTTGTCCTGCGTCCCCTGAATCACCAAGGCCGGCGGCAGAACACCCGCTTCCCCCCGGATCAGGATCAGCGTCGGATTGGCATCGGTCATCTCCGCGACCGACGGCCAGAAGGCGTCATGCGCCGCGGCCAGTCGCGTATTCCCAACGGCTTTGACCGTGTTGTAGCGTTTCAGCGGGTCCGCCACCGGCCAGCACGCGATGGCGAAAGCCAGCGAGGCGTCAACGTCGGATCCTGCGAGCGGCAGCACCGTATAACGGGGATCGGTGGGCCGCAGCGCGCTCAACAGCAGCAAATGGCCACCCGAGGATGTCCCCAGACCACCCACCCATTCTGGCCGGGAGCCAAATTCCGTCGCATGGGCCTTGAGCCAGCGGATACCCAAATTGACGTCCTGGCAGCTCACGGGATAACGGCCGACAGGGGGCATGCGGAAATCGATCGACAGCACGACGATGCCATCAGCGGCGAGGGATTCCGCGATCGCGACGTTGTTCAGCCGATCACCACCCGTCCAGGCGCCGCCATGCACTTCGAGCACGGCGGGAAAGGGGCCGGGCCCTTCCGGCCGGTACAGCCGTGCCAGCAATGGCGCGCCATCCGGGCTTTGATAGACGATATCCTCAACCTGAATACCCATGTTTCCCCCCATCGTTCAGGCAGCCACCCGTTCCCCGTGGCGTGTTTCCGTCGGCAGGCATAACGCCGCCAGGGCGCCGGCGACGGTCTCGGGTCCCGGCACTGAAGCCGGGTTCTCACCGGGGAAAGCGGCGGAGCGCATCCGGCTCGCGACGATACCGGGATCAAAGAGATTAACCCGCAGCGCGCTGGTGCGCGTCTCGGCGGCCCAGGTGAGCACCAAATTTTCCATACCCGCTTTGGTCGCGCCCAGCGCGCCAAAATAGGCGACAGGCATGGTGGCAACCGCATCGGTCACAAACACCGCCCGTCCGGCGGGCGCCAATCGGAGCAGCCGATCGCAGCCGCGGATCAGGCGCCAGGCGGAGCCCAGATTGACAGCGACGACTTCCTGCCAGTCATCCGCGGCGATATGCCCGACCGGTGTGAGCTTTCCGAGGCTGGCAGCGTTGTGCACCAGCACGTCCAGCCGCCCGAAGCGCTGATAAATGCTGGCCCCCAGGACGTCGAGCTTTTCGCCTTCCTTCAGATCAAGCGGCAGCAGGGTCGCGGTGCCACCGGCGGCGCGGATGGCATCGTCGGTTTCCTCGAGCCCACCCTGGGTACGGGCGGTGATCACCAGATGCGCACCCAGCCGCGCCAGTTCCACAGCGGTGGATGCGCCGATACCCCGGCTGGCGCCTGTGACCAGCGCGACGGCGCCTTGCAGCGGCTTCGTCATCAGTTGGTTGCTGCCAGGAGGCTCAGTTGGCGCTCCGGCGTCGCTTCCTGATCAGCCAGCGCGATCGGGTAATCGCCGGTGAAACAGGCGTCGCAGTAATGCGGATCAGCCGCATTACGGCCAGGCTTGCCCAAGGCCCGGTAAAGCCCGTCGATGGAGATGAAGGCCAGGCTATCGACACCAATGAGTTCCGCCATTTCCGTTACACTATGGCTATGGGCGAGCAGTTTGCTCTGCTCCGGCGTGTCGATGCCGTAAAAGCAGGAATGCGTCGTGGGTGGCGAGGAGATCCGCATATGCACCTCTTTCGCGCCCGCATTGCGGACCATTTCGACGATCTTCTTGCTGGTGGTGCCGCGCACGATGGAATCATCCACCAAAATCACCCGCTTCCCATCCAGCACCGGCCGATTGGCCGAGTGTTTCAGCTTCACGCCAAGATTCCGAATATGATCGGTCGGCTCGATAAACGTGCGCCCGACATAATGGTTACGAATAATTCCAAGCTCGAAGGGAATGCCGCTTTCGACCGCATAGCCCATAGCCGCGGGCACGCCGGAGTCCGGCACGGGCACGATCACGTCGGCTTGCACATGGGCTTCCCGCGCCAGTTCGGCGCCGATACGCTTGCGCGCGTTGTAAACCGGCATGCCCTCCATGACCGAATCCGGCCGGGCGAAATAGATATATTCGAAGACGCAGAACCGCTCTTTCGTCGCGGTGAAGGGTTTGATGCTGCGCACCCCGTTGTCGTCGATCACAACGATCTCACCGGGTTCCACGTCGCGAATGAACTCGGCCCCGGCGATGTCGAGCGCGCAGGTCTCGGACGCCAACACCCAGCCGCCGGTCGGGCCGGCATCGGGCACGCGGCCCAGGATCAGCGGCCGCACGCCCAGCGGGTCGCGCACACCGATCAAGGCATGATTCGACAGCGCGACCAGAGAATAGGCGCCGACCACCTGCTTGAGCGCGTCGATCAGCCGGTCTTCGACCGTGGAATAGAGGCTGATCGCGATGAGGTGGACGAACACCTCCGAGTCCGTGGTGGACTGGAACAGGCAACCACGGCGCACCAATTGGCGATGCAGGATATGGGCGTTGGTCAGATTGCCGTTATGGGCGACGGCGAAGCCGCCGAACTCAAAATCGGCGTAGAGCGGCTGGACGTTGCGCAGGATGGTGTCGCCGGTGGTGGCATATCGGTTGTGGCCGATGGCGGTGCGCCCTGGCAGGCCCGCCATGACCCGCGGTTCACTGAAATTGTCCCCCACCAGGCCGAGACCACGGTGGGAGTGGAATTTCCCCCGATCCAGACTGACGATCCCGGTCGCCTCCTGCCCGCGATGCTGCAAGGAATGCAGACCGAGCGCGGTGACCACCGCCGCATCAGGCACGTTCCAGATGCCAAAGACGCCGCATTCTTCGTGCAACGAATCACCGTCGCCGTTATCGATCGCGCGTGCCATGATGAGTCTCCTGGTTCGCCTCAGCGGCCGATAGCACGGCCTTGCGGGGCCGCATGAAGCAAGGCATCGGCCGAGGTATGCCGCCCTGCTGGTGGTTCAAAGATTTTTGGTTGGTAGCCAGCGGGCAACAAATCCCGCACCGTTTTCGCACCCTCATAGATGAGCGGCAGGCTGCGGGCTTCAAGGATCTGGGGGGGCCAATGATCGGTGGCAACCACCATCCCCCCAACGAGGTAGGCGATAATCAGGACGGCCGCGCCACGCGCCAGCCCAAACACGAGCCCCAGCGTGCGGTCGATCCCGCCCAGCGCCGAACCTTTGATCGCATTGCTGACCTGGCGTGCGATCAATGACAGCACAATCAGCGCGATCAGCAGGATGGCGGTGAAACTGGCGGCGGTGAGCAATTGTGGGTCGCTGATCCATTGTGCCCCGAATTCCCGGCCCCACGGCAGCGCCGTCGTGGCGATCGCCACGGAGCCGATCCAGGCGCCGATACCAAGGACCTCTCGCACCAGCCCGCGCATGAACGCCAGCAGGCCCGAAAGGCCAAGCAACCCCAGAACAGCCAAATCAACCCAGGTCATGCAACCGCCACATAACGCCCGCGGGGGTTATCGTCCGCCTTGGCGCCGGAGCCAAGCCAAGATCACACTGCCTTTTCGGATTCCGGCGCAAAGCGGGCCACCAGATCGGTAATGTGGCCGATTTCCTCAAGCCGAAGTCCCTCCGGTGCCGCCAGCTTGCGATTTCCGTGTGCGAGCCGGCGCGGTAAAGCAGCCGAGTCGAACCCGAGTTTGGCCGCCTCTTTCAGCCGCGCTTCCGCCTGAGCAACCTGCCTGACCTCCCCCGACAGGCCGATTTCACCGAAATAGACCATGCCTGGACTGGTGGGCCTGTCAAAGGCGGCGGAGGCGATGGCGGCGGCGATGGCCAAATCGGCGGCAGGCTCGTTGACCCGCAAGCCGCCGGCGATGTTCAGATAGACGTCCGTCTGGTTCATCCGCACGCCGGCGCGCGTTTCCAGCACCGCCAGCAGCATGCCCAGCCGGCCGCCATCCCAGCCAATGACCGATCGCCGGGGCGAGCCGCCGGGATTGGGGGCGAGCAAGGCCTGCACCTCCACCAGCACCGGTCGCGTACCTTCCAGGCCGGCGAACACGGCGCTGCCGGCAATGTTGCCGCGACGTTCGGCCAGGAACAGGGCCGAAGGGTTCGGAACTTCCGCCAGGCCGCGCTCGGTCATCTCGAACACGCCGATCTCATCGGTGGCGCCGAAGCGGTTCTTGACGGCGCGCAGGATGCGGAACTGATGGCCGCGATCGCCCTCGAAATACAGCACCGCGTCGACCATGTGCTCCAGCACACGCGGGCCGGCGAGTGAGCCGTCTTTGGTGACGTGGCCAACCAGCACGAGGCTGAAGGCGCTGGTCTTGGCGAGCCGGATCAGTTCGAACGAACAAGCGCGAACCTGGGCGACCGTGCCGGGCGCGCTTTCGATCGAATCCAGCCACATGGTCTGGATGGAGTCGATGACCACCAGAGCAGCGTCCTTCGATTGCTCCAGCGTGGCGGCGATGTCGCGCACATTGACGGCGGCCGCGAGCTCGATGGACGTGTCGGACACGCCCAGCCGGCGGGCGCGCAGACGCACCTGTTCGATCGATTCTTCGCCGGAGACATAAAGCACTCGCTTGCCGGTGCGGGCGAGCTGGGCGGCGGCCTGCAGCAGCAGCGTCGATTTGCCGATACCAGGGTCGCCCCCGACCAGCACGACGGAGGATGGCACCAGCCCGCCGCCGAGGACGCGGTCCAGCTCGTCGATCCCCGTGGGCGCGCGCGGCGGCGGTTCGGCGGTGCCGGACAGGCCGACGAAGGAGACGCGCTTACCCGTGGCCGCCTTGCCAGCGGGGCCGGGCCGGGCGGCAATGGTCTCTTCTTCAACGGTATTCCATTCGCCGCAGGTCTCGCACTTGCCGGCCCATTTCAGGGTGACGGCGCCGCAGGACTGGCAGACGAAGCGGGTGACGGGCTTGGCCACGCGGTTTCCTATTCAGGGGCGGCGGTGAGCATCGCCTGCCCGCCAACCGGATCATTGACGGTCGCTGCCAGGATTCGCCAGGAGCGGCTTGTGCGGGTCGCGAGATACTCCCGAAAATGAAGCGGCCTGGTCCGGGTATCGTCACGGTCGATGGCAAGGCGGAAGGCCACGCCGGCCTGGGTCAGCGCGGCTTCCAGGGACTCCGTGACCGCGGCCTGCGCGGCCCGGTCGGTTACGACGGCACATATTCCATCGTCGGAAGACACCAGTGCCAGCTTCGTGCCGGCCGGCGAGGCATCGAAGGCGCGGCCTGGGGCATTGTGCAGCAAAACCGCGGCCACCTGATCCGGCAGCGCCGGCAGGCCGGTTTTGGCCGCCCAGCCGCGCAACCCCGCGGCGTCACCGGCGAAGGCCATGCAGGCCTGGACAAACAGGCCCGCGAATTGGGTTGCCGGGCGAGCCGTGTCGGCGGTCATAACGACCGGTGCCGGGATCATACCGCCGCGGGGCGTGGGGACAGGGGCCGCGGCAGCGCCTGGGAACGCCGGGCCTGTCGACCCCAACGCCGTCATCAGCAGTGCCGCCCTCACCCCGCGCATGCGTATCAGCGCCGCAACTCCATCTGGATTGGCCCCTCACGACGGCCATGGGTGAACTGGTCGACCATGGCGTTGCCGCTGTCCATCAATTCGACCGCCTTGCCCGTCCACACGATCTGACCCTTGTGGATCATCGCCGCCGCATCACCGATACGGCGCGCACTGGCCATGTCATGCGTGATGGCGATGGCCGTGCTGCCGAGGCCCTTGACGCATTCGACGATCAACCCATCGATGACCGCACCCATGATCGGATCGAGCCCGGTCGTCGGCTCATCGAAGAACAGAATATCGGGGCGGGCGGCGATGGCGCGGGCCAGTGCGACGCGCTTTTGCATACCGCCGGACAATTCCGCCGGCGAAAGCTCACCCACGCTGGCGGCAAGGCCCACTTGTGCCAGGAATTCGGCCGCTTTGTCGCGGCCTTCGGACCGCGTGAGTTTGCGCTGGGCCAGCAGCCCGAACACGACATTCTCCCAGACCGGCAAGCTGTCGAACAGCGCCCCGGCCTGGAACAGCATGCCGATATGGGCCCGCGCCTCGACCTGCTCCCGGTAGGGAAGACGGGTGATGTCATGGCCATCGATCTCGATGCTGCCGGAGTCCGGCTGGATCAATCCGATGATGCATTTCAGCAGCACCGACTTGCCGGAACCGGACCCGCCGATAACGACCAGGGAGGTCCCGGGCATGACGTCGAGGTCGATGCCGTCGAGCACGACCTTGGGGCCGAAACTCTTGCGCAGACCGCGCAGGCGGATCTTGGGGGTCACGTCGGTCATGAGCTTCGGCCGGGCGGTTGTGAGTGCCGTGTTCTGGCATGCGGCGCCGCGGCGCGCCACCTGCCAGGGCAATCGGGTGACGGGGAGAAAGGCGCCCGCCTTGACCGCGTGACCCGGCGGGCACATCGCGATAGGGTGCGATCGCGCGCCCCTGAGTGGCACCCAACCTGAGCGGAACCCAACCGGCATGACCGATTACGCTTCACTTCTGTCCGACCTCATCGCCCGCGCCCGCGCCGCCGGGGCGGATGCCGCGGATGCCTTGCTTGTCGCTGGCACCTCTGTCTCGGTACAGCGCCGCCTGGGCCAGACCGATCATATTGAACGGTCGGAGGGGCGGGACCTCGGCCTTCGGGTGTTTCTGGGTCAACGCGCCGCGATCGTATCCTCCAGTTCGGTGGACCCCGCTGGGTTTGATGCGCTGGCCAGGCGTGCCGTGGCCATGGCGAAAGTCGTGCCCGAAGACCGTTATGCCGGTCTGGCCGACACCATGGCGCCACCGGACCCAGACACGCTGGATCAGGACGATCCGCGGGAACCCGGTTCTGCGGACCTGATCGCCCGTGCCTCAGCCGCGGAAGAGGCCGCGATGGCGGTTGCCGGGGTGACGAATTCAGAAGGGGCCAGCGCCGGCTACGGACGGTCGGAGGTGTTCCTGGTCACATCCGCCGGTTTCTCGGGGCGGCGCGCCGGCACCGGGCATTCGATCTCCGCCACCGCTTTGGCTGGCAGCGGCACCGGAATGCAGCGCGATTACGACTACCACAGCACCGCCTATTTGTCGGACCTCGACGATCCCGTTGCGATCGGGCGCAATGCCGGGGAACAGGCGGTACGCCGGCTCAATCCCACCCGGCCGCAAACCGGAAAAATGCCGGTCGTCTTTGATCCCCGCGTGGCCGGCAGCCTGCTGGGGCATCTGACGGGCGCGATCAATGGCGCCTCGGTCGCACGCGGGACCACGTTCCTCAAGGACAAGATGGGGCAGCGGCTCTTCGCGCCGGGCATCGCTGTCCATGACGATCCGCGCCGGGTGCGCGGACCGCGTTCCAAAATGTTCGATGGAGAAGGCACGCCGACACGGGCACGGGCTTTGATTGAAGATGGGATTTTGACGACCTGGCTGCTGGATAGCCGCTCGGCGCGGCAATTGGGGCTGGTCTCGACCGGTCACGCGGCGCGCGGGACGAGTGGCCCGCCGTCGCCCTCGGCCACCAACTTGTACCTGGCAGCCGGCGCGCTCAGCCCGGCCGAACTCATGGCCGACATCAAGCTCGGGCTTTATATCACCGAGCTCATCGGCATGGGCGTGAACGGGCTGACCGGCGATTACAGCCGGGGCGCGGCGGGGTTCATGATCCGCGACGGCGTATTGGCCGAACCGGTGGCAGAGATCACGGTCGCGTCGAATCTGAACGAGATGTTCGCCCATTTGACGCCGGCCAGTGATCTTCGGTTCCGCCGTGGCACGGATTCGCCGACGGTGCGGATCGAGGAAATGACATTGGCAGGGAGCTGAATGTGCCCCCTGTTGCCACATCGACCGGCACCCCATATCGCGTTTGGTCCAACAATAAGAGCCAAAACAACCATGCAACGCAGCCGTTTTATTCTTACCCTCCTGCCCGCTTTAGCGATCGCCCTGGCGCCCGGCTTATCCCTCGCGCGCGCCGGTGATTCTTCGTCGATGGGCAGCCGGGGCAGCATGACCTTCTCCGCGCCACCACGGACCAATACCGCCCCCATGGGCGCGGCGCCGATGCAGCGCAGCATGACCGCGCCCACCCCCGGCTACGGCGCCCCCTCCGGCGCACCGGGCTACGCGTCGCAGCCGGCGATGGCGCCGCGCTCCTCGTTCACATCCGGTCTCATGGGCGGCCTGATCGGGGCCGGTATCGGCGGGATGCTGTTCGGCCATGGCTTCATGGGCGGCGGGCTGGGGATGATGGGATTCCTCGGACTTCTGCTGCAATTCGCGCTGATCGGGATGTTGGTGCGCTGGCTGTGGGGCATGTTCATGAACCGCGCCCCGGCGCCGGCGCAGGGGCCGATGATGCGTCAAGGACTGCCTGGGGGAATCCCGGGTGGGATGCCGTCGGGCATGGCGGGCGGCGCCCCGGCGGGCCCGCCGCCAATCCAGATCGGGCCACAGGATTACCAGCAGTTCGAGCAGTTGCTGAAAGGCATCCAGGCCGCCTGGAGCGCGCATGACCTGAACGGGTTGCGTGCGATGGCGACGCCCGAAATGTTAAGCTATTTCAATGAACAGCTGTCGCAGCAGGTGAGCCGCGGCCTGCGCAACGTCGTCAGCGACGTGCGGCTGCAATCCGGCGACCTGGCACAGGCCTGGGCCGAGGGCGCGACCGAATACGCCACGGTGGCCATGCGGTTCTCCATGACGGATGTGACCATGGACCAAACCGGCCGGATCGTGGACGGCAGCCCGACCGAGCACGTGGTGGCGACCGAAATCTGGACGTTCGTCCGGGCCAGCGGCGGTCACTGGATCCTGTCTGCGATCCAACAGGCGCGCTGATGGTTGCGACCCGCAGGCTCGCTTTCAGCCGTCCGACGCCTTGATCGATTCCAAAGTCGGCAGCCGGTAGCGATCCTGGGGATCGTCCCAGCCAATGTAATTGGGCTTACGCTTCTCGGCGAAAGCGGCACGGGATTCCATACGGTCGCTTTTCGCTCCGTGATGATGCAGCGCTTCAGCAAGGCGTTGCATCTCCGCGCTCGGTGCCGGGCGCATCTGACGCATCATATGCACCGTGTTGACGCGCGATGCCGGCGGCAGGGTCAGCAGATGCTCAGCCATTTGCATCGCGCTGGGCATCAGATCGTCCGGGTCTGTCAGCCGATTGAGAAAACCAAGCTCATAGAAGCGTTCCGCGGTGAAGCGGTACCCCAACGCCATTTCCATCGCGATCGGATAGGGCACGTTTGCGATATGGCCGTGATTATAGCCGCCGAGGAGCCAGCGCTTGGCCTCCGACACTTCAAACACCGTGCCGCGCGCGGCCAAACGGAGGTCGGTCCGCTCGACCAGCATGAATCCGCCGCCCATGGCGAAGCCGTTGATGGCAGCTATGACCGGCTTTTCCAGCGCCCCCGACATGAACGGGTCTTCCATCGCCGGTCGGCGGCCGCCGGGAGCGCCATCCTGAAGCGATTCCTTCATATCCTCCCCGGCGCAAAAGCCGCGGCCGGCACCGGTGAAGATCGCGACTTCCAGCGTGTCCGAATGGCGGAATTCGGTCCAGGTTTCCGCCAGGAGCGACCGCATTTCATGATTCAGCGCGTTCAGCCGCTCGGGTCGGTTCATCCGGACGACGAGGATTTGGCCGTGGCGTTCGGTTTCGACGACGGGCATGGGTGCTATCTCCTGGCTTTGCCGGTTCGGGTTCAAGTGTGATTGCCCGGCGTGAACACGGGATCAAATATGCGCGCTGGCTTCGACCTTGGCCTCGATCCGGTCCCAGATCGCCTTTTCCAGATGCACTCCGTCGAACCGCGCAATCTCCTGCAAACCCGTCGGCGATGTCACGTTGATCTCGGTCAGGTAGTCCCCGATCACGTCGATTCCGACGAAGATCATCCCCTGCGCCCGCAAGGTCGGACCGATCGCGGCGCAGATCTCCCGATCCCGCGCGGTCAGCGGTGATTTCTCCGGTCTGCCGCCGACATGCATGTTCGACCGTGCCTCCCCCTCGGCCGGAACGCGGTTGACCGCGCCCATCGGTTCGCCATCGACCAGGATAATCCGCTTGTCGCCCTTGCGCACCGAGGCCTCATAGCGCTGAAACATCAGCGGCTCACGCGACCGGGCGAAGTGCATTTCCAGGAGGCTGGCGAGGTTCTCATCATCCGGCTTGATCCGGAACACACCGGCGCCGCCATTGCCGAACAGTGGCTTGACGATGATGTCCTTGTATTGGGCACGGAAGGACCGGATCGCCTCCAGATCCCAGGTGATCATGGTCGGCGGCATCAGGTCCGGGAAATGCGTGACCAGCAGCTTCTCCGGCGCATTGCGGACCGAGGCCGGGTCATTCACCACCAATGTCCTGGGGTGGATATGCTCCAGCAGATGCGTGGCGGTGATATAGGCCATGTCGAAGGGCGGATCCTGACGCATCAGGATCGTGTCCATCGAGGCCAGATTGACCTCCGACTGGGCGCCAAATTCGTAATGCGCGCCATGCTGGCGCGCCACCGTCACCGGCCGGGCCCGGGCCATCAGGCGTTCCTCCCGGGTGCCATTCGGCTGGCGCACGCCTTCAGTCAGCGCCATGTGCTTCACCTCATAATGCCACAGCACATGGCCGCGGGCCTGTGCTTCGAGCATGAGGGCGAAGGTGGAATCGCCGTCGATATTGATCGTATCCATCGGGTCCATCTGGACCGCGACCTTCAGTTTGCGTGCCATGGTATGCTCCCGGCGCTTGATCGGAGATGTCTACCCGGTTTCCGGGGCTGCTGCCTATGTGGCGGCTGGCTTCAGGTGTTCCTGAAGCCGTGGCATCAGTTCCACCAGGTTGCAGGGGCGAAAGCGGTTATCCAACTGGTGCACCAGGATGTCGTCCCAACCATCCTTCACCGCGCCGGTGCTGCCGGGCAACGCGAACAGGTAGGTCCCGCCAGCAACGCCGCCAATCGCACGAGACTGGATGGTGGAGGTGCCGATCTTGGCGTAGCTCAACATGCGGAAGAGTTCACCGAAGCCTTCGATACGCTTTTCCAGAACCCGGTCGAACGCTTCCGGGGTCACATCACGGCCGGTAATACCGGTGCCACCGGTGGTGATGACGACATCGATGGCGGGATTGGCGATCCAACCACGCAGCCGCGCCTCGATCACGGACGCATCATCTTTGTCCAGCGCACGTTCGGCCACCACGTGCCCGGCGGCGATGATGCGATCCGCCAGCGTGGCACCGGAGGTATCGGTGGCCAGCGTACGGGTGTCGGATACCGTCAAGACCGCGATATGGACCGGGATGAAGGTTCGATTGGGATCAAGGGGCATGGGACCTCCTATTGGGTCGTCGTCGATCCCACTGTGCCCTCGTCCACGATCGGCGTGAAGCGCGGGAATTCCCCGGCAGCCAGTTCGTCGAGGCTGGTCGCGGGCAGGTGCAGCCGGGCGGCGTAGATCCAGCTATAAATCAGCGTATGCGCGACGAAGGCCCGGGTCTCATCCTTGGGGATCGCCTCGATGAACAAAAGCGGATCACCATCATCGCGGATATCGGCACTCCATCGCTGGAAGCTGGTGGCACCGGAGTTATAGGCGGCGAGCACCCGCAACAGATCCTCCCCAATATCATCCATGCGGGACAATGAGGCTACGTAGCGCTGCCCGAGATCCAGGTTCAACGCGGGATCATGCAGCCGATCGACGGGAAAGGAGGCATTGCCGGTGACCGAGCGGGCGGTAATGGGCATGATTTGCATCAGCCCGCGGGCCCCAGCCGGGGAGACAACCTTGGGGTCGAAGTTCGACTCCAACCGGGTCAGTGCGTACACCAGCGCCGGATCGACCTGAAAACCCGCCGCGGGACGCAGGCGCGGCACCGGGAAACGCAATTCGTCCTGGGCCCGGCCATCAACCGCCTGCACCAACGTCGCCAGTTGCGCGGCGAAGTCAGTCAGCCCGGTGCCAGATGCGACCAGCAGCAGCGATCGCGCCAGCGCGGGCTTATTTCTGATCTCCGGCCACAAGGCGCGGAACGCGGCCTCGGCCTTGTCGGTCTGACCAACCTGGAGCAGCGCGAAACCGAGCCGCCCCAGCTTCGTGGCGGCGATGGCATCCATGTCGGCCACGCTCAGGAGTGCGAAACTGGGCTGAATGCCGGTATCAAGCCCCAGCAACCGGCGCGCGATCAACCCATGCAGGGTACGGCGCTCTTCCGCGGCGCGGCGCAGCCAGACCAATGCGGCATGGGTGTCACCAATGCGACGGCTGGCGCGGTAAGCCCAGAACGTGGCCGCGGCCCGCAAACGAGGGGACGCGTCCTGCGCGTCAGCCGCCGCGACGAACAGGGTCCGGGCATCGTCCGTGCGATCCAGCCGCCAGGCTGCCAGACCACCGACATAGGCGGCCTCACCACTCGTCGCCTCGGCCTGCTTCTGGCGAACCACAGCCGTGGCGATGCGGCAGGCGTCGTCATCCTTGTTGTGCACGAAGGCGGCGCGGGCGGCATCCGCGCGGCCATGCGGCGCCGGTTCATCGGTCTGAGCCCGATCACGGGGGATCAGGTCTTCTGGCAATGTGTCCGGTTCGGCCGGATTGGCGAGCGCGTCGACCGATGGTGGCGGTGGGGCGTCTGCCCCTTTCGGAAGTCGCCGCAGCAGCAAGGCGTGGATCGCGGGCGCGTCCGGGTGATCCCCGTTGGCCGCCAGCCAATCCGTCAACTCGGCTGGCGTAACCCGATGGAACCGCCCCAAATAGCGATCCGCCAGAATGGACGCCAACAACAGCGGATCATGCAGATCATCGGTCGCGGCCGAGGCCTCGGCCAATTTCCCGCGCGCCTGCAACGCGAACACCCGGCGGGTCTGCGCGGCCTCCCCCGGGTCGAGCGGGCGCGGTGCGTTGATCTGCGCCCTTTCACCCTGGAGGGTGATATGGGGGTTCAGCAGCGCGACCTCTTCGGCCGGTGACTGTGGGTGCGTAACGTCCGTCGGATAAATCCGTGGACCGGCTCGTCCAGCCACCCGTGATTCTGGCACCTCGGCGTGCACAACGGGCGCCAGCGCGCCCGTGAGAATCATGGCCCCGGCAAACAGCACACGGGCACATGGGAGGCGGGAGAGCGTGTGACCGTTCTCTCGCATCCCCGTTGCCTATCGGATTTCACGAAATGAGGCAACCCTGCGTTGCAAAAACGTCTCATTAAGGCAAAATATGGCAACTAGTGGTATCAGTGCTCCATCATTTTGGGGGAAATTTTCTCATTTCCCCCAAAACTCAGACGAAACAACCCTACTTGATCCGGCCCATCTCCCGCAATTTCTCCACCACGTTGCCCATCATGCCGAAATATGGTTTGACATTTGACAAATCACGGATGGATCCCAATGAGTCCCGCACCATCTCAATCGTCACCGGTTCGGCCGGATCGAACTGGGCGCCTTCGGTCACGAAATACTGCACCCGGGCGTAACCGCCGGCGGTGGCGGCCATGATCTCACCATTCTGGTCGCATTCCTCACTGCACAGCCAGGCGACCATCGGCGACACCAGCTCTGGCTTCATCCAGGGTGCGATATCTGGCGGCAGCAGGGACTCAGTCATGCGGGTGTAAGCCGATGGGGAGATCGCGTTCAGCCGGATGTTGTATTTAGCCCCCTCGAACCGCAGCACGTTGATCAGCCCGTTCACCGCCATCTTCGCCGCGCCGTAATTGGCCTGGCCGAAATTGCCGACCGTGCCGGATCCCGATGTCGTCACCACGATCCGCCCATACTGCTGCTTGCGCATGATCGGCCAGGCCGCCTTGATGCAGTAAGCCGTGCCGAAGTGGTGGACCTGATTGACGAATTCGTAGTCCTCCATCGACATGTTGTTGAACGCTTTGTCGCGCAGGATGCCGGCGTTGTTGACCAGGATGTCGAGCCGGCCCCAGGTATTCACAGCGGTGTCGATGATGCTCTGGGCGGCTTTCTCGTCCGCGACCGAGGCATAGCTGGCGACCGCCTCACCACCGGCAGCACGGATTTCCGCGACCACACGATCGGCCGCGGCATTGGCCCCGCCCGTGCCGTCCACCGATCCGCCAGGATCGTTCACCACCACTTTGGCCCCGCGGGAGGCCAGCAGCAGCGCATGGCAACGGCCGAGGCCGGCGCCGGCACCGGTTACGATCGCGACCCGGTCGTCATAACGAACATCCATGGTTCAGGCTCCTTGCAAGGTGGAACGCACGAAAGACCCGCCGGACGCGATGGCGCGCTTACCGGCGGCGAGAACAGGGTGGTACAGGTGCCAGACGTGGATCATCTCCGGCCAGATTTGCAGGTTTACGATCACATCGGCGATCCCCGCCGCGCGGGCGAGCTGAATGGAGTCATCGAGCAGCGTCTCACAGGCTCCGACCTGAATCAGCATCGGTGGCAGCCCCCGCAGATCGCCATAATGCGGTGCGGCATGCGGATGCCGCGGATCGGCTCCGGCCAGATAGGTTTCCGCCATAAAGCGGATCGTGGGGGCCTGCACGGTCGGGTCGGTCGCGGCACGGTCGGTGAAGGACTGGCCCAAAGCCTCCATATCCCCCCAGGGGGAGATGCACCAGGCGCAGCCCGGCAGCGCCAATCCGGCATCGCGGATCGCCAGGATCGCACCGACAACCAGCCCGCCGCCAGCACTGTCGCCGGCGATCGCGATGTTCTTCGCCGCGATGCCGCTATCAAGAAGGAAGCGGTAGGCCGCGATGGAATCCTCAACCGCGGCGGGGAAGGGATGCTCCGGCGCCATGCGGTAGTCGATCGCCAGCGTGCGGCAGCCCGCCGCGCGCCCGGCCTCAGACACCACGTGGCGGTGACTGTCGAGGGAGCCGATGACGTAGCCGCCGCCGTGCAAATACAAAATAGCCCTGGACGCATCGGCCCTCGGTGTGGCCGTCCATTCGGCGCGGACGCCGTTGGCGGAAACCGGCTCCACCGTCACATCGGACGCAAGGCCGAAGTTCAGCCCGCGCGCGTCGATATCCTTGCGCATCTGCGCGATTTCGGTCGCCCGTGTGCGGCTGGCGATGACCGCCCGCAAGGCGGCGATTTCTGGATCTGCCATGGTTTCCCCCTGTCGATACCGACAGGGTGACCAGTCCGGCGCACACGTCAAGGCAGCGGCCGATCAGGGCAGGTTCAGACGATACCGGGGGGCGAGCGGGGATCAGACCTCATCAGCAACGACAAGGATTTCCCGGGTCCGGATGACTTTGCCCAGCCACCAGCGGTCGAACTCGGCGATCAGGGCGGCGATTTCCGGGCCGGACGCCATGGTCTGCAAGCGCTCGACCGACTCGAACCGGTAATGCGCGCAATGCACGGCCGGATCCTGCTGGCTCCAGCCCCGCCAGGCCGAGGACACGCCAAACGCCTTCATGGCGTCCGGCAGATGTTCCTCTCGGTACCACTGATCGAACCGCGCGCGATCTGCTGAATTCGCAACAGTCGCGCGCACCACGAGCCAGGCTGCGGCCATCTCAGCCCGCCGCGTATTTGCCGGTGAGCTGGTTCGTTGGGCCTTCCAGCCCCTTCTCCTTGCGATCCTGCCGCGTCTCGCGCGACCAAGTGCGCTTCAGATCATCCTTCACATTGAACACCAGCTTGCCCAGGCCCTGCACTTCCAACGTCACCACGTCGCCATCCATGAAGCTGGACAGGCCGCGATGGTTGGTGCCGGTGGCGAGGATATCGCCAGGTTCCAGCACATGCACGGACGACACCCACTCAATGCAACGCGCGATCTGATGCGCCATATCGGAGGTGTTGAAGTCCTGTTTCACCTCCCCGTTCACCGTCAGCTTCACATCCAGGTTCTGCGGGTCCGCGATTTCATCCGCCGTCACGAGATACGGCCCGATCGGGGCGAAGGTCGCGCGGGACTTCATCGCGAAGAACCCGCCCGAGGCCAGGCCGCGCGCCGAGCCGTCAATGAAATTCATGTAGCCAAAGATGTGGTCGAACGCGTCCGCTGCCTTCACCTTGTCGGCGCGTTTGGAGATCACGAGCGCCATTTCGGCCTCGCCCTCAAAGATCGTCGCGGGTTCGTCCGGCAGCACCATCGTGTCGCCCGGCCCGATGATCGCGGTGGCGGCTTTGTGGAAGGCGTTGATCTGCGGCTTCTTCGGCAGGGTGCCGTTTTCCATGTAATTCACGGCCATGCAGACGATGTTGCCGGGCTTGGGCACCGGCGGGCGTATGCGCACGCTGGAAACCGGCACGCCGGCGCCGGCGGCAGCGGCCGCCTCGATCTTGCCGCGATAGGCGCCGAAATTGGCGATCAGGTTGCTCATCAGATCGCCCGGGCCGGTATGCGGCACATCGGCCACCGCGGCGGAGACGTCGACGATGCTGTCGCCCTTGACGACGCCAAGCACGAAGTCATTGAAAAACGCGAGTTTCATGGTTTCCTCCGATTTGATGACCCAGCCTAACCCGCCATCAGGTCCGCCAGCAACGGCATGGCCTCGGCGGCGAACCATTCAATCTGCCGGTTGCGCTGCTCGTAGGGGCCAAGCAGATCCAGCACCACATGCCGCACCCCCGCGGCATGGAACTCCCGAATGCGATCCGCCACCTGTCGCGGGGTGCCCAAGGCGCAGTAGCGCGCGGCGGCTTTTCGAAAATCCATGGCGTAGCGAACGCTGAGCGTTTCCGTCGCGCGGTCCAGCGCGGTTTCGTAGTCGACGTCCAGGCGGGTGAACAGCAGATGCCCGGTACCGAAAGGGACCTCCGCCCGCCCGGCCGCCGCCGCGGCCTCCCCGATCGTATGCAACGCGTCGCGGTACATGGCGGGGGAGATGACGTAGGCCAGGAATCCGTCGCCCAGCCGGCCGATACGCCGCAGCGCCGCTGGTTTGCGTCCAGCAAACCAAATCGGCGGGCCACCGGCCTGGCGCGGGCCCGGCAGCATTGGGATATCCTCGAACGGGCCGTAGAATTTCCCCTGGTGGCTGACGGGCTCACCGGAGAAGAACTTGCGCACGACCTGCACGCCCTCCGCCAACCGGGCGCCGCGTTCATTGTGCGGCACGTCGCAGGCGGCGTATTCGCGGGGGAATTCACCGCCAACCCCGACGCCGAAGATGAACCGCCCTTCCGTCAGGTGATCGAGCGTCAACACCTGTTTTGCCACCGGCGTCGGGTGGCGCAGCGGCAGCAGCAACACCGAAGTCCCCAGCGTCAGCCGCCGGCTCACCACCGCCGCCTGGGCGAGTTGCAGCAGCGGATCAAGGATGGGGATCGCGAACGAAATATGATCCCCCGCCCAGAGCGACTCATAGCCGCAGCGATCCACCAGCCGCACCAGTTCCACCAGTTCGTCGATCCGCGGCGCCCACGGGCCGGTCGCGGGTTCCGTGCGGCGATGGATGGTCTGGATGCCGATGCGCAGGCGGGTATCGAGGGTCAGGGCCATGACTGGGTTCCTCCGTTTTCCGGATGGTGCAACCAAGGCAAGCGCCCGCCAAGGCTTTGCCATGCGCTGTTCTCATGAGATGGTTGGTCAAGCCCGACCATGACGGGACCAAACGGAGGAACCTATGCCCGATCTGTTGGAACATCGCGAAGACGGCGTCCTGACGCTGACCCTGAACCGGCCGGAGGCGCTGAACGCGCTGTCCATGGACATCCGCAACGGCCTGCTCGACGCCATGGCGCGCGCCGCTGAAGACCCCGATGTCGGCTGCATCATCATCACCGGCGCCGGCCGCGCCTTTTCATCCGGCGGCGACGTCAAGGGCATGGGAGAGCGTGCGGATCGCGGCTATGAGGCCCGGGCGCGGGGCATCCAGTTCTCCAACACCATCCCGATGGCGATGCGCAAGCATCCCAAAGTCATCATCGGCATGATCAACGGCGTCGCCGCCGGCGCCGGCATGAGCATGGCCCTGGCCGCGGACATGCGCGTGGGCGGCAAATCCGCTCGCTTCATGACCGCATTCCTCAAAATCGGTCTGTCCGGCGATTGGGGCGGCACCTGGACGCTGACCCGCCTCGTCGGCACCGCCAAGGCCCGCGAGTTGTTTTTCCTCCCCGATATGGTCGGCGCTGATGACGCGTTGAACCTCGGTCTCCTCAACAAGGTCGTTGATGACGACGCGCTGCTCTCCACCACGATGGACATGGCCCGCCGGATCGCCGCCATGCCGCAGGTCGCGATCGCTGGCATCAAGCGCAACCTGTTCGCCGCGGAGACGGAGAGCTTCGCCACCGTCTTGGACCTGGAGGCCTATAATCAGGCCCGCTGCTCCCAGACCGAGGACCATCGCGAAGCGGTTGCCGCGTTCAAGGAGAAGCGCAAGCCGGTGTTCAAAGGCCGCTGAACGGACAGGATCGCAGCATGACCCGGACCGTTGAATTTCATTTCGATTTCGGCAGCCCCAACGCCTATCTGTCGCATCGTGTGATCCCTGCGATTGAAGCGCGCACCGGCGCTTCATTTGCCTATGTGCCGATCCTGTTGGGGGGCGTGTTCAAAGCAACCGGCAACCGTTCGCCGTCGGAGGCCTTTGCCGGCATCACGAACAAGCTGGACTATGAACGCTTGGAAATGCAACGGTTTCTCCGGCGGCATGCGATCACAGAATACCAGCGCAACCCGTTTTTCCCGGTGAATACCCTCCGCCTCATGCGCGGCGCGGTGGCGGCGGCGATGGATGGGTTTCTGCCGGCCTACGTCGAGGCCGTTTATCACCATATGTGGGAACAACCGAAGAAGATGGATGAGCCGGAGATCATCCGTGCGGCGCTCGATTCCTCTGGGCTCGACGGGACCGCGATCCTCGCACGCGCGGAGGATCCGGTGGTGAAGGCGCAGTTGATCGCCAATACCGAAGCCTCCGTGGCACGCGGCTGTTTCGGCTCCCCCACATTCTTCGTCGGCGATGACATTTATTTCGGCAAAGATCGCCTGCGGGAGGTGGAGGAGGCCATCATCGGACAAGGTGGAGGTTAAGCCGGGGCCAGAACCGCTGCCGAACCACGCATCGCCGCCACGATCATATCGGTCACCACCCGAATTCGCGGCATATGGCGAATGTCATGATGGACGGCCAGGAACACGTCTCGGGGCGGCATCGGATCGGGCACGGGAAGGCGCACCAGCCTTGCCTTGTCGCCCATAAAGCGGGACAGCACGGCCAGACCCATCCCGGCCTCGGCCGCCGCGCGTTGGCCGAAGCGGTTGTTGTGCCGGATGGCGGGCTGGGCCTTGTGGGTCAGCCGCGCGAACCAGCTCATTTCCGGCAATTCCATCCCCTCCGAGGGATTGAGGATGGTGCGGTGTCCCGGCGCGCCGGCCGCGAAATCCGGAACGCCCTGCCGCGCCAGATACGCCTCTGACGCATAAACGCCAAAGGCCAATGACCCGACACGGCGCACGGCCAGATCGTTCTGGGTCACCCGCACCAGCCGCAACGCGACATCGGCTTCCCGCCGGGTCAGACTCAGGCTGCGGGAGTCGGTGACGCATTCAACGACGATGCCTGGATGATCTCGTTGCAACAAAGCACAGGCGGGCGTGATAACGTCGACCGAGAGAATTTCGATGGTCGTGACCCGCACCACACCTTCCAGCCTGACGTCGCGGCCGCTGATTCGGGTTTCGATTGCCAGCGATTCCGCTTCGATCCGTTCGACGTGGCTCAGAATAGCGTCTCCGGCAGGGGTCAGAACGAAGCCACCAGGCGTTTTCGCCAGTAGCCTGGCACCAGCCCGCGCTTCCAGGCCGGCCAGACGCCGGCCCATGGTGGTCTGACGGACGCCGAGCACGCGGGCGGCCGCCGAAAGCGTGCCATGACGGGCGATCGCGAGAAAGCTTTGCAGGTCATCCCAGGGCAACACAGTCCGGCACCTCTGCATTAACGCACAGACAAGCTGCGATAATCGTCAATACCATGCACTGATGAAAAGGACTATCGATTGCCGCATCAGACCAATGGCGATCGCGGGGCGGCAATCAAGCCACCGCATCGCCCCATCGGACATATCCATACCCACCATTCGGAGTTCAAACATGGCCCAGTACACGATCGCCACCATCGTCGGCAGCCTTCGCCGCGACTCGTTCAACCGCAAGCTGGCTGCCGGACTCGCGGGCCTCGCACCGGCGGACTTCGCCTTCACCACCGTCGAAATCGGCGATCTGCCGCTCTACAATCAGGACGACGATGCCAATCAGGCGCAAACCGTGCTGCGTCTGAAGAGCCAGATCGCATCCGCCCGTGGCCTGCTATTCGTCACCCCGGAATACAACCGCTCCATTCCTGGCGTATTGAAGAATGCGCTCGATCACGGGTCCCGCCCTTATGGAAAAAGCGCCTGGGCCGGCAAGCCCGCGGGCGTTATTGGGATCTCGCCCGGCGCCGCGGGCACCGCGATGGCGCAACAGCACCTGCGCAACATCCTGGCTTTCCTGGACGTGCCCACGCTCGGCCAGCCCGAGGTCTTTTTGCAAAACAAGGAAGGGTTGTTCAACGCCGATGGCACGATCGGCGAAGCAAGCCGCGGGTTCCTTCAGACCTGGATGGATCGCTACACCGCGTTCGTGCGGCATCACGCCGCGTAAGTTGACCGCACCATCATCAGCCGATCACGATGCCATCAAATGGGCCGCGGAGAATTCCGCGGCTCATCGTGCAACAGCGCCAGAACCGCGGCGGCCGCGGCTTCGGATGGCAGACCCGTCGGGGGCCTTAGCATCGCCAGGGGGGCCTGATAGGCCGCCACCTGTGCCTGGGCGATCCTTGGATCGGTCAGAATCCGGTTGAGAACGTCAGCGAGACGGTCTGGGGTTGCGTCTTGTTGGATCAACTCCGGGATGATCGAGGCATCGGCCAGAAGATTAACAATCGAAACATATTTGACTTTCGACACCCGCCGCACGATCGCCGCCGTCAGCGGGTTGACCCTGTAGGTCACGACCATGGGCACCCCCGCGAGTGCCAGTTCCAGGGTGGATGTCCCGGATTTCGCCAACGCCGCCGTTGAGGCGGCGAAGGCATCGAATTTGTCCTGCGTATCCGTCACCAGCACCGGCGGTATGGGCCAGTGCGCGGTGCCCGCGCGAACGGACTCCGCGACCGTGGCGGCCACCGGCACGACCGGAACGACCCGATTTGGCAACTCTTTGAGCGTGGCGCCGAGGATGGGGATCAGGCGGGACACTTCGGATCGGCGGCTGCCAGGCATAACCGTGAGAATGCGGGCATCGGCATCGATCTGATACCGTTGCCTGAACCGCGCCGCGTTACCCAATCCGGCCCCGCTTTCCAACACCGGATGTCCGACGAACTCCGCCGCCAGGCCATGCCGGGCGAAGAAGGCGGGCTCGAACGGGAGCAGGCACAACAGCTTGTCCCACAAGCCCGGGTAATGCCTGACCCGGCTTTCGCGCCAGGCCCAGACCTGCGGCGCGACATAATGCGCCCGCTTGATGCCCTGATCGGCGATGCCTCGCAGCACCCGCAGCGTGAAGCCGGGGGAGTCGATGGTCACGACCACATCAGGCTTGCGCAAAATAATATCGGCGATGGTCTCACGAATGCGGGCCTTCAGCCTGAAGAGTTTGGGCAGCACCTCGAGCAGGCCCATCAGCGCCAGTTCACGCATGGGAAACAGGCTGTTCAGACCCTCGGCTTCCATCATCGCGCCACCAACGCCGGCGAAGGTCACATCGGGCCGCGCCGCGATGATGGCGCGCATCAGGCGCCCACCCAGAACGTCACCGCTCTGTTCACCGGCGATCAGATAAATCAGCGGCATGTCAGCCTGGCAGCGGGCACCCACCCGCCTCGCGAGATCGGAAGGCGCGCGCACCGGGAACGGTTTCGGCAATGGTATAATAATCCCACGGGTATTTCGACTCCGATGGGCTTTTCACCCGCATGAGGTACATGTCGTGGATCATGCGGCCATCACCGCGCACGATACCGCCATGGGTGAACATATCGTCCACCGCCAAGGCCCGCATTTTGTCGGCCACGGCGGAGGCGTCAGTCGTCCCCGCAGCCTTTACCGCTTTCAGGTAATGCATGACAGCAGAATAATCGCCGGCCTGTCCTTGCGCGGGCATGGCGCCCACCCGGTCGAAGAAACGCTTGCTCCAGGCGCGGGTTGCCTCATCACGATCCCAGTAGAATGCCTCCACCACCAGGGCGCCCTGGGCCTTTTCCAGGCCGATTGCCTTGATGTCGGGAATATTCATCGCCAGCGCTGCGACCTTCTGTTTCCTGGTCAGCCCGAACTCAGCCGCCTGTTTCAGGCTGTTGATGGTATCGGCCCCGCCGTTCGCCAAAGCGACGACATCCGCGCCACTGGATTGGGCTTTCAGCAGATAGGCGGCAAAATCCGTCTCCCCCAGCGGGTGATGCGCGGTGCCAAGGACCGTGCCGCCGACCGCGGTCAAGGCGGCGGTCGCATCGCGCTCCATGGCCGTGCCGAAGGCGAAATCAGCCGTGAGAAAGAACCATTTCAGTCCACCATCCTTGGCCAGCGCGGCAACAGGCACATTGGCGTCGGCGTAGGTGTCCCAGGTCCAATGAAACGTGGTGGGTGAGCAGCGGGGTCCCGTGAGATCGACGCTGCCGGCGCCGGAGACGATGGCGATGCGGTTTTTCTGCCTCGCCAGGTCCTGAACCCCCAAGGCGGCGGCGGAGTTCACGATATCAACAATGGCATCCACCCCGTTGTCGTACCAGCCGCGCGCGAAGGACAGTGCCAGATCGGGCTTGTTCTTATGATCCGCCTGCAGCACCTCGATCGGGCGGCCAAGGACGGTGCCGCCAAAATCCTCGACCGCCATCAACGTGGCTACCAAGGCGCCTCGGCCAGAAACCGCGGCGAAATTTCCGGAAAAATCCGTCAGAACCCCGATACGGACGGGCTCCTGGGCCTTGGCGCCCGCGGTGCAGGCCAACAGAAAAGCCAGGAAGACGCGCGCCATCATGGGGCAGTCCTTTGGTTGATTGGCACCATGTTAGCTGGCATCCCGCCCGGCGCGAAGCGGGGTATGCGCCCACAACGGGTGACTGCCCTCAAATCTCCGGTGCGGCCGGTACGGTGCGGTCGATGTGGAAGACCGAAGCCAGAACAGGGTCGTTTTCCAGCGCTGCCCTGACATGCCGCGGGTCAGCCGCGGACTCGATGACGACGCGGTCGATCTCACCGCGCCGCGCCTTAGCGACCAGTCCACGCATGGCGCGGGTCAATCCGCCGTTGGGCGCGCAGCAGGCGCATCCGCCAGCCCGCTGAAATGGGTTCACCACCGCAGGGGCGGACAGAACTGCGGTTTTTGCCCAACCAGGCCGATCCCGCCAGGCAGCGGGTAATGGTCCCGCAAGCACGGTGACGGGAACGGTGTCAGGCATGCTTGTGCCCGGCGCCATACAGGGCCTCCGGCGACACCTCGGGCGCGGCGATTTCAACCAGAACCCCGTCCCGCACCGCCTGGAAGAAGCAGTTGCGCCGCCCGGTGTGGCAGGCGACGCCGTCCTGATGCACCAGCAGCAACAGCGTGTCGCCGTCACAATCGATGCGGAGCTCTTTCAGATGCTGCGTCTGGCCCGAACTCTCCCCCTTGCGCCACAACCCGCCGCGGCTGCGGCTGTAGTAGCAGACGCGTCCGGTCGCCAGCGTTTCGGCGACCGACTCGCGGTTCATCCAGGCCATCATCAACACCTCCCCGGTGTCGTGCTGCTGGGCGATGGCGGGGACCAACCCGTCGCGATTGAACGTGATGGCGGCGAGGATCGGGTCTTGCGTGGTTTCCTGAGTCATGGATGCTATCTAAGCTGTCGGCTGCATGCCGAAAAGGAGCGACCATGGGGTTCTCCCCCCGCACCGAGACATTGCTCGACCGCGCCGGCGTCATCTGCGATGGCCGCGGGGCGCGGCTGACCGATCTGCGGCGGCAGGTGCTGGGGTTGATCCTCGATGCCTCGCAGCCCACCGGCGCCTACGACCTGCTGGATCGGCTGCGGGCCACCCGCGACGGTGCCGCGCCGCCCACGGTTTACCGGGCGCTGGATTTCCTGCTGGAACAGGGCCTGATCCACAAGCTGGAGCGGCTGTCGGCCTTTGTCGGCTGCATCGCCCATGACGACCACGCCCATGCCGCCCAGTTCCTGATCTGCCGCGGCTGTGGCCGGGTCGCCGAAATCGAGGACCACGAACTCGCCCATGCGCTGGAGCACGCGGCCAAACGCCTCGGCTTCACCGTCGGCAAAGCCACCATTGAGGCGGAGGGCCAGTGCGCGTCCTGCGCCGCCGCTGCTTAAGGAGACTGTCCAATGCTGTTAACCGCCCCCGCTGACACCGCCCGGGCCAACCGCCGCCGCGGCTCCGCCGCCGATGGGGTGACGTTCTGGCACACGCTGTATCTGGGCACGTCCCGCTACAACATGGCGCCGGGGACAGCCGAACCGGAGAAATCGGCGCTGTTCCCGATGGCCTTCCTGGTGGAGCAGGACCCCGGCAGCACCGCCAGCGCGCACTATCATCAGCAAGACCAGTTCCAGCTGGTCGTTGATGGCCACGGCATCATGGGCACGCATGAGGTCGGGCCGGTGACGGTGCATTTCACCGGCGCCTACACGGCTTATGGGCCGATCCGGGCGGATAAGGAGGCGGGGGTGCACTACTTCACTCTGCGCAATGGCTTCGACCCCGGCGCCCGATTCATGACCATGCCGGAGAACCGGGTGTTCCTGCGCTCCGTCCCCGGCCGCAAGCATCGGGAGGCCGTGAACGGCCCGCTGCCCGATGCTGGCCCCGCCGCCGAGACTTTGCTGGCGCAGGAAGCCGATGGCATGGGCGCCTGGCGTTACCGGCTGGCCCCGGGGGAACGCGCCGTCGGGCCGGACCCGGCGGAGGGCCGCGGCCAGTATTGGGTCGTCGTCGGCGGTGAGATGATCCAGGACGAGGCGTCTCTGCCGCGCCTGTCCTGCTCGTTCGTGTATCCTGATGCACCGCCTTTGGCGGCGCAGGCCGGGGCCGCAGGCCTGGATGTGGTTGTGATGCAGTTCCCGCGCCGGGGATGAACATCCAGCCGGTCGGCAGAGCTTTGACGGCAGAGATCGCGGGGGCGATCTGGCGCGGGAACTGCCGCCGAAAGGCGGGGACACCCGGTTCGCCAACCGATATCTGGCGTAGGAGGCGCTTTCGGACGGCATGAAAGCCCTGCGGGCGCGGCTGCGCTGAGTGTCGCGATCAGACAAGGCCAAAGCCAGCCGCACCCGGAAGGATCGCCAGACCAGTGAGCGCACCGTCATGATCGCCGAACAGCCGGCTGCCAAATCGGGCAATAGCCTGATGACAGGCAGAATACATTGCGTAGTGATTATTTAATAATAGCAATCGATCGACACCATCCTCTTACGCTATTTTATCACTCGATTGCCACAGAGCTGTAACCCACACCTGCTCTCGCGCTGGTAAGAGTCCCTCGAATTTGGCGTTCCGAGTCACCGGCGCCAGACAGGAGATAGGGTTCGATGACAGCTGGGTATCATCAGGCGCGCAAAACCGCGTTGCTTACGTCCACCTTTTTGTTTCCACTCTTGCTGACTGCGGCGCCTGCGATGGCCGAATCGACGGATATTGGGTCGGTTGACGTCCAGGGCGGGCGCGCCGCGCTTCCCGCGGCGCCAGCAGTGTCAGGTGCCGCGGTCGTCGGCAGCAAAGCCCCACCCGGCTCCGCACCCGCTCTGGCGCCGGCGCAGGGTTCATTGGATTCGTTTCAGCCCAGTTCAATTGTCAGCGACAAGGTGATCCGCGATGTGATCCCCCCCAGTTCCGACTACAATGAAACCGCGAAATACACCCCAGGCTACTTCTCCTCCAATTCCAATGGTCTGATCGGCGACACCAAAGGTGGCTGGCGCGGTTTTCAGGATGGGCAGTTCAATATCACCTTCGATGGCATTCCATTTGGGGATGCCAATGACCCCACGCATCATTCTGCCGCATATTTTCCAAGCGCCTTTCTGGGTGGGGTTACCATCGACCGGGGGCCAGGAGCTGCGTCCCAGGTTGGCTATGCGACCTTCGGCGGCACGATGGCGCTGCAATCGGTCGACCTCAGCGATACGTTCGGTGGTAGCATCGACAGCTCCTACGGCTCGTTCAACACCTTTACATCCAGCCTTACCGCGCAGTCCGGTCTGATCGGCAATACCGGCGTGCGCTCCTTGTTTCAATACGCGCATGGCAATACAAGCGGTGCATTGTTGTATGGTAAGGTCAACCAGGACCAATTCCTTGGCAAGGTCGAGAAGCAATTCGATAATTTCAAGGTTACTATATTTGGTAACTACGGGCAGCAGCAGTACAACAACGTCGTCGGTATCACGTATCCCCAGTGGCAGGCCTATGGCAAACGCTACGGGGCCGTGAACGCCAACCCGCTCAGCCAACAGTTCGCCGATTACAACAATTCGCAGAAAGCGACCGACATGGAATATGTCGGGATTGAGGGCGATGCGCACGGCTGGCATTTCGATAATAAAACCTACACATATTCCTACTGGTATCCCCAGTTGCAGAACAACGGCGCCAATCAAACCATCGAAGGCAACGCTTCAACTGCAAATGGTGGCACGATCACGACGGTATCGGTACCGACCATTTCCGGCTCCAAGATCAAGACGCCCATCATCGGCGTCAGCAATGGCGATGTCGTCGGCTATGTCAAATACAACAACTACCGAGCCTATGGCGATATCTTCAAATTAAGCCGCGACATCGACGCAGGCACGTTCAGCGGCACTTTGCGCATGGGTGCGTGGATCGAACACGTCGATAATGACCGGTTGCAGGAATACATCGATTACACGTCCGGCAAGACATTTCCTGCACTCGGCAATGGATTGCAGGCATCCTACAAGCTCAACTTGTCCTCGCACATCACGAACTACCAGCCCTTCATCGAGTACGAATGTCGCCCGCTGGAAGGTCTGTCGATCACGCCCGGTTATAAATTCGAAGCGTTCACTCGAGATCACGATGCGGTCGTGAACCAGACGACGCTACAGCCGATGAATTATTCGGCCACCTATACCGCCAATCTGCCGTTCCTGTCGGTCCGCTATAAGCTGACACCGCAAGTGACCATCTATGCCCAGGCTTCGCAGGGCTTCCTGGCGCCCACGGTCTCCGCGTTTTATGTCTTCAACCCGGCTCAGAACGGCATCGCGCCGCAGACCACGACGAACTATCAGGCCGGGGCGGTCTATAAATCCGGCAAAATCACCGCGGATGTCGATGCCTATCAAGTGACCGCGAACAACTTCCCGATTGTTAATGTCTCGGCCACGGGGCTGAGCACCTATGTAAACGGCGGTACTGCGCAATACCGTGGGCTTGAAGCCGAAGGCAGCTATTCCCTCTGGAACGGGTTCTCCATTTACGGCAGCGCCGCAGCGATCAGCGCGAAATACATCGCCGGTCAGTTCTCCGGCCTGCGTGTCGGCGACGCACCCGACTATACCGCGGTCATGGGAGCAGTTTATGACGACGGCTTCTTTTTCGGCTCGCTGATGCAGAAATTCACCGGTGCGGCCTATGGCAGCAGTGGGCAGAAGGCCGGTTCAGCGACCACCAATGCATCGTTGAACTACATCAAAAGCTACAACACCACCGATCTGATCGTCGGCTTCAGGACCAGTGCGCTGCACAACATCGGCATCGGTAACAGTGTTAAGGTCCGTGCCGGTATCTACAATATCTTCGACCACCGCAACACGACCGAGGTCGCCGGCGACCCGACGGGGGTCAGCAGCCTCAATAATACGACGATGGCCTATTCGTTTCTGCCAGGTCGAACACTGTTCGCCAGCCTCGGCATTAGCTTTTAAGGCATAGCCCATCGCTTAACAGCCAGAGGGGGGTTCGACGGTGGCTCAACCCCCTTCTGTATTTCACCGACATGCAAGGCATACCGAATGACCGTAACGACCCTATCGCCAATAGAATTCTTCCTGGCCGCCGGGATCGTGGGCAAAGCGGTCATGCTGATCTTGCTGGCCGCATCCGTGTGGTGCTGGTTACTGATTGTCGAAGGAATCATCGCTGTCGCACGTTTCAGGACGGCGCTCAGCCGGTGGCATCGAAGTGAAACGACACCCTTGGTCGCCTCGGTGATTGAGGCCGGGGTCAAGGCAGCTGCGCTGCGTTTACCCGGTGAAAGCACTGGCGAGGCGCGGGTCCGGATCATGGAAGCCATGAACCGGAGCGCCCGATCGGTAATCGCAGCCGTTGAGGGCGGTCTTCCCAATCTCGCCGTCATCGCCTCGGTATCGCCATTTGTCGGGCTGCTCGGCACGGTCTGGGGAATCATGTCGAGCTTTTCAGCAATCGCTGCTGCTAAAGACACATCCCTGGCCGTGGTCGCGCCCGGCATTGCAGAAGCTTTGGCCACCACCGCCATCGGCCTGGCCGCCGCCATCCCAGCCTCCATCGGCTACACCCGCATCGGCGCGTCCATCGGCGCCGCGACACAAACGCTTTCCAGCCTGATCGAAGAAGAGGCGTTGGACGCTGTTAATCCCTCCGTCAAACATCGCCGCCTGAAAGAGGTGGTTTAATGGCTTTCTCCGATCGGCCGCTGGGCGGCGGAGGGCTGCATCGTCCCCTCGCTGATATCAATGTCACACCCCTCGTAGACGTCATGCTGGTGTTGCTGATCGTGTTCATGATCACCGCACCGATGCTGGCGACGGGATTGAAAGTTGATCTGCCACAAGCAAAGACCGCACAACCAGTCAATCCCAAGGACCCGATTGTCGTTTCTGTCACCAGTGACGGTACCTTCGCTCTTGGGACGCAGAAATTGGAGCTCGCGGAACTGATCGCCGCGCTCATTAAAGTCACAGGCGAAGACACCTCCAGAATAATACAAATTCGTTCTGATCGGACCACCCATTATGGTGCCGTTGTCGGCTTGATCGATCAGATGGCAAGCAACGGCCTGGTGCACATCGCGCTGATCTCCGATGGCAAATCGAAAAATGAGGACCCACGCCCGCAATGACCCTAGCGATCGGAGGGCGCGACAACCAACCCGGCATTCGGCCGGCCTGGTTGCGCCCGGGGGCCCTGGCTGTGATTATCGGCGTGCATATCGGCGCCGCGATGGTGGCCACATTGGGCAAGTCGGACCTATCCTCACCGGCAGATGGTGTCGAAATCACAATCGCGCAAGGTACCCCAGCCGCTGAACAACCGCCTGAACCGCCTGCACCCGAGCCCGAATCACTCCCGGTGCCGCCACTGGACACGCCGGTGCCAGTGCCGGAACCACCGCCCCCCGCACCACCGCCGGAGCCTCCACCTCCCCCGCTGCCGGATCCCCCGAAGCGCGAGGTCAAGGACGCCCCAGTCTGGACCGCCCCCCCTAAACCGAAGCCGACCCACCCCAAGCCGATCAATCCACCACCGCAACCGGTGACAGAGACCAACACCACCGGTACGCCCGAGGCGGAGGCCGCTCGCACCCAGGCCCGTGCGACCTATGCGTCGAAGGTTTTGCAGGAAATCCGTAATCATCGAACGCCAGCCGTTGGGGTCGGTTCCGTCGGCGTGGCCTTTAGCATCGGCCCGAATGGCGAAATGATGAATATATCGGTTATCCGTTCATCAGGGAACGACGCGCTCGATTCCGCGGCGTTGCGGATGGTACGCGCAGCCACGCCAGGCCCACCGCCGGATGGGATGTTTTCCGGCAGCACGACAATCAATTTCCTTGAAAATAGATAACCGCGGCATCAGCCAGGATGCCGCGGTCACCGATGGACACAATGGTATCAATTCGTCGGTGCGATACCGAGTTGCGCGCGTAACTCCGTTTTCGCAGCCTCGAAATCAGCCCGGAACTCCGGCTGCTGAAACAGCAATGCGGCCATCGTGGTACCCGTCAGCCATCCCGCCTGAACGTCGGTGGGATAATGCGCCCCCCCGATGACACGGCTTGTCCCGTAATCCTCGGCACGCGCCCAGATTTGGCTCTGCTTCTCGGGAACCATGGCAGCGAGCACGATGGCGTCAGCAACGACGCGTGTGGCGTGACCAGACGGGTACGACCCGCTTTTGGTCGGTTTAGCAACCGCCAGGACCTCGGGATGCGCAATCCACGGACGCGGGCGGGCGAAGGCGGGTTTGGCACTATCGACCCATTTATCCTCGTTCGCGCCAATGCGCTCAAACAGCAGGCTGGTCTTCGGCAGCTCCGCCAGGACAAATTTCGCACCCAGTATCTGACCGAACATGACGTCCATTGTCTCTTTCGAATCTGCCAGAGCCTGAGCCTTGCGGGCCGCGCTGGCGTGCGACTGCGCGTCCAGAACAGCGCGCAGATCCGCAATGTCAGCGGGGGAACCTTTGGCCGGCGGCGGCGGTAGCAGGGATTGCAGCGGCACCGCGATGTTGGTCGCATAGGGTTCGACAGCCAAGGCCGGAGCGGCCCACAGCAGGGCGCAACACCCTGAAAGCAGATAACGGGCGGAGACGATCATGATCGGTAGTTTCCAAGCTGTTAACCGTCAAACGAAAACCGTAATATTCAGCTCAAGACAAGAGATGGTTCAATGACATATATGATTCGTAATATTTATGGATTCAAATTCAACAACCGCGACACAGCCCAGCCTGCCGCATCGGCCACCACAGGGTCTGCGTCCGTCGCCAACCCCTCCGCCAGCGGCAGCAGCCCCGGATCCCCTGAATTCCCCACCGCTATCAACACATTCCGCACAAACCGTCCCCGGCCAATCCGTTTGATCGGGGAGCCTGAAAATCGCGCCCGAAACCCGGAGTCATCCAGCATCGCCAGATCGGCCAGGGACGGCGCCGCCAAATCAGCCCGGCCCCGCAACGCGTCATGCGGCGAGACCACAGCGAAGCGGTTCCAGGGGCATGCCGCCAGACAATCGTCACAGCCATATATCCGATTGCCCATCAACGGACGCAGGTCCTCCGGGATTGACCCCTTATGCTCAATCGTCAGGTACGAGATGCAGCGCGTCGCATCCAGCCGGTACGGCGCCGGAAACGCCGCCGTGGGGCAGGCCGTCAGGCAGCGCGAACAGGACCCGCAACGATCCGCATGCGGCGTGTCGGGGGGAATCTCCAGGGTCGTATAAACCTCCCCGAGAAACAGCCAGGAACCGTGCTGGCGGGACACCAGGTTGGTGTGCTTGCCCTGCCAGCCCAGCCCGGCCTGCGCCGCCAATGGCTTCTCCATCACCGGCGCGGTATCGACGAACACCTTCACGGCCGGTCCAAAGCGCGACACCACGAACTGCGCGAGGTGCTTGAGTTTCCCCTTCACCAGATCATGGTAATCCCGATTGCGCGCATAGACCGAGATTGTGCCCCGATCCGGCATGGCCAAGGACGATAAAGGATCCTCCTCCGGCGCGTAGGACAGGCCGAGCGCGATCACGCTGCGCGCCTCGGCCCATAATGCCTGGGGATGGGATCGCTGCTCGGCCCGCTCCGCCAGCCACCCCATGTCGCCATGCTGTCCGGCGGCGATGAAGGCCCCCAACCGGTCCCGCGCCTCCGGCCCGAGTGACGCCGGGGCAAAGCCGATGGCGTCGAAGCCGAGGGCCAAGGCCCGATCGCGGATCAGCGGGCGGGGGTCGGACAAGCCTTACCCCCGGCCACGGTAGCCTGGCACGTCCTGCGGTGGAATCCAGGCCCCGTCGGGCGCGGCGCCGGTCTGCCAGAACACGTCGATCGGGATGCCGCCGCGCGGATACCAATAACCGCCAATCCGCAGCCAAAGCGGGTCCAGCAGCGCGATCAGGCGGTCCGCGATCTCCATCGTGCAGGCCTCATGGAAGGCGCCGTGGTTGCGATAGGCGGCCAAAAACAGCTTCAGCGACTTGCTTTCCACGATCCAGTCGCGGGGGATGATGTCGATCACCAGATGCGCGAAGTCGGGCTGACCGGTCAGGGGGCAGAGGGAGGTGAATTCCGGGCAGGTGAACCGAACCACATAGTGCTTGCCGACCGCCGGGTTGGGCACGCGTTCGAGCAGCGCGACATCCGGGGAGGCTGGCGCCGTCGTGTGCTGGCCAAGCTGGGTCAGGCCGGCATAGGGATTGGTTGTCATGCGGGCTCCTCCGCCGCGGTCCAGCCGGCACGCACGGTGGCGACGTGGGCGTCGAACCGCCCGTCCACGATGGACGCCCGCAAACCGCGCATCAGCGACTGATAATAGGTGATGTTATGCCATGTCAGCAGCATCGGACCGAGCATTTCCTCGGCCCGGAACAGGTGATGCAGATAGGCTCGGCTATGGCGCGTGCAAGCTGGGCAGGCGCAGTGCGGATCGAGCGGCGCGGCATCGTCGATGAACCGCGCATTGCGCAGGTTGAACACGCCCAGCGACGTATAAGCGCGTGCCGTGCGCCCGGCGCGCGTCGGCATCACGCAATCGAACATATCGACCCCGCGTTGCACCCCGCCGATAAGGTCATCCGGCGTGCCCACGCCCATCAGATAGCGCGGCCCATCGGCTGGCAGGTGCGGGACGGTGAAGTCGAGGACGTTGAACATCTCCGCCTGGCCTTCGCCCACCGCCAGGCCGCCAATGGCATAGCCTTCAAAGCCGATGGCTTTCAGCGCGGCGGCGGATTGGGCCCGAAGCTCCGGGTAGACGCTGCCCTGGACGATGCCGAACAGACCGTAGCCGGGCCGGGCCACGAAGGCCTCTTTCGAGCGCAAGGCCCAGTCCATCGACAGGCGCATGGAGGCCAGCGCCTGGTCCGGCGTCGCGGGGAACGGGGTGCATTCGTCCAGTGCCATCGTGATCGTGGCATCCAGCAGATGCTGGATCTCGATCGAACGCGCCGGGGTGAGACGGTGGCTGGAGCCGTCAATATGCGACTGGAAGGTGACCCCGTCGGCGTCCATCTTCCGCAACTTCGCGAGCGACATCACCTGGAATCCGCCGGAATCCGTCAGGATCGGCCCGGGCCAATCCATGAACCGGTGCAGCCCGCCCAGCCGCGCCACCCGTTCCGCTCCCGGGCGCAGCATCAGGTGATAGGTGTTGCCCAGCACGATGGATGCGCCGGTGGAGCGCACCGCGTCGGCGGTCATGGCTTTGACGGTCCCAACGGTGCCGACGGGCATGAAGACCGGCGTCTGGACGTCACCATGGGCGGTGCGCAACACGCCGGCGCGGGCGGCGCCCTGCGTGGCCTCAGTCTCAAACATCCGTGTCATGCCGGCTCGAACAAACTGGCGTCGCCATAAGAGTAGAACCGGTAGCCCGCGGCGACCGCATGAGCATAGGCCGCGCGCATCCGATCCGTGCCCGCGAAGGCGCAGACCAGCATGAATAGCGTCGAACGCGGCAGATGGAAGTTGGTCATCAGCAGGTCGACCGCCCGGAAGCGAAAGCCCGGCAGGATAAAGAGCGCGGTATCGCCGTCGAAGGGCTGGACGATGCCATCCTCGGTCACCGCGCTTTCCAGCAGACGGAGACTGGTTGTGCCGACGGCGATCACACGGCCGCCGGCCTGACGGGCCGCATTGATCGCGACCGCTGCGTCCGCCGTCACCACGCCACGCTCGCTGTGCATCGTGTGACGGGACACATCGTCATCGCGCATCGGCAGGAAGGTGCCGGCACCGACATGCAAGGTCACCGTGGCCCGCTTGACCCCCCTGGCATCGAGGGCGGCGAGCAAGGACGGGGTGAAATGCAGGCCGGCGGTGGGGGCGGCGACCGCGCCTTCCTGCTGCGCGAAGATGGTCTGGTAATCCTGCTGATCGCTGGGCAAAGGACCGGCCGGGCGCGCGATATAGGGCGGCAGCGCCAACGCACCGGCCTGGCGCAAAGCGGCGGAAAATGCCTCTCCGGCGTGGTTGAACGCCAGGATGACGCCGCCGTCGGGATCCCGGGCCCGCACCACGGCGGTCAGTGCGTCCGATCCTTCGAAAGTCAGGACATCGCCTGCGCGCAGCCGGCGCGCATTGCGCGCCAGAGCATGCCAACTGCCATCCGGGCGGGGTTGATCAAGGGTGATGCCGATCCGCGCATCGCCGCGGCGGGCGGATAGTTGCGCGGGGATAACGCGTGTATTGTTCGACACCAGAATATCCCCGGCCCGTAGCCGCCCCGGGAGGTCGAACACATGCAGGTCGGCCAATCCCGACGGGGCGACATGCAGCAGACGCGCGGAATCGCGCGGGCGCGCGGGTTGATGCGCGATCCGGTCCGGGGGCAGCTCAAAATCGAAATCGGCGGTGCTGACTGCCATCCGGAACTCAGGCCGGCGTCGGCGCCAGGCGGCGCAACAGACGCACCAGCGGCACCGCGAACAGCACCGCCCAAAGCTTGCCGACGATCTGGCCTGCCAGGAACTCCAGGCTGCCGAAGGCCAGGGTCAGGAAGACCACGGAATCCACGACCAATCCGACGCAGGATGAGGCGACGACCGCCAGCAGAAGGCGGCGCTGCTGCAAAGGCGTGTAGACGGCGCAATCGGCGAGTTCACTGAGCGCGAACGCCACGCCGGATGCCAGGACCAACGCACCCGGCGCGACAGCGGCCGACAGGGCCGTGCCGATGGCGATGGCCACCAGGCCCGCGCGCAATCCGAGGCAGCGCTGCACCACATCCCGCAACACCAGCGCCACGCCCACGGTCACGACGCCCGATGGGGCCATCAGCCCGGGAGCGACCGGCAACAGGCAGGGTCCATTGGGCACGCACACCGTGCCGATATGGCCAATCATCCAGTTGGCGAACGGAATGCAGGCCAGGAAAGCGGCAAAGGCCGCGAGGCCGAGGCGGGTCGTGCGGGTCATTCAGCGCGACTGATAGGAGGCGATCTCAACCAGGTTCCCGTCGGGATCGCGGCAATAGACCGACATGATGGGGCCGAGCGCGCCGGCCCGCTCCGTCGGGCCTTGCAGGATCATAACGCCGCAGTCATGCAGATGGGCGACGACCTCATCCGGCGGCACGGCGGTGATGAAGCAGAAATCCCCGGCTCCGGCGTCATCCACCGCCCCTGTCGGCCATTCTGAGATCGGCGTCCCCGCCGGGCGGAGGTTGATCTTCTGGCCGCCGAACTTCAGCGCTGTGCGCTGCTTGGGTCCAAAGTCCTCCCGCTCCATGCCGAGGACGCGCTGATACCAGGCCGCGGCGATCTCCACGTCCTTCACGTTCAGCACGATATGGTCGATGCGGTCGATGGTGAAGCGCATGCGTGAGGCCCTCCGGGGATGGATAGCCGCACGTAGCGGATTTCCCCGATTTGGGGAACCGGGGATTAACGGCGCGTTGACTTCGCCGGATCATCCGGCCAGGACTTTCGCATGCAGACTTCATTTGACCTGACCGGCCGTCTGGCGCTGGTCACCGGCAGTTCGCGCGGTCTTGGCTGGGGCGTGGCGCAAGGCCTCGCCGCCGCCGGCGCGCGGGTCCTCCTGCACGGCCGCGACACCGCTTTGCTGGCGGAACGTGCAGCGGCCCTGCCCGGTGCTGCCGGGGTTCTGGCCTTCGATGTGTCCGATGCGGACGCCATGCGCGATGCCTTTGCCCGCATCACCGCCGAACACGGACGGCTTGATATCCTCGTGAACAACGCCGGGGTGATCCCGCGCAAGCCACTGCTGGAGACGACGGACGCGGATTGGAGCACGGTGATCGACTCCAACCTGTCGGCCTATTTCCGCATGTCGCGAGAGGCCGCACGCCTGATGGTCCCGGCCAGGAGCGGGCGGATCATCATGATTTCCTCGATTTTAGGCATCGTCGCCCGCCCGACCTTGCCGGGTTACATCACCGCCAAGGCCGGGTTGCACGGGCTGGTGCGCGCCTTGGCGATTGAGTTGGCGCCACACGGGGTGACGGTCAACGCCATCGCACCGGGCTTCGTCCCCACCGATGCCACGGATGTTCTCTATCAGGACCCGAAATTCAAAGACTGGATCGCCGGGCGCACCCCCATGGGGCGCTGGGGTGATCCGGCCGAGATTGCCGGGCCGGCGGTCTTTCTGGCTTCGGCCGCCGCGTCCTACGTCACCGGTCAGGTATTGGTGGCGGACGGGGGACTAACGGCGGCATTGTAAGACCTATTCGGCGGGAACCACGGCCGCCCCCACCCGGCGAGGGATGTGCAGCCAGGCCGCCGCGATCAGCGCGCTGATCGCGGTAAACGCGGCGAGACCATAGAGCCCGCCGGAATAGCTGCCGGTCGAATCCTTCAACCAGCCAACGACCGCCGGGCCGACCGCGCCCCCGATATTGCCGAAGGCGTTGATGAACCCGATGCCACCGGCCGCTGCCGCCCCGGTCAGCATCATCGGCGGCATCGCCCAGAATGGGCCCTTGGTGCCATAGAAACCCGCCGCCGCGAGGCACATGCCCGCCAACGACCACCAACTCCCCATCGTGGCACCGGCGATCAGCAAGCCGACGGTGGCTATGACGCAGGACAGGCAGAGCAGCCAGCGGCGGTCACCCCATCGATCAGACAGCCAGCCAAACAGCGACATGGCGACCGCACCGCAGACATAGGCCAGGCTCGTGGCATAGCCGACGCCCATATTCGACGTGCCGAGCGACTTGATGATCTGTGGGATGAACATCAGAAGCCCCAGGCTCGCGGTGACGATCCCAAGGTAGTTCAACGACAGGAGCAGGATTTTGGGATTCATCATGGCCTGCATGATGCTGTACTTGCCACCGGCCTCGATCGCCCGGCGTTCACTTTGCAGCGTGCCGACGAGCCAGGCGCGTTCCCGTTCATTCAGGAAACGGGCCTGAGCCGGACTATCGGTCATCATCCACAGCAGCGCGAAGCCGACGATGACGGTTGGGACAGCCTCCAGGACATACACCCACTGCCAGCCCTTCAGGCCCAAGACCCCATCCATGCCCAGAATCGCCGTTGAGATCGGTCCACCCAAGGCCACCGAGACCGGCAGTGCCAGGGTGAAAAAGCCAGAGATGCGGCCACGATGCTTGTCCGGGAACCAATAGGTGAACAGGAGGATGACCCCGGGGAACAAACCGGCCTCCCCGACCCCCAGAAGAAAGCGGACCAGCAGATAGGTGTTCGGCCCGATGACCAATGACGTCGCACCGGAGGCGAGACCCCAGGTCACCATGATCCGTGCCAGCCAGAGCCGGGCGCCCACTTTCTCCATGACGAGGTTACTGGGCACCTCGAAGAGAACATAGCCGAGATAGAACGCGCTGGACGACAAGCCGAAGGTCCAGGCATCGAGGCCGATGTCCTTGTTCATGGTCAACGCCGCGAAGCCGACATTGATGCGGTCGATATAACACAGGAAGTATAACAGCATCGTTAACGGCAGCAGGCGCATATATACTTTGCGCATGGCCGACTTCTCGGTTGCGGCATCCATCGGTTTGCCCCCTGGTTTTCGTTACCGGGAAGCCTAGGGTGATTGAGGGGCCTTGAAAAGCGGTGTCTGACCGCGACCATCCACGAAGCGGCCGAGCCGCACCGCGGTGTGGCCGCGCCCGGGGCGTAAGCTCGGCATGACCAGCAGGCAATCATCATGCGGGGTCCGGATCTCGGTTTCCCCGTCCAGGGCCAGCAGCGTGTTGCGGGTTGGAACAATATCGCCACCGCGCCAGGGCTGCACGAAGGCGAACTGGCTGGTGGCCGCGGTCACGACCCTGGTGACCTCCGCCACGCGCTGCGGCTCCTGGACCGCTACCGGGATATCGGCATCCGGCCCAAGCATCCCGACCCAACGCAGGAGGCCGCCGATACATTCCAGCGCCGTCCTGACCGTAGCGGGCCGCCAATGTTGCCCAGCCTCGATCAGATTGGCGCTGCTGGTTGCCCCTGGGGCCATGAAGCGGGTGTAGTCGATCATGCGCCGGCCATTGGCATGCCCTGAATCGGCGACGACCAGCCGCGGGGTGCCAATGCCCAGGGCCATGGCGCGGCCGGCCGCCGTCTCCCCGCACAAGGTCAGCGGATCCGCATCCCAAAGCATCGAATGCAGATCCAGAAGCACATCCAACGTATCAACCAACGGCCGCAATTCACGGGCGCGGGATAACTCGATGGAATGGCGCGGCCCGTCCAGCACGCTGGGATCCCAGACCCGATTGAGGTCTTCATCGACAAAGCGCGACGCGGTCGGACGAGCGGGGTCGAAACGGTCATAGGCGGCCAGATTGCCGAACGCGAAGGTGAGGCGTCCGATCGCCGGGCGCAACCCGGTACGCAGCAGGTGGTCCAAGGCGATGGCACCGGCAATTTCATTGCCATGCGTGATCGCGAACAGCGCCACATGGGGGCCAGGTTTGCCGGACTCGAACGTCGTGACACCGGGGATGCCGGTGTTGCCAGCCCGCCAATCCCACAGATCGGGCGCGCTGAGGCGAACCTCGAATTCCGGCAACGGATGGTGCGGGGATTTCTGGCCCATGCTTCCCGCGCGTCTCAGGCCAACAGCCGATCGGCCAGCCGGCGGATGAAGGCGTCGCAGGAATCGAGCTCGCTTTGCGCGATCCATTCGTCGGGCTGATGCGCCTGGGCGATGTGACCCGGCCCGCAGACGATCGAAGGAATACCGGCGTTCTGGTAGAAACCGCCCTCGGTGCCGTAGCTGACCTTACCGGTGCTATTCGACCCGGTGACCTGCTTCACCACCGAGGCCAGTTCATGATCCGCCGGCAGTCCCATTTCCGGCATATCGAGCGCGATCTCGTAGCTGAAGCCACAGCTGGGATCGATCGCCCTCATCGCCGGCTCGATGGTGGCCGCGACATGGGCCTGGAGGCGGGCGACATGACGCATCGGATCGTCACCGGGGATGTTCCGCCATTCCATGGTGAAGGCGGCCTGTTCGGGGATGATGTTGAGGATCGATCCGCCCTCGACCGTGCCGACATGGATCGTGGTATGCGGCGGGTCAAATCCGTCCTCGAACGGGCCTTCGGCCGCCAACCGGTCCGCCTCGGCCCGCACCCAGCCGATAGCGGCGGCGGCGGCGTAGATGGCGTTGACGCCCTTGCCCGGTTCGGATGAATGACCCGGGCGGCCTTTGACGGTCACATGGAGATTGACCTTCCCCTTGTGCGCCAGAACCGGCTTCATGCCCGACGGCTCCCCCACGACACACAATGCGGGCTTCAGGCCAGACTCCGTCAGGTCCTGAATCAACCGCCTGGCACCGCCGAAACCGACCTCTTCGTCATAGCTGATGAACAGGTGCAGAGGGCGCTTATACGCGCGCGCCTGGAAATGCGGCACCGCGGCAAGGCAGGAGGCCACGAATCCCTTCATGTCGCAGGCCCCGCGCGCGAACAGCTTGCCGTCCTGCGCGCGCAAGGTGAAAGGATCGCTGCTCCAGTCCTGACCGTCCACGGGGACCGTGTCGACATGGCCGGACAGCGCCATGCCGCCCGCTTCCTGCGGGCCAATAATGGCGTGGATGTTCGCTTTCTGCCCGGTTGGATCGTAGCTGACCCGATAGGGCACGCCATGCGAGTCCAGATAGGACCGGACAAAGCCGATCAGCGGCAGGTTGGCGTTGCGGCTGGTCGTGTCGAAGGCGACCAGCCGGGCCAGCAGTTCGGTGGTGGTCATGGGGACGGGCGCTGTCGGTAACGTCATGGGGCAATACTCTATACGGGTCCGCACAACCGGCAACCGGGCAGGGCGTTATGATTCGCGACCCAGCCAGCGCGTGCCCTGCCAGCCCATGCCTGCTGGCCTCGGGTCTGCCTGCCCGAGGCGTGGGGCAGGAAACCGCGGGGGGAACCAGCCGCAAGCAAGGGATTTCCGCAGAAAAAACTGAATAAAAAGAAAATAAATCTTTTTTCGAGTTTAATATTGCCATTTATGGGAAATTATACTCCCATCTACCGCGAACTCGCGACGCATCCCGCGTCACCACTTTCGGACCCATAGGGAGCAATGGCCATGGCCGAGCACGCTCACACCCCCATCGGAACCCAAGCCCTGGCGTGCCCGATGATGTGTGCGCCCGTTCGCTGTCGAATGACGACGCCGCGCCACGCTGTCTCCTGATCACCGGTTCCGAAGGAAAATTCCATGTTACAATCTCATGTCATCGACATCGACGGCGCCTTTGCCGGCGTCGCTGTGCGCTCCGACCGCGGCTATTTCTTCATCGCCACCGATCCGCGGGCCGAAGAGCTCGACGGCTCGGTCTGGCCGACTTTGGCGGACGTCAAGCGCCTGGTGCGTGGCCTGGTGCTGACCGGCCGTCTGGGTTCGCCTCAGGCCGCGATCGCCGCCTGAGCGGGCGTGGCAGCGATTGAGCCATCCAAACTGGGGAGCACACCCTGACACTATCCGCGTCCCCGTCGCCCTAGTACACTCCGCCGAACAATCGCAGGCACCCAGCCAGGCAGACAAAGGGCGACGACCATGAGCGACTGGAGCAAGGTAACCCGGCCCATCCCCGTTCCGAACGAGTGGACCCGGCCGTTCTGGGCCGCGGCGAAGCGCAATGCGCTTGAATTGCAGCGCTGCCAGAGCTGCGGCCATTTCCAGCACCCGCCCTTCGCCACCTGCACCCAATGCATCAGCATCGACCTGAAATTCGAACCGGTGCGCGGCGTCGGCACGATCTACGCCTACACGATCATGTACCACACCGGCGACAAGCGCTTCGCCTCCGCGGTCCCCTATGCCAGCATCGTGGTCGAACTCGACGATGCCCCGGGCGCGCTGATGGCCGGCAATCTCCTGGGGGCCGAATACACCGAAGCCAAGGTCGGCCGCCGGGTGGAGGTCGTGTTCGAGCCGCTCAACGATGACATCACGCTGCCGCAATGGCGCCTGGCGAACGTGTAAGGGAGACGGACCATGTGGGAAAACCGGTGCAAAGTCGCCATCAGCGGCGTGGGCTACTCCAAGGCGACCCGTTCGGCCGACATCCCCCTCGCGGCGCATGCGCTGGAAGCGGTGCGCGGCGCGGTCGCTGATTCCGGCCTGCGGATGGAGGATATCGACGGTCTCGCGACCTATCCCGAGCTGCCCGCGACCGGCCATGCGGAGGTCGACGGGATCTCCGTCGTCTCGGTCAACTGCATGATGGCCATGCTCAAGCTGCCCAACCTCACCTGGCACATTCAGGTCGGCACCACCAATATCGGCGGCGCGGTGCAGCAGGCGACCAATGCGCTGCTCGCGGGGGTTTGCAAATACGCCGTCGTCTGGCGCGCGATGCACAACCCGAGCGGGACCTATCAGAACCTCCCCGGCAATATGGCCGCCGGCGCCACCCAGTTCACCGGACCGTTCGGCTTCGGCGGGCCGGGCCAGGGCATGGCGGTCGCCTATACCCGCTGGCTGGAGAAGAACAACCAGACCCGCGACAAGATGGCGACCCTGGCGGTGACGCAGCGCAAGCACACCCAGCATAACCCGCATGCCTATTTCTACGGGACGCCGCTGACGCGGGAGGATTATTTCGCCTCCCGCATGGTCGCCTATCCCTTCTGCCTGTTCGACTGCGACATCCCCGTGCAGGGCGCGGTGGCGGTGGTGCTGACTTTGGCCGATCGGGCGCGGGATTTGAAACCGGCGCCGGCCTATCTGGCGGGATATGGGCAGCGGCTGCACTTCGAAACCGCCGGGCGTATCGGCAGCCTGTCGAGCTACATGGAAGGCGGCAGCAGTTCGGCCAAGCTGACCTGGGAACGATCCGGTTTCACCCCCAAGGATGTCGACGTCGCGCAGATCTATGACGGGTTCTCGGCCTCGGTGATTTACGGGCTGGAGTCGTACGGGTTCTGCAAAGAAGGGGAGGCGTTGGACTTCATCCAGGATGGGCGCATCGAATTGGATGGAGACTTGCCGCTGAACACGTTCGGCGGGTCGTTGGGGACCGGGCGGATTCATGGGCTTTGGCATATCATCGAAGGCGCCTTGCAGGCCTCCGGCCGGGCCGGATCGCGGCAGGTCAAGGATGTGAACGTGTCCTTCGTCGGCGCGAGCGCGCCGATCGTGACGGGTACGACATTTATTTTCGTGAGGGAGCCTTATTGAGGGGGGCGCGCCTTCACCGCCGGAAGAACGCCCCAGCGCCAAACCCGGCGGACCCCATCGCCGCCTGGGCCTGATTGCCCAAGTCCCGGAACTTGTCCGACGTTGACGCCAGCCGCGCATCCCATTCCCGGTTGATCGGCTGGTTCTCAATCAGGGCGTGGAACCGCACCATCATCATGATCAGGAACAGCGGTTTGACGAAGGCGGACCGCAAGGGCCCCGCCAGCAGAACCGCCACCAGCATGGTGACGATGCCCGCCTGCTCCCGCACGGCATGGGGCAATAGAACCGTGATGCCCGCCGCCGGAATCAACAGCAGCAGCCAGAGCACCACGCTCAGCACCCGTTCCAGCACCACGATCCACACCGAGGTCTTCAGGATCGGCACCGCATTCTGCGCATAATAGACCATGCCCTGACGGGCGCCGGTCCATGGGTCCTCATCGGCGCGGGCAAGGTTGTAGGAGAGGATCACCTTGTCCAGGTACCGCGTCGCCGCGCGCAGCACGATGTTGATCAGATTGGCCAGACTATCCAGCCCGGGAATCGGAATCAGCTGGTCGAGCCAATCGAGCGTGCTGTGAAATGCGCCAATAATGCCGCGCACGATGCCGTTCAGGGCGAACAAAGCATTCACCTGCCCGAACCGCTGCGTCACCACACGCTTGCCGTAAGCGAGCATGGGCTCGGATCCGTTGCCGACCTGACCTTTGGTGATGAGCTCGGTCAGGACAGCGACATGGCCGCAGGCCAATAAATGCAGCATGTAGCGCAGGATCGCGCCCCAGAACCATCCGACACCGGCGAGGCAGGCGATCAGCCACACGATGCCAAACGCGTCCGCGATATGCTTGCCCAGCCAGGCCGCGCCGCCGAAGGCGATGACGATCCAGACCAGGCAGGCGACCGAATAAGCCAGCAGGATCCCGAATCGGGCCAGGGCATAAGGCAGGCTTTGCATCAGCAACCCGACCGCGGTCGCCAGGCCGTGATCGCGCACCGCGAGAGGATAGGCGTGTTTGACCTCTGGCCCTGTGGCCCGTCCCCAGGCCCCGCCGGCCCGAACGACCACGGTATCATCTTCCGCCATTGGAATCCTCGTTGTTCGTCATCCGGCCCTGCAACCTGAAGGTGCAGATTACCGACACCGTGCCGCGCGAGGCAATGTGAATAACGGCGGATGGATTCGTGAACCCAACCGGTCCCGGCCATTGCGACATTCAAGCGTTGACCAGGCCCGGTGCGGTCGTCAGCATCGCCGGACAAGAACATGTTCGGGATGGAGTGTCCTTATGCAAGGTGTGACGCGCCGCGGCCTGTCGGCCGGGATTTTGACCGCTGGCCTCGCACCCGGCCTTGCCAGAGCGGAGGCGCCGATTCCGCCGGAGGGGATTGGCCACAAGATCAGGCACCTGTCCTATTCCGACCAGGGCGGCCGCCCGGATGGGGTGCAGGTGATGGCCAATCGGGGCCATATCTATGTCGGGCACATGTTCAGCAATGGCATCACCGTGCTGGACGCCGCTGATCCCAGGAAGCTGAAGCCGGTAGGGTTCTGGACGGCGGGGGATTTCACCCGCACGCACCATCTGCAGGTTTCCGGCGACATCATGCTGGTCGCCAACGGCGCCAATATCGTGGCCATGCAGAGCTATGACAGCATGCGGGGCTATTTCGAGAACAACCTCGCCGACAGCATCACCAACAAGAAGAAGTTCCGCTCCGGCCTGTCGATCCACGACATCTCCAAGCCGGCGGAACTGCGGGAAATCGCCTTCCTGGAAATGCCGGGCCTCGGCATCAACCGCCTGTGGTGGGTGGGCGGGCGTTACGCCTATGTGTCGGCGCATTTCGACGGCATGACCGATCACTGCCTGTGCATCGTCGATCTGAAGGATATCACGAAGCCGGAGATCGTATCGAAGTGGTGGCTGCCCGGCATGAACCGCGCGGCGGGGGAAACGCCGCAGGCACCGAAGGGGAAGCGCTGGGCGCTGCATCACATGATCACCGCCGGCGACAAGGGCTACGCGGCCTGGCGCGACGGGGGCTTCACCATCCACGACATCAGCGATCCCGCCGCGCCCAAGCTGCTCTCGCGGCTGAACTGGTCGCCGCCCTTCCCCGGCGGCACCCATACTCCGCTGCCCCTGCCGGGCCGCAATCTGGTGGTGGTGGCCGACGAGTCGAACGCCGACAAATGCGCCAAGGGCACGTTCCACACCTTCATACTGGATGCTCGGGCACCGGCAAATCCGGTGCCGATCGCCACGCTGCCGACACCGACGGAGCGGGACTATTGCGCGCTGGGCAATTTCGGGCCGCATAACCTGCATGAGAACCGGCCCGGCTCGTTCCAGTCGGAGACGACGATCTTCGCCACCTACCACAACGCCGGGCTGCGGGTGTTCGACATCCGGGATCAGTTCGCCCCCAAGGAGGTGGCCTATTGGATCCCGCCGGTGCCGAAGAAGCTGATCGACCCCCGGCCGAACATCGCTTTGGCCGCCCAGACCTGCGACGCCTATGTGACCAAGGAGGGCATCATTTACCTCAGCGACTGGAATGCGGGCCTGCACGTGCTGGAGTACCGGGGATAAGCGCGATTGCGAAAGCCCCTGCGATTGCTTAGCCCATCGGGGCAGAACCTCCTGTAAAACAGGATCGCATCTCGCCCCGAAAGCCGCGCCATGGAATGGGACGCCCCCGCCATCATCCTCGACGCCCGTCCGTATAACGAGGGCGACGTCATCGCCACCGTCATGACGGCGGACCATGGCCTGCACCGGGGTCTCGCGAAGGGTGGCGCCGCCCGCGCCCATGCGGCGCTCTGGCAGGCCGGCAATTTCGCGCAGGTGCGCTGGACGGCGCGGCTGGCGGATCAGCTGGGGGCATTCCGGGCCGAGATGATCCATGCCAACGCGGCGCAGGTGATGGACGATCCTCTGGCCCTGGCGATGCTGTCGGCCGTCTGCGCCACGGCCGAGGGGGCGCTGCCCGAACGCGAACCCCACCCGACCGTGTTCGCCGGCCTGCTGCGGCTGATCGCGCATATCCCGTTGGGCGCGGCGATGCTGCCGGAACTGATCCAGTGGGAGGTCACGCTGCTGATGGAACTCGGCTATGGGCTGGACCTGACGCGGTGCGCTGTCACGGGGGCCACGGCGGGTCTGGCCTATGTGTCCCCTCGATCGGGCCGGGCGGTGACCGCCGAAGCGGGCGAGGCTTACAAGGACAAGCTCCTGAAACTCCCTGGCTTCATGGCGGGCGGCAATGTCGCGACCGCGCGGGACCATAGTGACGGGCTGCGCCTGACCGGGCATTTCCTGGCGCGCGATGCCTTCGGTCATCGTCACCGGCCGCTGCCGCAGGCGCGCGTCATGCTATACGACCGGGTCACCACGCTGGCGCAAGCCGAGTCGAATCCCACCCCTGGAGCTGACCATGCCGGATGATTTCGCCGGGCATATCGAAGACACACGCCTGACCGACGCACTCAGCGAGCGGTACCTGGCCTATGCCCTGTCCACGATCATGTCGCGTTCCCTGCCCGATGTGCGCGATGGGATGAAGCCGGTTCACCGGCGGCTGATCTACGCGATGCATCAATTGCGTTTGGACCCGACGTCCGGCTTCAAAAAATGCGCCCGCGTCGTCGGCGACGTCATGGGCAAGTACCATCCGCATGGCGACCAATCGATCTATGACGCCATGGTGCGCATGGCGCAGGAATTCGCCGCCCGCTACACGCTGGTCGAGGGCCAGGGCAATTTCGGCAATATCGACGGCGATAACCCCGCCGCCATGCGCTACACCGAAGCCCGCCTGACCGAGGTCGCCAAGGCGATGCTGCAAGGCATCGACGAGAACGCGGTCGATTTCCGCCCCACCTATGATGGGGAGGAGAACGAGCCGATCGTCTTGCCGGCGGCGTTTCCGAATTTGCTGGCGAATGGTGCGGCGGGGATCGCGGTGGGCATGGCGACCTCCATCCCCCCGCATAATGTGGGCGAGGTCTGCGCCGCCGCTTTGCATCTGATCGAGAACCCCCAGGCAACAGCCGCCGATTTGCTGCGGTTCATGCCCGGACCGGATTTCCCGACCGGCGGCGTGGTGGTGGAAGAAGCGGCCTCCATCCAGTCCGCTTATGAGACCGGGCGCGGCGGCTTCCGGCTGCGCGCCAAATGGGCGGTGGAGAAGGGCGCGCATGGCACCTGGTCGATCATCGTCACCGAAATCCCCTACCAGGTGCAGAAGAACAAGCTGATCGAGCAGATCGCGCAGCTGATGGAGGAGAAGAAGCTCCCCCTGCTGGGCGATATCCGCGACGAGAGCAGCGACATCATCCGCCTCGTGCTGGAACCCAAGACCCGCGGCGTTGAGCCCGAGGTCCTGATGGAAACCGTGTTCCGCGCCAGCCAGCTGGAAACCCGCTTCTCGCTGAACATGAACGTCCTCGATGCCACCCGCACGCCGCGCGTCATGGCGCTGCCGGAGGTGCTGCGCGCCTGGCTCGATCACCGGCATGAGGTGCTGGTCCGGCGATCCAACCACCGGCTGACGGCGATCGAGCGGCGGATCGAAATCCTCGACGGGTATCTGATCGTCTACCTCAATATCGACGAAGTCATCCGCATCATCCGGGAGGAAAACGAACCCAAAGCCCGGCTGATGGCGCATTTCTCCCTGACCGATACGCAGGCGGAGGCGATCCTGAACATGCGCCTGCGCAGCCTGCGCCGGCTGGAGGAAATGGAGATCCGCAAGGAGCACAAAGCCTTGTCCAAGGAAGGCAAGGATCTGCGCGCCCTTCTGGGCAGCGAGACGCTGCGCTGGTCGCGCATCGCCGACGAGATCGGCAAGACCCGCGACAAATTCGGTTCCGGCCCCCTCGGCGATCGGCGGACCGAAATCGGCGTCATGCCCGTGGTCGCGGACGTGGCGCCGGACGCCTTCATCGAACGCGAGGCGATCACCGTCATTCTGTCCGAGAAAGGATGGATCCGGGCCGTGAAGGGCGCGGTGGCGGAACCGGCGGAGTTGAAATTCAAAGAAGGTGACAAGCTCAAACTCATTCTGCCCTGCTTCACCACCGACCGCCTGACATTGTTCAGCACCAATGGCCGCGCCTATACGCTGAAGGCCAGCGAACTGCCACGCGGGCGTGGGGACGGCCAGGCGCTGCGGGTGCTGGTCGACCTGTCCAACGAAGACGACGTCATCCTGCTGTTCGTGGCCGCCGAGGGCGCCAAATATCTGCTGGCGTCCAATGCCGGCCGCGGCTTCCTGATCGACGGCGCCGAGCTGGGCGCGGAAAAGCGCACCGGCAAGCAGGTGCTGAACCTGAAGCCGGGAGAGGAAGCCGCCTTCTGCGTCCCCGCCGAGGGCGACCATGTCGCCATTGTGGGTGAAGGCCGCAAGCTGCTGGTCTTCGCCCTGAACGAGGTCCCGGAAATGGCGCGCGGCGCGGGCGTGATCCTGCAGCGCTACAAGGATGGCGGCCTGGCGGACATCAAGGTCTTCCGCCTCGCCGATGGCCTGACCTGGCGGTCGGGGGAGCGGACGCGCACGGAAACCAACTTGCGGGAGTGGCTGGGCAACCGGGGCCAGACCGGCCGGATGCCGCCGAATGGCTTTCCCCGGGTACCGGGCTTCGGGCGTTAGCCGCCCGGATCCACCGCACCAGGCCGCGCGCCTCCCCCGGGGTCAGCGCGGTGTCGAACAGCAGCGCCGGGCTCACGGCGCATGGGCTATTGCACGCCTCCGGCCGGAGACGCAGGAGCAACGGCGTCACCGCCTCCAACGGCAGGCCGGTTTCGACGACCGCGGCCAGCACCCGGCTCCGCGCCGCCAGCGCGGTGGTCCGGGCTTCCAGCTCACGGCGTATGGGGTTTGTCGCGCGTGAACGGGCGGCGGCGGCGATGCGGGCCCGGCCCTCCGCCGTCCTCGGGCCGGTGGCGGCACCGCCATGCATGCGGCACCGGCCGTTCTTCATCGCCGGGCCCTGGCAGGGGCAGCCCAGGCGGGTCCTCGCGCCGCAGCGGGGGGCGCTGTTGGGGTTGCCGCGCGGGTTGCCGTTCCGGAGGGGGCCGCTCCGCAGTGGGCCGTTCCGCAGGGGATCGGGCGCGGCGGCGTCACGGTGTATGGGGTTTTCCGGCGGTGCGATCGCCGCCGCCTCACGGCGCATGGGCTGTTGCGGCGCCATCCGATAGAGCGGATGCCGACCGGGGTCCCAGGTGCCGAGGATGGTCTCCAGCACCGGGAACAACGGCACGGCCGTATCCTCCCGCGGCCGCCGCAGATCGGCTGGCTTGCCGCTCCAGACCGGTTTGGAGCTGAGGCTGGAGGCCCAGAGCGGCGGCTCAGGGCGTATGGGGTCTTGCCGGGCCAAAAGCGCGTGGCGCGGGGCGGGCGGATGAGGGAGGCGGATCGTGTTCATGGTCTGTTCGTGCCATAGCACGGTTTTCGCGCCAACCCGGTTCGGCGGGGGGTGGGGGCGGGCCGGCTT
>CAIXEA010000009.1 GCA_903918315.1 uncultured Acetobacteraceae bacterium | reverse complement strand
CGGTGCTCCTTCACACCGAGACCCTAAAATGTGTCAGGAAGGTCTCCGAACACCTGTCAGGAATGTGTCCAGTCTAAACAACAAGCCGGGCCATGACGGTGGGAGCAAGGGGCGATCGCACCATCGCCCACCGCGCCTGAAGCGGCCGTAAACCAACCGCCGCCATAGGCACCCCGCCGCCCCAATGATACCGTCCCCCCAACAGGAGGGAACGCACATGGCCCAATCCAGCCGCTTCTCCGGCAGCGTCGACGAGTCCTGGCTCGCGCGGCACAGGGAAGACATCATCGACCCCGATCGTCCCATCATCGACCCGCACCATCACCTATGGGTCCGCGACGGCAACACCTATCTGTTGCCCGAGCTGCTGGCCGATCTGGGCAGTGGGCATAACATCCGGGCGACGGTGTTCGAAGAGTGCCACACGATGTATCGAGAGGAGGACCCGCCGGAAGAAGCCTCCTTGGGCGAAACCGCCTTCGTGACCGGAATCGCCGCCGACGGACGGTTCGGGGCCTGCGCGCGGATGGTCGGGCGGGTGGACATGATGCTGGGCCCAAGGGCGGCGCCGCTGCTGGAACGCCATATCGCCCTCAGCGGCGGGCGCTTCACCGCCATCCGCCAATCCACCGCCTGGGACGCCAGCGACCGGGTCCACAAGGTCGTCCCAACCGAGGGCATGCTGCGCGATCCCACCTTCCGCCAGGGCATCGCCTGCCTGGCGCCGTTGAACATCGCCTTCGACGCCTGGGTCTATCACCCGCAGATCCCCGAGGTCCCCGCACTCGCGGCCGCCTTCCCGGACACCCCGATCGTGCTCAACCATGTCGGCAGCCCCATCCTCGGCGGCCCCTATGCCGATAGCAGGGACGCGGTCTTCGCGGACTGGAAGGCGTCGATGGCGGAACTGGCGCGGCACGAGAATGTCACCGTGAAACTCGGCGCGTTACCGATCCGGCTGCCGGGTTCCACGGCCGACAGGGCGATGCCGCCATCGTCGGAGGAAGTGGCGCGGGCCTGGCGCCCCTGGCTGGAGCCCTGCATCGAATTATTCGGCGCCGGGCGCTGCATGTTCGAGAGCAATTTTCCGGTGCAGAAGCGCTGGTGCTCCTACGCCGTGGTATGGAACGCCTTCAAGCGCATCGCCGCGGGCGCCTCGGAGGCGGAAAAAGCAGCCTTGTTCGCCGGCACCGCCGCGCGCGTCTACCGCGTCACATAATCCGGAGCGAGCCGCATGACCCTGTTTTCCGATCACGCCTGGCAGCGCACCGCACCCCTTCGCGCCGCGATTCACGCTTTGCCCTTCAACACCGAACTGGCCGCGGGCACGCTCAGCCCGGCGCGATTCCAGTTCTATATCGTGCAGGACGCGCTGTACCTCGGGGAATACAGCCGCAGCCTGGCACTCGCCGGCGCCCGCGGGCCGGATGCGGCGGCGCTGCGGACCTTCGCCGAATCGGCCCTTGAAGCGGTCGCGGTCGAGCAGATCCTGCACGAGCGCTACCTCACCGCATTCGGTATCGACCCCTCGGACCTGGCCCAGGCGCAGCCGTCACCGGATTGCCTGGGCTATACGAGCTTTCTGCTCGCCACCGCCTACCACGAACCGTGGGAGGTGCTGATCGCCGCGCTGTTGCCCTGCTTCTGGCTCTATTGGGATGTCGGCAACGCCATTGCCCGCACCGCCGCGCCGGACAATCCCTATCGCGCCTGGATCGACACCTATGCCGATGCGGGGTTCGGTGCCGCCGTCCGCGCGGTGATCGCCATCGCCGATACCGCGGCGGAGGGGGCTTCAGCCGCGGTCAAAGCGCGGATGATGACGGCGTTCGAGCGGTCGTGCCACTATGAATGGCTATTCTGGGATGGCGCTTACCAACAGCGCGGCTGGCCGGTTACGTTGCGGCGGGAGTAAACGATGATGCGTATGACGATTCTGACGATACCCATTCTTCTGTGCGGCCTGGCCTTCACCAGCCCGGCCTGGGCGCAGCAACACAGCATGCCCGGCATGGACATGCAGCCGGCCGGAACGGGGGAAGCCCCGTCCACCGTTGAATATCGGACCGCCATGGCGAAAATGCACCACGACATGGACATCATCTATTCCGGCAAGCCGGAGCGCGATTTTGTCCTCGGCATGATCCCGCACCATCAAGGCGCGATCGATATGGCCAAAGTGATGCTGAAATTCGGCAAGGACGCCGAAACGCGGCAACTGGCGCAAGGCATCATCGCTGCCCAGGAAAAGGAAATCGCGCAGATGCGCCGCTGGCTGGCCAAACATCCCGGCTGATCACGGACCGGCGATGGACACACACCCCGCCGCCGCCTACATCCAACGTGCCTGAATGAAAAAAATCGGGAGGCAAAAAGCCATGCTCAACCGCCGCCAGTTCACGGCCTCCGTGGCCGCCGCGCTCGCCGCGCCGTCCATTTCACGCGCCGCGTCGGTGGCGCCGCTGAAATTCATTCCGCAGTCCGATCTCACGATCATCGATCCCCATATCACCACCGTCTACACCGCCCGCAACCATGGCTACATGGTGTTCGATACGCTGTTCGGCATGGACAGCAACTACCGGATGCAGCCACAGATGCTCGACCGGGTAGACGTCGAAGACGACGGCAAGCGCTGGAAATTGCGCCTGCGCGAAGGGCTGCTCTGGCACGATGGCGAAAAGGTCACCGCGCGCGACTGCGTCGCCTCCCTCCGCCGCTGGGGCGTGCGCGACGGCGTCGGCAGCCTGCTGATGGCGCGCACCGACGAACTCAGCGCGATCGATGACCGTACGATCCAGTTCCGGCTGAAACACGCGTCCCAAATTCTCCCCTACGCACTCGGCAAAATCTCCACCCCGATGTGCGCGATGATGCCCGAGCGCCTCGCCAACACCGACCCCTTCAAACCAATTCCCGAAATGATCGGCAGCGGACCAGTCCGATTCAAGGCGGATGAATGGGTGTCCGGCGCCCGCGCGGTCTATACCAAATTCGAACGATACCACCCGCGCGCGGAGGCCAATACCGGATGGACCGCCGGCGGCAAGGTCGTGCATTTCGAACGGGTCGAATGGCTCACCAGCCCCGATGACGGCACCTCCGCCAGCGCCATGCAGGCCGGGGAAATGGACTGGTGGGAACTGCCCACGCCGGACCTGCTGCCGCTGCTGCGCAAAACCGGCAAAATGCGGATCGAAATCAAAGACCGTAACGGCACCCTCGGCCTGATGAAGTTGAACAACCTGCAAGCACCCTTCGACAAGGCCGCCATCCGCCGCGCCTTGCTCGGCGCGGTCGATCAGAAGGAATACATGACCGCCGTCGCCGGCGAAGACCCGCAGATGTGGCGCGCCGGCGTGGGCATCTTCACCCCAGGCACCGAAATGGCCAACGACGCCGGGATGGAGGTCCTGAACAGCCCCCGCGACATGGAGAAGGTCAAGGCCGCGATCAAGGACGCCGGCTACAACAACGAAAAAGTGGTCCTGCTGTCCCCCGGCGAACCCTATTACCGCAAGGCCATGTCCGACGTGGGCGCCGCGATGATGCAGGCCGCCGGCCTCAACCTCGAAATCCAGTCCATGGACTGGGGCACCGCCATCGTCCGCCGCGAAATCAAGAAGCCCGTCGATCAGGGCGGCTGGAGCGTGGTCTTCACCACCGCCAACGGCCTGGACATGCAAACCCCGCTGCTGCACTTCCTGCGCACCACCGGGGAAAAAGCCTGGTTCGGCTGGACCAACAGCCCGAAGATCGAGGAACTGCGCGGCGCCTGGGCCGATGCACCCGACGTGGCAACCCAGAAGAAGCTGGCCGCGGAGATCCAGCGCCAATGCTGGATCGACGTCCCGCATCTGCCGGTCGGCGTCTGGTATCAGCCCATGGCCTGGCAGAAATCGGTCGACGGAATCCCCGACGGATTCCCCCTGTTCTGGGGCGCGAAACGGGTCTGACACCATGAGGGGGGCTTTATGCCCCCCTGTTTAATCCTGGAACGGGTCGCGCACCATGATCGTGTCATCGCGTTCCGGGCTGGTCGACACCAGGGTGACCGGCGCCTCCACCAGTTCCTCGATCCGGCGCACATACTTCACCGCCTGCGCCGGCAGATCGGCCCAGGACCGGGCCCCGCGTGAGGAGCCGGCCCAGCCCTCCATCACTTCGTAAATGGGTTCCGCCGCCGCCTGCGCTCCGGCGGCCGCCGGCAGGTGGGAGAACACCTCCCCCCGGATGCGGTAGCCGGTGCAGATCTTCAGCTCTTTCAGCCCGTCCAGCACATCCAGCTTGGTCAGAACCAGGCCCTGGATGCCCGATACCTTCACTGCCTGGCGCACCATCGCCGCATCGAACCAGCCGCAGCGGCGGGGGCGCCCGGTGACGGTGCCGAATTCATGCCCGCGCTCCCCCAGCAGCGCGCCGATGTCGTCATGCAGCTCACTCGGGAACGGGCCCGAGCCGACGCGGGTGCTGTAGGCCTTGGCGATGCCCAGCACGAACCCCACCACATGCGGCCCGATCCCCGCGCCCGAGGCCGCCGTCGCGGCGACCGTGTTCGACGAGGTCACATAAGGATAGGTGCCATGATCGACATCGAGCATGACCGCCTGCGCGCCCTCGAACAGGATGCGCTTGCCGGCCTTGCGCAGGGCATCCAGCCGCTCCCATACGGGTTCGGCGTATTGCAGGATCGACGGCGCCAGTTCCAACAGGCGGGCCAGGACGCTGGCCTTGTCGAACGTCGCCGCCCCCAGGCTCGCCAGCAGGGTATTGTGGTGGCGCAGCAGCTCGTCGAGCTTGGCGTCAAGCGTCTCCGGCTCCGCCAGATCGCAGACGCGGATGGCACGGCGGGCGACCTTGTCTTCATAGGCCGGGCCGATGCCGCGGCCGGTGGTGCCGATCTTGCGCTCGCCCCGCGCGGCCTCGCGCGCGCGGTCGAGGGCGCCGTGCATCGGCAGAATCAGCACCGCGTTGTCGGCGATGCGCAGCGTGTCCGGCGTGACCGACAGGCCCTGCGCCTGCACCCGCGCGATTTCCGCCAGCAGGGCTTCGGGGTCGATGACCACGCCATTGCCGATGACGCCGAGCTTGCCGCGCACCAGGCCCGAGGGCAGCAGCGACAGCTTATAGGTCTCGTTGCCCACCACCAGCGTATGACCGGCATTATGCCCGCCCTGGTAGCGCACAACCACATCGGCCCGGCTGGCGAGCCAATCGACGACCTTACCCTTGCCCTCGTCGCCCCATTGGGCGCCGATCACGGCGACATTAGCCATTGTGCTAGCCTTCGGTGGTGAGTGATACGGCAACGGTGCCGCGCAAAACATGGGTACAGCCGAGGCGTTTTGCCTCCGCTTCATCATCGCTGGCCGCGGCCAGAGCGGCGACAGTAGCAAATCCCTGGGCACGGAGCGAGGCGGCCGCCGCGCGATCCGAACCCCATGGCAACCAGGCCCGCTTCCGGGCATCGCGGGCCGGGGCGGCGCGCAGCACGGCATCGGGGAACAGGGTCAGGCCGGTGGCGGGCTCTGCCTCCCCGCCGCCATAGCGCCCGCCGCGGCCGAGCTCTTCCTGCCGGCCGGGGGCGTAGATGGTCACGGACACCCCGGTTTCGTAGCGAAAGCCGCGGAATTCGACGGGGTCGATGGTCAGGCGCAGCCCGGGGGCCTGGGCGCGGATCGCCCCAACCACCGCGGCGAGGCGCGCGGCCAGGGCCCCTGCCCCGTTCGGCAGCTTCGCCGCCTCCAACGCCGCCAGCGCCCGATCCGCCGGCCCCGCGGCCAGCAGCAGATCGGCCAGAACCGAGGCGAGCGGGCCGCCATGCGCGGTCACCGACGCCGCATCCTTGCGGTCCAGCGCCCGGCTCAGCGCGATGCGATCGGCGCCCTTGATCCCGGCTTCGTCCAGCAATGTCGGCACCAGCATCGGCAAGGTCAGGTCGAAGCTGACACGCGTCAGGCCGACGGCGGCCAAGGCCTCCGCCGCGACCAGCACGATTTCGGCATCGCCTTCCGGGCTGTCATGGCCAATCAGCTCGATCCCCGCCTGGCCGATCTGACGATCGGGGGCGAGTTCGGAGCCGCGGACGCGCAGGCATTGGCCGGCATAGGACAGGCGCAGCGGCCGGGGCGCGCGCGCCAGCCGGCTGGCGGCGATGCGGGCCACCTGCGGCGTGGTATCGGCGCGCAGACCCATCATCCGATGGCTGTCAGGGTCCATGATGCGGAAGGTCTGGTCCGCCACCGCCGCACCGGAGCCGGCGAGGAGACTGTCTTCAAACTCCAGCAGCGGCGGTTTGACCCGCTGGTACCCGTGGCCGGCGAAGATATCCATGAGCGATTCCACCGCCGATGCCTCGGTTTCGGCATCAGGGGGCAGGAGGTCGCGCAGGCCGGCCGGCAGGAGCGCCGGATTGATGGTCGGATCGTCTGTCATGGCGGTGTGTCAGCTATCAGCAATCGCGCGCGAGAGAAACACCTGAAACCGCGCCCCGTTAACCGTTCCTTAATCTTTACCCGTCATGCTGCGCGCGGTGCCGCATGCTGTTTCACGCGCAAGCCTTCCTGTTGGTCTTCCTGCCGCTCTGCCTCCTCGGGTTGGCCCTGGTGGGGCGATGGTGCGGCGCGGCCTGGGCGCTGGCCTGGCTGTTGGGCGCCAGCCTGCTGTTCCATGCCTGGGGCAATCCGGCCCATACGGCCCTGATGCTGGCCTCGATCGTGGGCAACCACGCGCTCGGCCGGGTCTTGCATGGCCTGACCCTCCGGCACCGGCCGGGCGCCGCGCGGCGCGGATTCCAGGCCGGGGTGGCGGCCAATCTGGCGCTGCTGGTCTGGTTCAAATACGCCGATTTCCTGCTGGAGATCGTGGCGCCCGGTGCGCCGCCGCTGGGCATCGCCTTACCGCTGGCGATCAGCTTCTTCACCTTCCAGCAGATCATGTTCCTGGCCGCGTGCCGCGATCCCGCCGAACCGCTGCCGGGCTTCCTCCCCTATGCCGCCTTCGTCGCCTTCTTCCCGCATCTGATCGCCGGACCGCTGGTGCGCCCCGGCGCGATCATCCCGCAACTGGCCGCGCCCGGCCTGTCGCGCCTGCGCACCGCCAATCTGGAGGCGGGCTGCGGCCTGTTGCTGCTCGGCCTGGGGAAGAAGCTGGTGCTGGCCGATATGTTCGGGGGTTTCGCGGATACGGGTTTCAACGCGGCCGAACAGGGCGCGGCGCTGACCCTGCTGGAGGCCTGGGCCGCGACCCTGTCCTATGCGCTGCAGATCTATTTCGATTTCTCCGCCTATTCCGACATGGCGACCGGGCTCGCGCGCATGCTGGGGGTGCATTTTCCCTTGAACTTCGACAGCCCCTACCAGGCCAGGAGCATCACCGATTTCTGGCGCCGCTGGCACATCACGCTGGGATCGTTCCTGCGGGCGCATGTCTACATTCCGCTGGGCGGCAACCGGCACGGGCTGGCGCGGCAACTGGCGGCGCTGATGCTCACCATGGCGCTGGCGGGAATCTGGCACGGCGCGGGCTGGCGGTTCCTGCTCTGGGGCATGCTGCACGGGGCGATGCTGGTTGCCCATCAGCTCTATCGCCGTGTCTGCGCGCCCATGCCCGGGCGGCTGGCGCAGGCGCTGACGCTGCTGGGGGTGATCCTCGCCTGGGTGCCGTTTCGCGCCGGCGACCTGCCCGCCGCCGGGGCGATGCTGCGCGGCCTGCTGGGGCTGCATGGCTTCGCCCTGCCGGCCATGATCTGGCAGGCGCTGCCGCCGTTGCAGCCCTGGGCCAGGCCGGTGCCGCTGCTGCCCTGGCTCGGCGCCGCCCGGACCTTGAGCCTGCCGGAGGTCGCCGCCTGCCTTCTATGCGGCTGGATCGCGGTCCTGATTTTGCCGCAGGCGCAGGCGCTGTCGGCGCGGGGCCAGGCCCTCATGCTCACCGCCGGATTCGCTTTCACCGTGCAGGCGCTGTTCTTCGCGCCCGCGGTGGCGCCGTTTCTGTATTTCCGCTTCTGATGCGCCGCCTGCTCGCACCCGCCGGCGCGTCGCTGCTGCTCTACGCGGCGCTGTTCGGCCTGATCCTGGACCGCCCTTTGTCGCTGGGACCCCCCCGTGCGCTGCTGGACGCCAGGCTCGCCCGCGCCGAAGGCATCATGGGGCCCAAGCTGGTCATCCTCGCCGGCTCCAACGGGCCCTATTCGCATCGCTGCGAAACCATGGAGCCGATTCTCGGCCGCCCCTGTGTGAACGGCGGACTCGCGGTGGGGTTCAGCCTGGACTACCTGTTCGCCCGCTGGAAACCGCGGCTGCACCCCGGCGACATCGTCTACCTGCCGCTGGAGGAGGCGCACTTCACCCGCCCCCGCCAGGCCGATGCGCTGGGGCCGGACGCGGCGATCATGGCGCGTCATGACCGCGTGACCCTCGCCTCTCTGCCGCCCCAGCGCTGGCTGGGCGCGCTGTTCGCCTTCGACGCGCGCGCCGGCGTCATGAGCCTGATCGAGATGGCCCTGCTCGCCGGCGGGTTTCAAGACCCCCGCGACGCCGTGACGGGGACCACCAATGCCTGGGGGGATCACGCCGGGCATACCGCGGCGCTGGCGGCGGCCAACCAGGCGATGCTGGCCGCGATCGTCCCGCGCCACGCCCGCCCGGCGGATATCGCGGCCGGGGCGGCGCATGACAGCCTCACCGCATTTCTGGCCTGGGCGCGCCAGCACGAGGTGCTGGCCATCGGCGGGCGGGCGACGACCTTCGCCGACTCGCCGCCCCCCGCCGACACCGTCGCCGCGCTGCGGGCGCTGTTCGAAACCGGGAGCGGGGCCTTCCTGGCCTTGCCTAACGGTTCGACCTATCCCCGCGGCGCCTTTTTCGACACCGCGGACCATTTGCATGAGGCAGCGCAGATCGCGCATTCGATCCGGATCGCGCAGGCACTGCGGGCGTTTATTGCGGCGCGAGAATCTCCGAGCTTCCCGTGATCGTGCAGGATTTCTGATGCTTGGATTCGCAGCGGCCCTGCGCGGTTCCCCGCGCCTCCAGATCGGTCCGGCCGCACCCGACATTGCACACGTTGATGTCGCCGGAGCGCCAGCAGGCGATCCCGATGTAGCGGTACAGATCGGACGCGCAGCGCGACCCGTTCTCGGCGCTGTTGCGCACATCCGGCCGATCGAGGAAGCCGCGGGTCATATCCCCGAACACGCAGGTTTTGGCGTCCGTCGCCCTCGCCAGACAGACATCGAGCGCCCGCGCCGCCATCCGCGGCGGCACCTCCGTCGGGCAGGGCAGCGAGCCGCCGGCCGGTTTTTCATTGAGCGCGGGCGCCACCTGCATCCGCGCCAGGAACAGATCATTGGTCGCGGTATCGGCCACCAGCCAGCCGATGGTGCAGAGCCGCGGCTTGGTGGTGTCGAGCACGATGGGCGGTGGCGCGTCGTCGATACCGAAGGACAAAGCGGCCGCCTGGCAGGCGGGCATGGCCAGCAACAGACCGGCCACCGCGCCAACGAGGCTGCGTATCATGCTAGCGCGCACGCGGCTGCCAGCGAATGGTGGTCAGATAGCCCGCGGTCGGATCGGTGACATCGATGATGTCGAGCCCGCCGGCCCGGTAGTGAATGCTCTGCGCCAGGCTCCACTCCATGGCGACATAGCGCCCAAAAATCTGACTCGCCGCCGCCCCGGGATTCGGGCAGGCCGGATCACCCGTCAGCCGATAGGACAGCCGGAACAGCCCGCTGGCCTGGAACAGGAAGACGACATAGCTGTTCCGCCCGACGCAGGCGGTCGAACCCACGCGCAAGGCGCCCAGGCTGTCGAGCCGCGCCCAGAAATAGCGAATATCGCTCTGATATTCCGTCGCCGAGGCCAGCCCGGCCCAATTGATCCCCGGCACCCGAACCGGTAGGACGCCATTGACGTCCACCGGCGTCATGCCCCAGGTCAGCCCCCCGGTCAGCACGCTGAGATCGGTCAAGGTCTGCCCCAGCGCCGGCCGGGCGGACAGCAGATCATGATCCCAGGTCGCCGGTGGCGGGGTCAGAATGGGCAGCACCGGCGCCGGTATCTGCGCCAGAGCGGGGTCAGCCCAGAGCACACCGCCCCATCCCGCCAGCAAGGCGAGCACGAGCCGTCCGCGCTGCTTTCTGAACGGGGCCGGCGAGGCCACCATACCGCATCCCCAATCACGACGAACACCTGAGGCGGCTCTATACCGTCAGGCTGGCTGACCGTCGAGGTGGCGCAGGGGGGGTGGAAGGGAAGGCCAGGGGCTCTGCCCCTGGACCCCGCCAAAGGCTCGCCTTTGGAATCCAATGATTTGTTTGGGAGCAGGAAGGGGGCCACCACAGACCTTGCAAGGTCACGGTTGGCCCCCTTCGCAAACACAAACCATGAGCGGGTTCTAAGGGCGTGCCCTTAGCGGGGGTCGAGGGGGCAGAGCCCCTCGCCTTCCTTCCCCCACCACCGCCGCGTCAGAACGCCAGCGACGTCGCCTGCACCACCAGCGGCAGCGTACGGACCATCGCCAGCACCTCCTCCGGCACCGTCTCATCCACCGACACCAGGCAGATCGCATCCCCCCCCTGATCGGCTCGCCCGAGATGGAAGGTCGCGATGTTGATCCCCGCCCCCGCCAGCGTCGCACCGAAGCGGCCGATGAAGCCGGGCTTGTCCTGATTGGTCACATACAGCATGTGCGGCGCGAAATCGGCTTCGACCTTGATGCCCTTGATCTCCACGATGCGCGGTCGCGATCCCGCGAACAGCGTGCCCGCGACCGAGCGGGAGGCACCATCGGTTTCCACCGTCAGACGCACCAGCGTCAGGTATTCGCTGGGCCGATCATGGGCGATTTCGGCGACGTCGATGCCGTGATCGCGGGCGGCGACGGAGGCGTTGACCATGTTCACCCCCTCCATCATCGGCTGCAGCAGCCCCGCCAGCGCGGCGGCGGTCAGCGGCCTTGTGTTCAACGCGGCCACCTGCCCCTCGAACTCGATCGCGATGCGGCGCACCACCGCATCCTGCGCCTGCGTCATCTGCCCGGCGAAAGCGCCCAGCAGGCGGCAGAGTTCCAGGTAGGGTTTTAAACGCGGCGCTTCCTCGGCGGTGACGGAGGCCATGTTGATCGCGTTCGACACCGCGCCGGTGAGCAGAAAATCGCTCATTTGCTCAGCGACCTGCAGCGCCACGTTTTCCTGCGCTTCCGCCGTGGCCGCGCCCAGATGCGGGGTGCAGACAACGTTATCGAGGCCGAACAACGGTGAATCGGTGGCCGGTTCAACCTCAAACACGTCAAGCGCCGCGCCGGCGACATGGCCGGAACGGAGCGCGTCCGCCAAAGCAGCCTCATCGACCAGGCCGCCGCGGGCGCAGTTGATGATGCGCACGCCCTTGCGGGTTTTCGCGATGGCTTCGCGGGACAGAATGTTGCGGGTGGCATCCGTCAGCGGCGTATGCACCGTGATGAAATCCGCCCGTGTCAGCAACGACTCCAGATCGGCTTTTTCGACCCCGAGCGCCAGCGCCTTCTTGTCCGACAGATAGGGGTCGTACGCGACGACCTTCATCTTCAATCCAACCGCCCGTTCAGCGACGATCGAGCCAATATTACCACACCCGATCAGACCGAGGATCTTGCCGGTCAGCTCGACCCCCATGAACCGGTTCTTCTCCCACTTGCCGGCGCGGGTGGAGGCGGAGGCTTCGGGGATTTGCCGCGCCAAAGCGAACATCATCGCGATGGCATGTTCGGCGGTGGTGATGGTGTTGCCGTGCGGCGTGTTCATGACCACCACGCCGCGGGCGGTGGCGGATTTGATGTCCACGTTGTCAACGCCGATGCCGGCGCGGCCGACGACTTTGAGGTTGGTGGCGGCGTCGAGGAGTTCGCGCGTCACCTTGGTCGCGGACCGCACCGCGAGACCGTCGTACTCGCCGATGATCGCCCGCAGATCGGCCGGCGACAGGCCGGGTTTGAAATCCGTTTCGATCCCGCGCTGGCGGAAAATCTCAATCGACGCCGGCGACAGTTTGTCGCTGATCAGAACCTTGGGCATGATGATATCCCTGTGTCTTATTGGAATGAAGCAGCGACGGTGGCATGCGCCCAGTCGAGCCAGGGCAGCAGCGCCGCGATATCAGCCGTTTCGACGGTGGCACCGCCCCAGATCCGCAGGCCCGGCGGCGCGTCGCGATAGGCGCCGATGTCGAAGGCCACGCCTTGCTTTTCCAGCAACGACGCCAATTGCTTCGCCGCCTTGGCCTGCCCGTCGGCCGACAGCGCGGTGAACCAGGGCGCGACGATCTTGAGGCAGATGGAGGTGCAGGACCGCGTGGCGGGATCAACCGCCAGGAAGTCAGCCCAGTCCGACGCCGCGACCCAATCGGCCACGGCCTTCAGATTGGCCTCCGACCGCGCGATCAGGCCCGGCAGGCCGCCCACGGACTCGGCCCAGCGCAGCCCATCGACCGCGTCTTCGACGCACAGCATCGACGGCGTGTTGATGGTTTCGCCCTTGAACACGCCTTCCGCGATTTTGCCCTTGGACGTCAGGCGGAACACCTTCGGCAGCGGCCAGGCGGGGGTGTGGGTCTCCAGCCGCTCCACCGCGCGCGGCGACAAAGCGAGCATGCCATGCGCGGCCTCCCCGCCCAGCACTTTCTGCCAGGACCAGGTGACGACATCGAGCTTGGGCCACGGCAGGTCCATGGCAAACGCCGCCGAGGTGGCGTCGCAGATCGCGAGGCCGGCGCGGTCGTCGGCAATCCAGTCGGCGCTGGTCAGCCGCACGCCGGAGGTGGTGCCGTTCCAGGTGAACACCACATCATGGGCGGGATCGACCGCGGCCAGATCGGGCAGCGCGCCATAGGGCGCGGTCAGGACCCGGGCATTGGCGAGTTTGAGGTGCTTGACGATGTCGGTGGCCCAGCCCTCCCCGAAGCTTTCGAAGGTCAGGATATCGACGCCACGCGCGCCGAGCAGCGACCAGAGCGCCATTTCGACCGCGCCGGTGTCCGAGCCCGGCACGATGCCCAGGCGCCAGTCAGCCGGCATGCCCAGAATGGCGCGCGAGCGGGTGATGACTTCGTTGAGCCGGGCTTTGGGTTCGGCGGCGCGATGGCTGCGGCCGAGAAACGCGCCTGACAGCGCATCCAGGGTAAACCCTGGCCGTTTGGCACAAGGGCCAGACGAAAAATTGGGGTTATTCGGACGCAGGTCCGGTGTCGTCGTACTCATTGCAAACCCTCCCTTTCAGAAGAGAAGCGCCCCGGTGGGGGGGCGTGACCCGGGCGGAGCTTTACGGGCGGCGGCGGTCGCGCGTCAACGGGATTTTTTGCGGATGCGAAGCGCGGGCCCTGTCCGGACCCGCGTGACTCCCCATCTTTCCCACAGGCCGCCGCCCGCGCTATGGGTGCCCGCGATTGATGATCATGAGGTTGCGAGATGGAAGACGATCAGGACCAGCCGCCCGAAAGCCTGATGCCCTATGCGGACTGGGCCGAGGCCGCGCTGCGCCAGGTGGTCGTGCGCGCGATCAGGCACGCGCAGGACAACGGACTGCCCGGCGAGCACCATTTCTTCCTCACCTTCCGCACCGACCTGCCCGGCGTCGTCATCCCGCCGCGCCTGCTGGCGCAATACCCGCACGAGATGAGCATCGTCCTGCAGCACCAGTTCTGGGATCTGAAGTTCCTCGATGACTCGCAATCCATCAGCGTCGGCCTGTCCTTCGGCGGTGTCCCCTCGACATTGCTGATCCCGCTCAACGCCCTGATCGCCTTCGCGGACCCGTTCGTGCAGTTCATGCTACGGTTCAACCCGGCTGAACCGGTCGCCGCCGAACCGGAACCCGAACCCGCGCCGGAGCCGCCCGCCGCGGAGGAGGACGCACCGTCCGACACCCCGCAGGTCGTGAGCCTCGCTGCCTTCCGCCGCCGCACCCCGCCGAAAAACTGACGCATTTCGTCTGACCGAGAAGGATCCGCGCATGAACGCACCCGTCCCCGCCGCGCAGCGGCCGTCGAATTTCCTCTATTCGCCGATGTTCCCCCTCGGTGAGGACAGCACCACCTGGAAAAAGCTGGACATCGCGGGGGTCCGCACCTCGGTTGTCGAGGGCAAGACGGTGCTGCATGTCTCCCCCGACGCGCTCAGCGAACTGGCCGTGCGCGCCTTCCATGACGTGTCGCATCTGCTGCGCCCGGCGCATCTGGCGCAGCTGCGCGCCATCCTCGACGACCCCGAAGCCAGCGCCAATGACCGCTTCGTGGCGATCGACCTGCTGAAGAACGCCAATATCGCCGCCGGCGGCGTGCTGCCGATGTGCCAGGACACCGGCACCGCCATCGTGTTCGGCAAAAAGGGCCAGCGCGTCTGGGTCGAAGGCGATGAGGAAGAGGCGCTGTCCTGGGGCGTGCATCGCACCTATACCGAGACCAATCTGCGCTATTCGCAGATGGCACCGTTGACGATGTTCAATGAGGTCAATACCGGCAACAACCTGCCGGTGCAGTTCGACATCCTCGCCAGCCCCGGCGAACACCATGCCGACGAATTTCACCTCATGTTCGTCGCCAAGGGCGGCGGCTCCGCGAACAAAACCTTCCTGTTCCAGGAAACCCGCGCCATCCTGTCACCGGAACGGCTGCTGAAGTTTCTCGAAACCAAAATGAAGACCCTCGGCACCTCCGCCTGCCCGCCTTATCACCTCTCGATCGTCATCGGCGGCACCTCGGCCGAAACGACATTGAAGACGGTCAAGCTGGGGTCCACCAAATGGCTGGACACGCTGCCAACCCAGGGCAGCAAGGCCGGGCACGCCTTCCGCGATCTGGAGATGGAACAAAAAGTGCTGGAACTGTCGCGCAATATCGGCATCGGCGCGCAGTTCGGCGGCAAGTATTTCTGCCATGACGTCCGCGTCATCCGCCTGGCCCGCCACGGCGCCTCATTGCCCGTGGGCATCGGTGTCTCGTGCAGCGCCGATCGGCAGATCAAGGCGAAGATCACGCCGGAGGGGGTGTTTCTGGAGCAGTTGGAAACCGACCCGGCGCATTATTTGCCCGAAACCACCGACGAGCACCTGCCCGACGACGCGGTGGTGATCGATCTGAACCAGCCGATGGACGATATCCGCAAACGCCTGTCCGGCTACCCCGTGAAGACCCGCGTGATGCTGAACGGCACCATGGTGGTGGCCCGCGACATCGCGCATGCCAAGTTGAAAGAGCGGCTCGACGCCGGCCTCGGCCTGCCCGACTACATCAAGAACCACCCGGTCTATTACGCCGGGCCGGCCAAGACGCCCACCGGCATGGCGACCGGCAGCTTCGGCCCCACCACGGCCGGGCGCATGGACAGCTATGTCGCGGAATTCCAGGCCGCCGGCGGATCGCTGGTCATGCTCGCCAAGGGCAACCGGTCGAAAGCGGTCAAGGACGCTTGCCAGACATACGGCGGCTTCTACCTCGGCTCCGTCGGCGGGCCGGCCGCACGGCTGGCGCAGGACTGCATCCGCAAGGTCGAGGTGCTGGAATACCCCGAACTCGGCATGGAAGCGGTCTGGCGGATCGAGGTCGAGAATTTCCCCGCCTTCATCGTCATGGACGACAAAGGCAACGACTTCTACGAAGGCATGGAATAGGCACGCAACCGCGGCCGGGTGGCG
>CAIXEA010000008.1 GCA_903918315.1 uncultured Acetobacteraceae bacterium | reverse complement strand
CCTATCGCGGCACTATGCGGGCGGCGGTGGCCCGGACAAGCCGGGCCATGACGTGTTAGAAGTCCCTTTGTTTGGCTTGCGAATTTTCGTTTCCACGATGTGTGAATCCAGTAGAGTTCGTCAGGGCGATCGCGCGCGGCACCATGCGGTCACAGCCGCCGATACGCCGATCAATTTACGCCGTTCAATATACGGGTTGGAATAACACCCGCCCGGGGCTAGGACGGCTGCATCCCGTTCACGCCAAGGACCTTGCCCATGACCCGACAGTATCGCATCGCCTCCGTCCCCGCCGATGGCATCGGGCCAGAGGTCATCAGCGCGGGATTGGAAGTGCTCGAAGCCGTCGCCATCAAGGATGGCGGGTTCAAGCTGGTGATCGACCACTATGACTGGGGCTCGGACTGGTATCGCAAGCATGGCGAATTCATGCCCGCCGACGCGCTGGCCTGGCTGCGCACGGCGGATGCCATCTATTTTGGCGCCGTCGGCGATCCCAACATCCCCGACCATGTCTCCCTCTGGGGCCTGCGCCTGCAGATCTGCCAGGGGCTGGACCAGTATGCCAATGTGCGCCCGACCCGCATCCTGCCGGGCGTCACCTCGCCGCTGCGCAATGTCGGGGTGGGTGATCTCGACTGGGTCATCGTGCGTGAGAACAGCGAGGGCGAATATGCCGGCCAGGGCGGGCGCACCCATCGCGGCCTGCCGGAGGAAGTGGCCACCGAGGTCGCCATCTTCACCCGCCGGGGCGTGGAGCGGATCATGCGCACCGCCTTCGACATCGCCCGATCCCGCCCGCGCAAGCACCTGACGGTGGTGACCAAATCCAACGCCCAGAAGCATGGCATGGTGTTCTGGGATGAGATCGCGGCCCTGGTCTCGCACGATTACAAGGACGTCACCTGGGACAAGGAACTGGTCGATGCCATGACCATGCGCATGGTCATGAAGCCCCGGACCATCGACACCGTGGTGGCGACGAACCTGCACGCCGACATCCTGTCCGATCTGGCCGCGGCGCTCGCGGGCTCCCTGGGCATCGCCCCCACGGGCAATATCGACCCGGAGCGGCGCAACCCCTCGATGTTCGAACCCATCCATGGTTCGGCCTTCGACATTACCGGCAAGGGCATCGCCAACCCCGTCGCCAGCTTCTGGACCGCGGCGATGATGCTCGAACATCTGGGTGAGAAGCCGGCCGCGGATCTGCTGATGAAAGCGGTGGAGCAGGTCTGCGCGGCGGGCATCCTGTCCCCCGATCTGGGCGGCACGGCCACGACCAAGGAGGTCACGGCGGCGGTGGTGGAGGCCGTGCGCGGAATGAACCAGTAGGTTCTGAAACGAATTCTTGCATTCCAATCGATCGGCTGTCCACAGTGTGCGTGGCCTGATCGAGGGAGTGTCTCCATTGGAACCGGTGCCGCCACGCCCGTCGCTCCGCCGGCGGATGATCCTGCCGGGACTGAGCCTTGGTCTGCTCGCCGCGCTCAGCGCCCTCTATGCCTTCGCCCGGCCGGCGTACATGACCGTCATGACCGTCATGATGCACCGGCCCTGGGTGACCCCGTTTTTTGATCTGGAATATCTGCTGGCCAGCGCGACCTGCTGGCAGCAGGGAATCGACGTCTACGCCGCCAATCCCTGCGATCCGCTGGGACGGCCGATGAACTACTCACCGCTTTTGCTGCGGCTGCGCGTTCTGGCCCTCGATCGCGCATGGGCGTTGCCGCTGGGCCTGGCGGTGGCGGTTTGTTACTGTCTTTCGCTGGGCTTTCTGGTCCCCACCGGCCGCCGTCGCGATTGGCTGATCATCGGTCTGGCCGGGACGTCGTCGCTCGCGGTCCTGGCCGTGGAACGGGGCAATATCGACGTGCTGATCTATCTGGGCTCGTTCGTCGCCGGTCACGCGCTGGGCGGCTCCGCGGTCGGGCGGCTTGCCGGTTATGCTGTGCTGATGACCTTGGGCGCCGTGAAGTTCTATCCCTTCGCCGCCCTGGTGGTGATCCTGCGGGAGCGTCTGGCCCTTTGCATCGGCCTGGCCCTGGCGGCGGCCGGGCTCGGCGCGGCATTCGTTCTGGCCTTTCGCGACGAGTTACTCAAAGTCGCCGCTAATCTTCCGCCGGTTGTGCTGTTTGAGGATATGATCGGGGTCCGGATGCTGCCGGCCGGCCTGGGACTGACCCTGCGACCGCTGTTCGGCATCACCGGCCTGGGTGCGAGTCACGCGTTCTCGTTGGTGGTGGGCTTGCTGCTGCTGGCCCTCGTCGCGGGCGGTGTGCTGGCGCTGATCCTCAACGCCCCCTGCCGGGCCGCCCTGGCGCGCCTGCCGCCATTTGAACGATCCGCCTTGTTCATCGGCGCGGCGCTGCTCACGGGGTGCTTTTTCGCCGGGACCAGCGTCGGGTATCGGGCGATTCACCTTCTGCTGGTGTTGCCGGCTTTGCTGCTGCTCGATCAGCCGGCGGCGGCCGCGCCGCTCAAGCGCCTCTGCCGCATCACCTGCGTGGCGATCTGCTTCATCCTGGTCCGCCGGACGGTGCTGTGCGTGTTCGATGGGTTCGGCGCAACGGCGCAAAATTCGGCCCTCGGCGCGGCGGCCTGGATCGCTTACCAGCTGGCCTGGTGGTGGACGATCACCGTGCTGCTGGGGTTCTTGGGCTGCCTGATGCTTGATTCACGGGCCGTGCGGGATGGGACGCCGCGGTTCATCCGGCGTTTGGCCGGACGCGTGGCGCTCGGCCCGCGCCCGCGCTGAGCGACACCACCAGCCCGCCCGTCACCACCGCCAAACCGCCGATTTGCAGCAGCGTCGGCCATTCCCCCACCACGGGGACGCCTATCAGCACCGCCGCCCCAGGCACCAGCGCCGGGAACAGCGTCGCCCGCCCGGCGCCGAGAATTTGGATCGCGCGCCCGAACACCACCAAGGACACGATGCCGGCCAGCACGCCCTGCATCAGCACCTGCGCCACCAGCATCGACCAGGGCAGCGCCAGCAGGTGGCCCACCCCGTGCAGCGCCAGGAAGGGCGGCCCATAGATCAGCCCGGCGATCACCGAGACCGAGCCCGTGGCCTGCATCGGGGGAACATTCCAGCGCCGCGACAGCACCGAATAGAGCGCGAACAGAGCCCCAGCCGCCAGGAACAGCCCGTCGCCGATGGGCGTCACCCGATCGCCGCTGAGGATGGCGGGCCCGGCGATCAGGGCCAGGCCGATGACGATCACGCCGGCGCCAAACAGCCGCCGCGGCCGCAAGGCCTCGCCCAGCAGCAGCACCGACAGGCCCATCGACGTCAGCACCATCGCGGATGGCTGCAGTACCGCGCCGTGCGGCAGGGGGGCGTAGTGGAAGCCGAGCATGCTGGCGAACATGAACAGCGGCCCCGCCGCCGCGGCGAGGCACAGCGCGTGCGGCCAGGGCGTCAGCCCGGCACCCCGGCCATAGCGCCGCCGCGTCAGCAACCATGGCAGCATGATTGCCCCGGCGGCCCCGCACCGCAGCGCCGCGACATCGAACCCATCCAGACCCGCCGCCGCCCCGGCGCGCGACATCACCAGCTGGCCGCCCCAGATCGTCGCGGCCGAGGCGCCATAGAGGATGCCCAGCCACTCCGGCACGCGCTGCGCCTCTGTTCGTGCCGCCGGCATGGCCGCGTCTCCTGGCCATCATCGGCACGCATCCGGGATAGGGCCGAGCCGCGGCCCGGACAAGGGGCGTTCAGGCCCGCCGCTGCCGCGCCCGGATCAGCCCCAGCCCCGCCAGGCACAGCACGCCGAGCGAAGCCGGTTCCGGCGCGGTGTAGGCATAATCGACCGTCAGAACCGCCTCATATTGCGGGTCCTGGATGTTGTGCAGGTCCGTGACCCCTGAACTGCCGGAGATGCAGGCCCCCGGCGCGGCATTGTTGGCGTAGTCCACCTCACAGCTGATGCCGGTTTCGGCGATGTTGTAGTGGAACGTCACCACATCCCCCGCGTTGATCGCCACCGGTATGGTGCTGGTGAAGGCGTATTCCTTCTGGGTGTCGGTGCAGAGCAGCACCGAAAACCCGTTCGTGCTCGACGTGCAGGACGGGTTCAGCAACAGGCTGAACGGGTCGGAGGCGACGACCGAACCATTGACCAGCATGTCGATCGAACCGCCAATCGTCTCATGCGCGACAACTTTGTCGCCGATGGCGCTGACGCCACCCTGCACCTGGAAGGTGGCCTGGAACGGGTAGCCGGTGAAGGCGACCACGCCATACATGCCCAGCAGCGACCCATAGGACGGGACGAAGGCGGGCACCGTGAAGGGGCCGGACGTGTCGCCGCTGGCGGAGCCGGTGAAACCGCCGCTGTCGCGGTTGACCCGCTGCGCCGGGAAGCTGGCGACAAAGCCCAGCAAACCAGTGTCGAGCGGGATCGAATAGAGGCTGGACACTGGCGGCGCGACGGCGGCCCGGGTCAGTGAGGGCATCAGGCTCAGGGCGGACAGGGCGCATAAAAACGCCAGCCCGGCGCGAAGGGAACGCATGTGGAGTCTCCTGTTATCGTCTCCCCCGAGAATTTGACGCGGCAATCCCGTTCGAGCGTATAAATCGGTTCGTTTATTATTACTACTACTTTATGTAATCGGCGCGGCCGGCAGCGCTTGGCCGAAATCGCGCCACGGCGTAGGGTGCCGCCCCCAGCCAAAGGCCCGCGCCCTCCCGTGTGTACCGTCACGCTTCTGATCCGCCCCGATCACGATTGGCCCCTGATCCTCGCCGCCAATCGCGATGAGCAACTCGACCGTGCCTGGGATCGGCCCGCCGCCTGGTGGCCCGGCAGACCCGGCGTGGTCGCCGGGCGGGACCGGTCGGGCGGCGGCACCTGGATGGGGCTCAACAGCCACGGCGTGGCCGCGGCCGTTCTCAACCGGCAGGGCAGCCTCGGCCCGGCTCCGGGGAAGCGGAGTCGCGGCGAACTGCCCCTGATGGCGCTGGAACACCGCACCGCCGCCGAGGCCGCGCGCGCCCTGGCGGCGTTGGACGCCGGTCAATGGCGCGGGTTCAACATGGTGGTGGCCGATAGCGCCGGGGCCTGGTTCGTGCGCGGCGCCGGCCACGGCCGCCCGGCCGCCCGGCCGCTGGCGCCAGGCACGCACATGGTCACCGCGCATGACCCGAACGATCCCGATAGTCCCCGGGTCGCACGCCACCTCCCGCGCTTTCAAGCCGCGCCACCCCCTCGGCCAGGCGATTGGGGGGATTGGGCCGCCATCCTGTCGGACCGGTCCGGCGAAGCGGGGGAGCAGATCAACGTCGTCCCGCGCGGCGGCTTTGGAACGGTGTGTGCCTCCCTGCTGGCCTTGCCGGCGAACGGCGCGCCCCTCTGGTTGTTCGCCGCCGGCGCCCCACATGACACGGTGTTCCTCCCCGTCGGCGGCTGAATCCCCGCCTTTCGTAGGGGGGGCACGGCTGCTATACTGCGCGTTCGTTCTGCCCGGCCTTCCCCCGCATGCCCCACCGGGGGGCCGGACCGCCAAAGGAAACCAAGATGGCACGCCGCCGCCAACTCTATGAGGGCAAAGCCAAAATCCTGTTCGAAGGGCCGGAACCCGGCACCTTGGTGCAGTATTTCAAGGATGACGCCAGCTCCGCCAACGGCACCAAGACCGGGGTGATCACCGGCAAGGGCGTGCTCAATAACCGCATCAGCGAATACCTCATGAGCCGCCTGGGGGAGATCGGGATTCCCACCCACTTCGTGCGCCGGCTCAATATGCGGGAGCAATTGATCCGGGAGGTCGAGATTATCCCGCTGGAAGTGGTCGTGCGCAACGTCGCCGCCGGCAGCCTGTCCACCCGCCTGGGCATCGCCGAAGGCACCCGCCTGCCGCGGTCGATCATCGAATATCATTTCAAAAATGACGCCCTGAACAACCCGCTGGTGTCGGAAGAGCACATCACCTGCTTCGGCTGGGCCAATACAGCCGATCTGGATGACATGGTGGCGCTGACGCTGCGGATTAATGATTTTCTGGCCGGGCTGTTCCTGGGTGTCGGTATCACGCTGGTCGACTTCAAGCTGGAATTTGGCCGGCTGTGGGAAAACGACGAAATGCGGATCATCCTGGCTGACGAGATCAGCCCGGATAATTGCCGCCTCTGGGACAGCAAGACCCAGGAGAAAATGGATAAGGACCGCTTCCGCCGCGACCTTGGCAAGGTCGAGGAAGGGTATCAGGAAGTGGCCCGCCGCCTCGGAATTCTGCCGGAAGCCGGCATGCGCGATCTCAAGGGTCCGGAGACAATGCAGTGAAAGCCACCGTTACCGTCATGCTGAAGAACGGGGTCCTCGACCCCCAGGGTAAAGCCATCGCCCACGCGCTGGGCACGCTCGGATTCGACAACGTCAACGACGTCCGCGCCGGCAAGGTGATCGAGCTCGATCTGAACGAAACCGACGCCGGCAAGGCAAAGGCGCAGGCCGAGGACATGGCGCGCAAGCTGCTCGCCAATGGTGTCATCGAAAGCTTCCGGGTGGTCGTGGAATGAAGGCCGGCATCGTCGTCTTCCCCGGAATCAACCGCGAACGTGACATGGCGATCGCGCTTGAGCTGTCCACCGGGGTGAAGCCGCGGATGGTCTGGCACAAGGAAACCGACCTGAGCGGGTTGGACCTCGTCGTCATCCCCGGCGGATTCAGCTTCGGCGATTACCTGCGCTGCGGCGCCATGGCCGCGCGCTCCCCCGTGATGGCCGCGATCCACGACCATGCCGCGCGCGGGGGCTATATCCTCGGCGTCTGCAACGGCTTCCAGATCCTGACCGAGGCCGGGCTGCTGCCTGGCGCGCTGCTGCGCAATGCCGGGCTGCGCTTCCTGTCGATGGACGCCAATCTCAGGGTCGAACGCGCCGATACCGTGTTCACCCGGCAATACCAGAAGGGGCAGGTGTTCCGCTCCGTGATGGCACATGGCGACGGCAATTTCTTCGCCGACACCGCCACCCTCGATCGGCTGGACGGGGAGGGCCTGGTGGCCTTCCGCTACGCCGATGACAACCTCAATGGCAGCGCGCGCGCCATCGCCGGGGTGTTCAGCCCCAATCTGCGCATTCTCGGCATGATGCCGCATCCGGAAGACATGGTGGACCCGCTCATGGGGTGCACCGACGGCAAACCCCTCTTTGACGCATTGGCGGCCGCCTGATGGAACGGGACGTAAACCAGGCGCTGGCCCGCGAGTTCGGGCTCAACGCCGAAGAATACCAGCGCGTGTTGACCATCATGGGACGCACGCCCAGCTTCACCGAATTTGGCGTGTTCAGCGTCATGTGGTCGGAGCATTGTTCGTACAAGTCCTCCCGCGTGTGGCTGAAGCAGCTGCCCACCAAGGCGCCCTGGGTCATTCATGGCCCCGGGGAGAATGCGGGCGTGGTCGCTATCGGCGACGGGCTGGCCGCCATCTTCAAGATGGAAAGCCACAACCACCCGAGCTTCATCGAGCCCTATCAGGGCGCGGCGACCGGTGTCGGTGGCATCTTGCGCGACGTCTTCACCATGGGCGCGCGGCCGATCGCCAATCTGAACGCGCTGCGCTTCGGCAATCCCAATAACCCCCGCACGCGCCGCATCGTCGATGGCGTGGTGCGCGGCATTGGCGGCTACGGCAACTGTGTCGGCGTGCCGACGGTGGGCGGGGAGATCAACTTCCACCCCGCTTATGATGGCAACCCGCTGGTCAATGCCATGACCGTCGGCATCGCCCCGGTGGATCGCATCTTCCTCAGCGCCGCCGCCGGTCTCGGCAATCCCGTGGTCTATGTCGGGTCCAAGACCGGGCGCGACGGCATCCATGGCGCGACCATGGCGTCCGCCGAGTTCGACGCCAATTCGGAAGAAAAACGCCCGACCGTGCAGGTGGGTGACCCCTTCACGGAAAAGCTGCTGATCGAAGCCTGTCTGGAGCTGATGGCAACCGATGCCATCGTCGCTATTCAGGATATGGGCGCGGCCGGCCTGACCAGTTCCTCGGTGGAAATGGCGGGCAAGGGCGGCGTGGGGATCGAGCTCAACCTCGACAACGTCCCCGCCCGCGAAATCGGCATGACGGCCTATGAGTTCATGCTCTCGGAAAGCCAGGAGCGGATGCTCATGGTGCTTCGTCCGGACCGGGAGGATGTGGCCCGCGCGATTTTCGACAAATGGGATCTGGACTTCGCCATTATCGGTCATATCACCGATACCGGCCGCATCACCGTGCGCCATCAGGGGGAGATCAAGGCCGACATCCCGCTGGCACCGCTGAATGACCAGGCGCCGCTCTACACCCGTCCGACCCTTGAGACCTCGAAGAAAGAAGCGCTCAACCCGGCCCGGATCGAAGATCGTGTCGGTCTCACCGGCGCCCTGCGCACCCTGATCGCCTGCCCGGATCTGTGCTCGCGCGCCTGGGTCTGGGACCAGTACGACAGCACCGTCGGCGGCCAGACCGTCAAGCGCCCCGGTGCCGCGGATGCGGCGGTGGTGAAGCTGGAAGGGCTGAAGCGCGCTTTGGCGCTAACGACCGATTGCACCCCGCGCTACTGCCTCGCTGACCCGGAAGCCGGCGGCATGCAGGCGGTGGCCGAGGCCTGGCGCAACCTGACCGCCGTCGGCGCCCGTCCGCTCGCGATCACCGACAACATGAACTTTGGCAATCCCGAAAAGCCGGAGATCATGGGCCAGTTCGCCGCCGCCATCCGCGGCATGGCCGCGGCGTGTGAGGCGCTGGACTTCCCGGTCGTGTCCGGCAATGTCAGCCTCTACAACGAAACCGAAGGCCGCGGCATCCTGCCCACCCCCGCCATCGGCGGGCTTGGGGTGCTGGAAGACGCCGCCCAGGCCGTGGGCATCAGCCTCGCCCCCTGGCTCGATATCGTGGTCGTCGGCGCCACCAAAGGCTGGCTCGGCCAGTCACTCTGGCTGCGTGAGATCGGCGGGCGGGAGGACGGCGCGCCGCCCCCGGTCGATCTCACCGTCGAACGCGCCAATGGCGATTTCGTGCGATCCCGCATCCTGTCCGGGGAAATCCGGGCCTGCCACGACGTTGCCGATGGCGGCATCCTGGTCGCGATCGCCGAAATGGCGATGGAATCCGGCACCGGCGCCCGCCTGTCGGCGCATCCCCGCGACATCCCCGGCCACGCCTTCTGGTTCGGTGAGGATCAGGGCCGCTACATCGTCGCCGTCCCCGACCACGCCAGCTTCATCCGCGCCGCGGAGGCCGCGGGCATTCCCACCATGAAACTGGGAACATCCGGCGGGGGGGATTTGACACTGCCGGATGGCGGCACGATATCGGTGGAATCCCTGCGCGCCGACCACCAACGCTTCTTCAAGGCGTGGATGGACGGCGACGCTGCTGAGAACAGGAGCTAACCCGCATGGCCATGCAAGCCAATGAGATTGAGGCGCTGATCAAGGCGGCCCTGCCCGATGCTCAGGTCACGATGCAGGACCTCGCGGGCGATAATGACCATTGGGCGGCGACGGTGATATCGTCGGCGTTCAAGGGCCTGTCGCGCGTGAAGCAGCACCAGATCGTCTACGCCGCCCTGCGCGGCCGCGTCGGTGGGGAGCTGCATGCTTTGGCCCTGCAGACATCCGCCCCCGACTAAATAAAACCAGAGGAGTTCCCACCATGGCTGACATCGACGCCCGTATCCAAGCCGAAATCGAAGCGAATCCCGTCATGCTGTACATGAAGGGCACGCCGATGTTCCCGCAATGCGGCTTCTCCGCGCGGGTGATCCAGATCCTGACGCACATGGGTGTGCCGTTCAATTCCGCCAATGTGCTGGAAGACGACGAACTGCGTGAAGGCATCAAGACCTTTTCGCAGTGGCCGACGATCCCGCAGTTGTATGTAAAAGGCGAATTCGTCGGTGGCTGCGACATCATCACCGAGATGTTCCAGCAGGGCGAGCTTGAGACTCTGCTGACCGAAAGCGGCGTGGAACTGAAGACGAAGGCTTGACCTTTGGGTGATCCCGGCCGGGATTGTCCGACCGAACGCTTATGCTCAGTCACTGAACAGGCAGCTCACGTTTTCATGAGCTGCCTGTTGTTCCAGATTTAACGATGCTTCTGAGTGATGATTCGCCACAGATGATGGCAGTCATGCTGGAGTATGACATGGCCTTCCTGAGGGTTCTGCGCTTCGTCGGTGCAATGGCAATGCTCTGCGTCGTGGTGGCGGACGCGCTTGGTTATGGCGATCAGGTCAAACTGATTGGCGCGGGCGCGGGTGCCAGTGCCGCTCTGGTGATCTGGAAACTCGGACATATCGCGATCTGATGTCAGGCGTCGCGGGCCTGAAAATAAAAACCCGATCTTAACTGTTCGTTAACCTCGCAGGCGTAGGGAAGGGGCCTTCCTTCCTTATGGCAGTGAGGCGCCATGCGCATCGGCATTGTGACCCCGGCTTTCAATCTGGCCTCTACGATCGGGGCAACCATCGCATCCGTGCTGGCCCAGGCCCATACCGACTGGCAGATGGTGGTGGTGGATGACGGGTCCACCGATGGGACTGCCTCGGTGGTGCGGGCCTTTCGCGACCCCCGGCTGCGCCTGATGTCCCAGCCCCATGCCGGTGTGTCGGCGGCGCGCAATCAGGGCGCGGCGGCCCTGCCTTGCGATGCGCTGCTGTTCCTGGACGGGGATGATTGCCTGGCCCCCTTCGCGTTGGAGGCGCTGGCGGCGGGCCTGGTGGACGGGGCCGTGGCCGCGGTGGGCGCGTATCAGCGGGGCACGAAGGTGTGTCCGCCCGCCTCCGGCCATCTGTTGCGGCAACTGCTGGTGCGCAACCTGTTCGTGAACGGGGGGCATGTGCTCATCCGGCGCTCGGCCGCCGGACCGTTCCGCTGCGACTTGCGCTTTGGGGAAGATTGGGAGTTCTGGGTCCGCCTGGCCGGGTTCTTCGCCGCGGTCCACGAACGCCGGCCGCTGCTGTTCGTGCGCGAGCGCCCCGGCAGCGCCTATCTCGACCTGGCAACCGATCCGGCGTCATACAGTCCGTGCCTGGACGCCATCCATGCCAATCCGACCGTGATCGCGCGCATCCCGTCCGATGCCCGGGCGGAGTTGCGGCGGGAGGCGGAGGCCGAGATGCATTGGGTGATCGGGCGGGAGCTGATGCGCCATGGGCGGACGACGGAAGGGCTGCGCTGGCTCCGCAGATCCGTGCTGGGCGCGCCATCCGCACGACGGACCGGGCTGCTGGCCTTGGCGCATGGTGTGCCGCTGCTGCCGGCGCCCTGGCGCGGGGCGATGCGGCCTTATCAACTGGACGCTGGACCGGGGCTCCTTCATAGTCCTTGAAACAACAAGGACGTCCGCCGGTGTCTGATATGTCCGTCGCCATCCCCAGAGATGGCCTGGTCGCGGTCGTCAAGCGCGACTGCCCGACCTGCGTCCTCGCGGCGCCGGTTCTGGCGGAACTCGCGGCCCAGGGCGGCATCGTCGTCTACACCCAGGACGATCCCGCCTTCCCGGAAGACATCGCTGACCGGATCGACGACACCGGATTGGATGTGTCGCACCGGCTGGGCATCGAGATCGTCCCGACCCTGATCCGGTTCCAGGACGGCCAGGACATCGGCCGCACCTATGGCTGGGATCGTGCCGAGTGGGAACGGATCAGCGGCTTCCAGGGTATCGGCGCCGGCTTACCCGCGTTTCGCCCCGGCTGCGGCGCCAAGAACGTCGAACCCGGCGTGATCGAGCGGCTGAAAGTGCGCTTCGGCGAAACCGGCCTCGAATCCCGCCGCGTCGAAATCGGCGATGGCGAAGATGAATTCGAAGCGATGTTCGAACGCGGCTGGTCCGACGGCCTGCCGATCGTGCCCCCGACCGAAGAGCGCGTGCTGCGCATGCTGGCGGGCACATCGCGCGATCCGCAAGAAGTGCTGGGCCTCTGCCCGCCCAATCTGGTCCCGGCGACGGTGGAAAAGATCGCCATCAACGCGGTCATGGCCGGCTGCAAGCCGGAATATCTGCCGGTCGTGCTGGCCGCGGTCGAATGCGTGCTGGACCCGGCCTTCGCCATGCACGGGGTCCTCGCCACCACCATGTTCGTCGGCCCCGTGGTCATCGTGAACGGCCCGATCCGCCGCCAGATCGGCATGAACGCCAAGGGCAACGCGCTGGGCCAGGGCAACCGCGCCAACGCCACCATCGGCCGCGCGCTGCAACTGGTGATCCGCAATATCGGCGGCGGCAAGCCGCGGGAAGTGGATCGCGCGACGCTCGGCAATCCCGGCAAATACACGTATTGCTTCGCGGAAGATGAAGAAGGCTCCTGCTGGGAACCGCTGTCCACCGATTTCGGCATCGCGCGCGGCGTCTCCGCGGTGACGGTCTTCGCCGGCTTCGGCCTGCAAGGCGTGGTGGATCAGAAATCCCGCACCCCGGAAAGCCTGACCCGATCCATGGCCGGGTCCTTGCGCGCCATCCACAACCCCAAACTCGCCCCCGCCTGCGACGCCATCCTGGTCGTCTGCCCGGAGCATGAGCGGACCTTCCGCAATGCCGGTTGGAGCAAGCGGCGCGTCTACGAAGAACTGTTCCACCTGTGCGAAATGCCGGCAGACCCGCTGATCGCGGGCGCGGATGGCATCGCGGAGGGCGTGAAACCGGCGCTGGCCGGCGGCACGGTCAACAAATTCCGCTCCGACGGTCTGATGATCGTGCGCGCGGGCGGTGGCGCGGGGATGTTCTCCGGCATTATCGCGGGCTGGTCCACGCCCGGACCAACCGGCAGTCTACCCGTTTGCAGGGAGGTGAAGTCATGACAGTGCTACTCGACCCCACGTCGGAGCGAAGTCCGGCGGCGCGGGAACGTCTCGCCCGGCCCGATCGGCTTGAAGGCCTGACCGTCGGCTTGCTCGACATCTCGAAACCGCGCGGGGATGTATTCCTCAACCGGATCGATGAGCTGCTGACCGAACGCGGCATCACCGTGAAACGCTATATGAAGCCCACGGTCGCCAAGCCCGCCCCGCTGCCGCTGGCGCAGCAGATCGGGACCGAAGTGAACCTGATGATCGAAGGGCTGGCGGACTGAGGCTCCTGCACATCGTGCTGTACGCATGATCTGGCGGATCTCGAGTCCCGCGGCATCCCCTCGGTGGGCGTCGCCACGACGGAGTTCATCGACGCGGCCGCGGTGCAGTCGAAATACCTCGGCACCGACCCGGCCTATGTGTTCGTACCCCATCCCGTGCAGGATCGCACGGATACGGAACTGCGGCAGATGGCGGATGACCATCTGGACAAAATCCTCGCTTTGCTGGTCAAGCGGGCCTGATAGGCGCACGTTCCCCCGGTTCGCCGGGGGGACGCAGCGGCCCCCCTTACGAAATCATGAGCAAGGTTTAACCCACATAAACAGGGTTTAACCGTCGCGTATGGCCAACGTTCATCTCATCGGTACCATCCTCTGACTGTCATAGTCGTTGCCCGTTGGGGGCATGGAGGATCACGATGAACCAGACCCGCATTCAGTCCGTTCGCCGCACCGCGCTCACCGCCGCTTTGCTGGCCGGGACCGCCTTCGCCGGATGCGCGCCCGCTTTCGCGATCGACGCCGGCGCGCCCGTCAATGGGCCCGCCGTGGCCCCGGCCGCCCGGCCGCTGGCCGATTTCTCCGGCCTGGTTACCCAGGTCAAACCCGCCGTCGTGTCCATCACGACCCGCTTCAAAGCCACCCCGGCGGCGCTGGAAGGCGCGCCCCAATTCGGCCCGCAAGGCCTGCCGTTCCCGTTCAGCCAGATGTTCCCGCATGGCATGCCGCGTGGCGGTGACAGCCAACCAGGTGGGGAGGCGCGGGGCTCGGGCTTCATCATCAGCGCCGACGGCACCATCGTGACCAACAACCATGTCGTGAAGGATGCGACCAAGGTCACCGTCACCCTCGACGACGGCACGGAGTTGCAGGCCAAGGTCGTCGGCCGCGACCCGCGCACGGACATCGCAGTCATCAAGGTCTCCGCCGATCGGAAGCTGCCTTATATTGAGCTGGGCCAGTCGCGGGATGTGAAGCCGGGTGAGTGGGTGGTCGCGATGGGCAACCCGTTTGGCCTGGGGGGCTCGGTGACGGCGGGCATCGTCTCCGCGGTCAGCCGCGACATCGGCTCCGGCCCTTATGACCAGTTCATCCAGATCGACGCGCCGATCAATCATGGCAATTCGGGGGGGCCACTGTTCACCCAGGATGGCAAGGTGATCGGCATGAACACCGCGATCTACTCCCCCTCCGGCGGGTCCGTAGGCATCGGATTCGCCATTCCGTCCGACATGATCCGCACGATTTCCACCCAGTTGGTGGCGCAGGGGCAGGTCACGCGGGGCTTTATTGGGGTGGAGGCGCAGGCGCTGACCGGTCCGACCGCCAAAGCCTTGCACGTGCCCGAAAATGGCGGCGCCTTGCTGGCCGGGGTCAAAGCCGGCGGACCGGCGGCGGAGGCAGGGCTGGAGCCGGGCGACATCATCCAGGCGGTCAATGGCACCAAGATCGCCAATCCCAAGGACCTCGCGCTGTCCATCGCCGCCGTCCCGCCGGGCAAGACCGCGCGCCTGTCGGTGCTGCATGAGGGCAAAACGCAGGAGATCACGCTCAAGGTCGGGCAACTGCCCGGTGAGCAGCAGGCCGAAGCCCGGGAAACCACGCCCCAGCCGGGCCCCAGGATCGGCCTGGGGCTGGCGCCCCTGTCACCGGAGCTGCGGGCGCAGTTGAATGTGCCCGAGGGCGTGAAGGGCGCGGTGGTGCGTGCGGTCGAAAACGGCTCCCCGGCGGAACAGGCGGGGTTGCGCCCGGGTGACGTGATCGTCGCGGTGGGGCGCCAGAAGGTGGATGCGCCGGCCAGCACCGTGCAGGCCATCCGCGCCGCGCTGGAGGGGCAAGATCACAGCGTGGCGCTGCGGATTATCCGCGATGGCGCGCCGGCGTTCGTCGCCGTCAACACGGACAGCGACGCGGCCAGCGGCTGACTCGAAGACGGTTTGGCGGCGGGGTAAACGCCCGCCGCCGGCCTTTTATGTTGCACTGCAACCGATAGCTTGTCTCAGGCGGGGCAATGGGCTAGCCATTGCGCGGAAAAACAACGCCCTGGAAGGACCTGCCCAATGGCACGCAACAAGATCGCCCTCATCGGCGCCGGCAATATTGGCGGCACGCTCGCCCATTTGATCGGCCTTAAGGAACTGGGCGACGTCGTCATGTTCGACGTGTTCCCCGGTGTCGCCGCCGGTAAGGCGCTCGATATCATGCAATCGGGCCCGGTCGACGGTTTCGATTCCAATATGATGGGCACCAAGGACTACGCGCAGATCGCCGGGTCCGACGTGGTGATCGTCACCGCCGGATTCCCGCGCATGCCCGGCATGTCGCGCGATGACCTCATCGGCAAGAACGCCGGCGTGATCGCCGAAGTGGCCGAAGGCATCAAGACCCATTGCCCGGACGCCTTCGTGATCTGCATCACCAACCCGCTCGACGCGATGGTCTGGGTGATGAAGGAAAAGTCGGGCCTGCCCGCCAACAAGGTCGTCGGCATGGCCGGCGTGCTCGACAGCTCGCGCTTCCAGCTGTTCCTGGCGCAGGAATTCAACGTCTCGGTCGAGGACGTGCGCGCCTTCGTGCTGGGCGGCCATGGCGACACGATGGTGCCGCTGACCCGCTATTCGACGGTTGCCGGCATTCCCGTCCCCGATCTGATCAAGATGGGCTGGACGACGCAGGCGAAGATCGACGCGATCGTCGACCGTACCGCCAATGGCGGTGGTGAGATCGTGAAGCTGCTGGAACGCGGCAGCGCCTTCTACGCCCCCGCTGCCTCCGCCATTTCGATGGCCGAGGCCTATCTGAAGGACAAGAAGCGGGTCCTGCCCTGCGCCGCGCTGCTCACCGGCCAGTACGGCATCAATGATCTCTATGTCGGCGTCCCCGTCGTGATCGGTGCTGGCGGCGTGGAGCGCATCGTCGAAATCAACCTCAACGAAACGGAACAAGCGGCGTTCGACAAATCCTGTGCCGCGGTGCGGGAACTGGTCGACGCGGCCAAATCCCTCATCGGTTAAAGGCAAGCCATGAACATCCATGAATACCAGGCCAAAGAACTCCTGAAGCGTTATGGTGTAGCCGTCCCCGACGGCTTCGTCGCCTGGACCGCCGAGGAAGCGGTGCAGGCGGCCGGGAAGCTCCCCGGCCCGGTATTCGTGGTAAAATCCCAGATCCATGCGGGCGGCCGCGGTGCCGGCCGCTTCGCGGACGATCCGGGCGGCAAGGGTGGGGTGCGGGTCGTCACGTCTCTCGACGATGTCCGCGCCGCCGCCGATGCCATGATCGGACATACCCTCATCACCAAGCAGACCGGCCCCGCCGGCCGCGTGGTGCGCCGGGTCTATGTCGAAGCCGGGTGCGATATCGCCCGGGAACTCTATCTCTCCCTGCTCGTCGACCGCGTCACCGGCCGCGTCACCATCATCGCCTCGACCGAAGGCGGGATGGAGATCGAAACCGTCGCCGCTGAGCAACCTGAGAAAATTCAGCGAGTCGCGATCGACCCGGCGTCCGGCCTGTCCGGTTTCCACGGCCGCCGCCTCGCCGCGGGCCTTGGCCTGACCGGCAAGCAAGTCGGCGCCTTCGGTAAATTCGTGGCCGCGATGTACAAGGCCTTCCTCGAGCTCGACTGCGCCATCGTCGAAATCAACCCGCTGGTCGTGACCGGCGCCGGTGAGGTTATCGCGCTTGATGCGAAAGTCAGCTTTGATGACAACGCGCTGTTCCGGCACGCCGATCTGGAAAAGCTGCGCGATGAGGCGGAAGAGGATCCGAAAGAACTGGAAGCCGCGAAATACAGCCTGAATTACGTGGCACTCGACGGCAATATCGGCTGCATGGTGAACGGCGCCGGCCTCGCCATGGCGACGATGGACATCATCAAGCTCTATGGCATGGCGCCGGCCAACTTCCTCGATGTCGGGGGCGGCGCGACCAAGGAACGGGTCGCGGCGGCGTTCAAGATCATCCTGTCCGATCCCAATGTCGAAGGCATCCTGGTCAACATCTTCGGCGGCATCATGCGCTGCGATGTGATCGCCGAGGGCGTGGTCGAAGCGGCGCGGGAAGTGAAACTGTCCGTCCCGCTGGTCGTCCGGCTCGAAGGCACCAATGTCGCGCAAGGCCGCGAAATCATGGCCCGGTCCAACATGCCGATCATCCCCGCGGATAATCTGGCGGATGCCGCGCATAAAATTGTCACCGCGGTGAGGGAGGCAGCCTGACATGGCCATTCTCGTTGACGCCAACACCAAGGTCATCACCCAGGGCTTCACCGGCCTGCAGGGCACCTACCACTCCGAACAGGCGATCGCTTACGGCACCAAAATGGTGGGCGGCGTGACGCCAGGGAAGGGCGGTTCCACCCACCTCAACCTGCCGGTGTTCGACACCGTCTGGGAAGCCCGCGAAGCCACCGGCGCCGACGCCACCGCGATCTATGTGCCGCCGCCCTTCGCCGCCGATGCCATTCTGGAAGCGATCGATGCCGGCATTCCGCTGATCGTCTGCATCACCGAAGGCATTCCCGTCCTCGACATGGTGCGGGTGAAGCGGGCGCTGAGCGGCTCATCCTCCCGCCTCATCGGCCCCAACTGCCCCGGGGTCATCACCCCCGACGCCTGCAAGATCGGCATCATGCCCGGCCATATTCATCGCCGCGGCAGTGTTGGGATCGTGTCCCGCTCCGGCACGCTGACCTATGAAGCCGTCGCCCAGACCACGGCCGCCGGGCTTGGCCAGAGCAGCTGCGCCGGCATTGGCGGCGACCCGGTCAAGGGGACGGATTTCATCGAGATCCTGGAAATGTTCCTCGCTGACCCCGAAACCAAACAGATCATCATGATCGGTGAAATCGGCGGCCAGAGTGAGATCGAGGCCTCGGAGTTCCTCGCCCGCAATTCCGTCAAAAAGCCCACGGTCGGCTTCATCGCCGGTGCCGCCGCCCCCCCGGGCCGGCGCATGGGTCACGCCGGCGCGGTGATCAGCGGCGGGCGCGACACGGCCGATGCCAAGATGGACGCGATGCGGTCCGCTGGTATCCATGTCTCCCAGTCACCGGCCGCGCTGGGGACGACGATGCTGGAAGTTCTGCGCGGTTAAGGTTTCACCTTATGCCACAGTCGTCATGGCCCGGCTTGTCCGGGCCACCCCCGGCCGCACAGTGCCGCGAAAGGTGGCCCGGACAAGCCGTGCCAACACGGTTTGAGTAGAATGTGATCGGTCGAAAGTTACGCCGGTTACTCGCACAGGAGTCCCCGTCGCTTCCTGCCAACTCCGTCATGGCCCGGCTTGTCCGGGCCACCCCCGGCCGCACAGTGCCGCGAAAGGTGGCCCGGACAAGCCGTGCCAACACGGTTTGAGCAAAGCGCGATCGGTCAACGGCGCCGATCCCGACCCTACCCGCCGCTGGCGACCGAAAACGCGATGCGGCGGTTGCGGCTCATGTTCCAGGGCGTGTCGTTTGGCGCGACCGGGCGGGTGCCGCCGTAACCGATCGCGTCCAGCCGGGCAGGGGACACCCCGTTGCGGCCGAGATACTGCACCACCGCCTTTGCACGCGCGTCCGACAGCGCCTGGTTCGCCGCCGGGTCGCCGCTGGAATCGGTATGGCCGGCCACCAGAATGCGCAGCCCCGGGCAGCGCCGCACGATCTGGATGATGCTTTCCAGCAGCGGTCTGCTGTCCGCGTCCAGCTCCGCGCTGCCGGTCTTGAAGTAGATCGCGCCGGTGCGGGAAATGATCTCAAACCGGCCCGCGCAGGCTTCGGCGGACAGTTCGCCAGCGGTTTCGACCGCGGTGTCGGCCGGGCGGGCCGGGGCGGCGGCGATTTTGGGCGCCTCGGCACCGCTGTTCTTCTGAAACAGGAAGTCGAACGTCACCGATCCCGACGGAATGATCGGCACCTGGTTGGCGTCTTCGAGCTTCTTCACCCCGTCGCTGAGCCCAAAGCCCGCCGCGGCAATGCTGATCGGTGTGCTCGATGCGACGGAGACCAGGGAGTCCGTCAGAAGCGTGACCACGATGTCGCTTTCCAGCGACCGGGTGACGCCATGCAGGGTGAGTTCGTATTTTGCCTTCAAGGTCATCCGCCGCACCGTCGCCAGCGTCTGCAAGGCCGCGGGATCGAGCGCCATCGTGACAACGGCCTCGGGGAATTTGAAGGTTTCGAAGAACAGGAAGCGCATGCGGACGTTGCGCAGATCGATCCCGGTATCGACGCTGTCGAGCGCGATCGTCACGCTGGCCAGGCCCGAGGGGGAGATACTGCCCCGCAAGGAGGCGAAGGTGCTGGACTCCACGATCGTCTGACTTTTGACCGACTGGAAATTCAGCTTCGAGGCCCCGGGTTGCAGCGTCCAGCCGGGGGCGAAGGCCGTACTGGCCACTGCATCCTGCGCCGCGCCATACCGGGGAAGACCGCGGCCCGTATCCGCCTGGCTTCCCGCCTGCGCCCAGGCGCTGCCGGCGGATACGCAGAGGCTCAGGCCGATCAGCATCACCGTCCGCGGGGCGCGGGGGGCAAGCGCGGTCAGGATGGTTGCGATGATTGGCTTCATGATGGCATCCAATTTTGTTTGTTTTCGCATGGAGCTCTCCCGCCGGGCAAGGACGCGCTGCGATCCGCCCCACCCCGCCGCCACGGCGGTGTTCCCGCCGATGTCACCGTAGGCCCACCCATCGCTTGCGTGGACCGGTTGATCTCCCCGATGGCGGAAGCCTATCCTGGCGCTCATGGTTCCTTTTTTGCGTCTCCGGTGCTGGCATGCGTGGTGCGTTGCTGGCCTGCTGTTCGTTCTCGGCCTCGGTCCCGCCGCCGCGGAGCCGCGTGTGGCGCTGGTCATCGGCAATGGCGCCTATGCGTCGGTCGCGCGCCTGCCCAACGCCGCCTCGGATGCGAAGCTGATGGGGCGCACGCTGACCGATCTCGGCTTCAAGGTGACGGAGCTGATCGATGCGGACCAGGCGGCGATGAAAACCGCCATCGCCGATTTTGGCCGCGCTCTGCGGGCGAGCGGCCCGGATACGGTGGGCCTGTTCTACTACGCCGGCCATGGCGTGCAGGCGGCCGGGGTGAACTACCTGCTGCCGGTCAACAGCACGATCCGCGACGAAGCGGATCTGGACCTGGTCGGGGTGGAGGGGCGCTGGGTCGTGCGGCAAATGGAATCCGCCCGCAACCAGACCAATATCGTGATCCTGGATGCCTGCCGCGACAACCCGTTCGCCGCCGCCGGGGCAACCGGGCAGGGCCTGGCACGCATGGACGCGCCGACAGGGACGTTCATCGCCTATTCGACGGCACCAGGTACGATCGCCATGGATGGGCGGGGCGGTAACAGCCCCTTCACCACCGCGCTCGCCGCCGCCATGATCCGGCCCGGCCAGCCGATGGAGCCGATGTTCCGCCAGGTGCGGGTGGCGGTGCTGAAAGAGACGGGCGGCAGGCAGACCCCCTGGGACAGCTCGTCGCTGGTGCGGGAATTCGTCTTCAATCCCGGGACCGCCGCCGCCCCGCGCGCCTCGGCCGAACAGCAGGATTGGGACAGCGCGCGTGGGTCGCGCGACCCCGGGCAGATTCTCCAGTTCATGCGCAGCTACCCGCGCAGCATGCATACCGAGGAAGCACAGGCCCTGTTGCAGCAGGCGCAAAGCCCACGGACAATGGCGGTGTCGGCGACGGCGGTGCCTCGGTTCTCCGCGCCGCTGGCCCTGGGCGCGCCGGAGGTTGACGGCCGCTCCATGGAACAGCTCATTCAGGGGGCGCCGGCGTTTCCGCCGATCGAAGGGCTGCCGCCCCCGGCGTGGGAGGGCAAGAGCTGCCCGACCTGCCATCAGCGGCCCTGGACGCAGAAGACCTTGTGCGATCAGGGGCTGTTCTACATCAAGTCGGGCGATGCCCGGATGCTGAGCGTCCGCCACCCGTTCGGGCATGCATTCGGTGCCGCGCTGAAAGCCTGGGCGGCCAGCGGCTGTCCGTGATGCGCCGGGGTCAGGCCGCGGCGCCGTCTCCGAACGCGATGTCCTCGTAGATCTCGGACAAGGCCAGTTGGATGCCGATTTCCGGCATATCCAGCACGACGTCGCCAGAGAGGATATGGCCCACCCAGTCGTCGGCGACCCGGCTGAACACCGTCGCGGCCTGGCGATCCTGTTCCAGCATGACGTAGCGCTGGATCGAGGGTGTATCGCGGTATTCCTCGTTCTTGACGACGCGATCGATCATCGCGGTCGAGGGGCTAAGGATCTCGAACACCACCACTGGTTCGGTCACCATGGTGGCGGTCGCATCGACCGGTGTGCACACCACGAAGGCATCCGGGTAGCGGATGCTTTCGGCGGCCAGGATTTTTAAGTCGCTCCCCAGCGAACGGCATGGTTTGCCGCGCAGCCGGCTGTGAAGTGCCGTCAGCAGGTTGGTCTGGATGGCGGCATGCCGGAATGTCCCCCCGGTCATCGCGACCGGTTCAAACCCGTCGAATTCCCAGCGCAATTCCTGCCGTTCCTCCCAATCGAGGAATTCGGCGATGGTCATCGGCTTGCGCTGGGTTGCACTCATAGGACAAGTCTAACACAGGGCGGATGCCGGTTTCATCCCCCTTGACGCATCAGCGCCAGATCGCAGCCCTCATCAGCCTGCAGCACCTGCTCATGGATGATCCGGTCCCAGCCGCGCTTTGGCTTTTCCGGTGGCACCCAGGCGGCGCGGCGCTTGGCCAGCACATCCTCGGCCACGAGCAGATCGAGCGAGCGATCCTTGATCGACAGCCGGATGATGTCGCCGGTTTCAACCAGCGCGAGCGGCCCGCCCGCGGCGGCTTCCGGCGTGATATGCAGCACGATGGTCCCAAAGGCGGTGCCGGACATGCGGCAATCGCTCATCCGCACCATGTCCTTCACCCCCGCCAGCGCCAGTTTCCGCGGGATCGGCAGATACCCCGCCTCCGGCATTCCGGCCGGTGTCAGCGAGCCGGCGTTCTTCAGCACCAGGATATCATCCGCGGTCACGTCCAGATCGGGGTCGTCGATGCGGTTGGCCAGATCCTCCAGCCCATCGAACACCATGGCGCGGGCCTCTTTCTCGAACAGCGACGGGGTGGCGGCGCTGCGCTTGAGGATCGCGCCGCGCGGGGCGAGGGAGCCGAACAGCGACACGATGCCCCCGACCGGGGAGACCGGTTCGCCGCGGGCGCGGATGTAGCGGCGGTCGATGAACTGCGGCTCGGTCAGACGCGACCCGAGCGTGGTGCCGGTGACGTCGATGCAGTCGAGATGCAGGAGATCCCGCAGCTCCCACAGCAGAGCCGGCATGCCGCCGGCGCTGTGGAAGTCTTCCATGTAGCCCTCACCGGTGGGCTTCAGATCGACGATCACCGGGGTGGTGTCGGACAGCATGTTCAGGCGTTCGAGGTCGATCTTGACCCCGATGCGCCCGGCGATGGCCGTCAGATGGATCAGCGCGTTGGTCGACCCGCCGAGCGCCAGCAGCACCCGCAGCGCGTTTTCCACCGACTGCGCGGTGATGATCTGCGACGGCCGGATCGGGTTGGTGATCAGCCGCACCGCCAGCGCCCCCGCCTCCTCCGCCGCCCGCAGGCGGTCCGCATGGACCGCGGGGATGGAGCCGTGGCCGAGCGGGATCATGCCCAGCGCCTCCGCGATGCACGCCATGGTGGAGGCGGTGCCCATCACGCCGCAGGTGCCGGCGGTGGTGGCCAGGCGGCCTTCGATCTGGGCAATCCGTTCCCCGGACACGGTGCCGGCGCGATACATCGCCCAATAACGGCGGCAATCGGTGCAGGCGGACAGGCGCTCCCCTTGGAACGGCGTTGCCAGCATGGGGCCGGTGACGAGCTGCACGGCGGGAATGTCGGCGGAGGCGGCGGCCATCAGCTGCGCCGGCACGGTCTTGTCGCAGCCACCAATGAGTACGGCGGCATCCATGGGCTGCGCGGTCAGCATCGCCTCGGTATCGATGGCGGCGAGGTTGCGGTAGTGCATGGAGGTCGGGAACAGGCTGGGCTCGCACAGCGACACCGTCGGGAAGGCCATCGGCAGGCCGCCGGCAGCGAGGACCCCGCGCTTCACGGCCTCGATCAGTTCCGGCACCGTTCGGTGGCAATTGTTGTAGTCCGAGCCGGTATCGACGATGCCCACGACCGGCTTGTCCAGCATGGTCTGGGAATAGCCCATCGACTTGGCGAAGGACCGCCGCAGATAGAGGGCGAAATCGCGGTCACCGTAATTGGCGGTGTTGCGGGCGAGGCCGGTTTTTGGGGGCGTGTTTGTCATCCCCGCATCGTACCCGCGCCGTGGGGGATGGCAAGCGGGGGGTTAATCTTGCGGGTGGTGGATATCGTGCACGACGATGCCGCCGAATGCCTCGGGCATCCGCAGCCACTCCTTGCGTGCCACGGTCGCGGCGGCGTCGCGCAGGCCGGCATCCCAATGCACCCGCATGGTCTCGGCGGAGAATTCGTAATCCTTCGACTGCCCCTCATAGGCGGCCTGTTGGTAGATCAGATGCAGGATCGCGATCTCCGGCTGGTCATTCAGCGCCTGCTTGACCGCTGCCTCCTCCGGGGTGAGCAGCGCGTCCGGCACTTTGTCCAGGACCTGCTTCAGGAACTGGTTCTGCCGATGCGCCGCGGCGGCCTGATCGGTCACCATGCGGGTGCGGCTGGAGTATTGGATGTCTTTCTGGCGGGCCAACACCTCCGACATCGTGCGCGGCAGGGGGCCCCGGGCGCTGAAAAGGTCGACCTGGAAGATCAGCTGATCCATCGAGCCACCGCGATCCAGCACATGCTGGAGCGGGGTGTTGGACACGAGGCCCCCGTCCCAGAACCACTCCGTTCCAATCCGCACCATCGGCAGCGCCGGGGGCAGGGCGCCGCTGGCCATGACATGCTCCGGTCCGATGGTCTCGTCGTCGCGGTCGAAATACTGGAAGTTGCCCGACAGGACATCGACCGCCCCAGCGGCATACCGAACCGGTCCGCTATTGAGCCGCTCGAAATCCACCAGTTCGGCCAATGTGCCCGCCAAAGGGGCGGTATCGTAGAAGGCGGTGGCCGAGGGGGTTCCGGGGGCGCTGATCCAGGGGTTGGGCATATTCGGCTTGAAGAAGCCCGGCTGACCAAGCGCCGTCGTCAGGAAGGACGACCACTGCGCCAGCAACCCGCGCGAGGAATCGTCAAAGCCCTGAAACAGCGACACGGGTCGGCGCGTGATCGTTTCCCAGAATTGCCGCAACCGCTCGACCCGCCGCTCCCGCGGGTTGCCGGCAATGATGGCGCTGTTGATCGCGCCGATGGACACGCCCGCGACCCAGTCGGGTTCGAGCCCCGCCTCGTGCAGCCCCTGATAGACCCCGGCCTGATAGGCCCCCAGTGCGCCGCCGCCCTGTAAAACCAAAGAGATTCCAGTACAGCCGGCAGGACGCCACGGGGCGGACGAAGTCGAAGGCATGGTGTGTCCTTTTCCTTGTATCGGCGTGCCATCACTGTATCATGCTGCGCTGCAACAATGAAGGATACTGCGATGTCCATCGGTAACAAGGCGCTCAGTGGCAAGGTTGCACTGGTCACGGGCTCGACCAGCGGGATTGGACTTGGCATTGGCCGCGCTTTGGCCGGCGCTGGCGCGGATCTGTTGTTGAACGGCTTCGGCGATCCGGCCGTGATCGAAACCCTGCGCGCCGGTCTCGCGGCCGAATTCGCCGTGCGGGTCGCCTATAGCCGCGCGGATATGAGCAAGGCATCCGAAATCGCGGCGATGGCGATCGAAGCCGAGGCGTCGCTGGGGGGCATCGATATCCTCGTCAACAACGCCGGCATCCAGTTCGTGGCGCCCATTGAGGATTTTCCCGAGGATCGGTGGAACGCCATCATCGCGATCAACCTCTCGGCGGTGTTTCACGGGATGAAGGCGGTGATCCCCGGGATGAAGAAGAAAGGCTGGGGGCGCATCATCAATGTCGCGTCCGCCCATGGTCTGGTCGCGAGCGGCCAGAAAGCGGCCTATGTCGCGGCCAAGCACGGCGTGCTCGGATTGACCAAGGTCGCGGCGATCGAATTGGCCAATGCCGGGGTGACCGCGAACGCGATCTGCCCAGGCTGGGTTCTGACACCGCTGGTGGACAAGCAGCTTGGCGCGCGCGCCAAGGAGGAAAGCATCACCGTCGACGCCGCGGCCAAGGAGTTCCTGGCGGAAAAGCAGCCCATGGCACAGTTCACGACCCCGGAGGCCATTGGCGACCTGGCGGTCTTTTTATGTTCGGACGCCGCGCGGACGATGACCGGCGTGCCCCTGTCGATAGACGGCGGCTGGGTCGCGCAGTAAGCAGTCTCCCGGCGTTGCCTGGGAGTCTGGCCACCATGAACGAAATCGCCCGTTTCGCCGGGATGATGCACAAATCCGCCGATTTGAAGCGGCGGATCGCAACCGAACTGGCAGAGACCGTGATCGCGGTGGTCGATACCTGTGAGGCCAGCCTCCGTGGCGGCGGCAAGCTCATGTTCTGCGGCAATGGCGGCTCCGCGGGGGACGCGCAGCATTTGGCCACTGAGATGTTGGTCCGGTTGCGCGGCTCGGTGGAACGCCCTTCCTACGCAGCCCTGGCCCTGACCCAAGATCCCACCATGCTCACCGCGGGGGGCAACGATTACGGGTTTGACCGGGTGTTCGAACGGCCCTTGCGGGGCCTCGGCCGCGCCGGCGACGTGCTCTTCGGCATCACCACCTCCGGCCGATCGGCTAATGTCGTTCTGGCCCTGAAAGCGGCGCGGGAGATGGGGATCGCCACGGTTGGCTTGCTGGGCGGCGCCGGTGTGCCGGCCGGTGATCATTGTGATCACCGGCTGCTGGTGCCGGACGGAGAAACCGCGCGGATTCAGGAGTGCCATATCGCGCTGGGCCATGCGGTTCTGGAGCTGTTGGAAGACCGTTTGGTCGCGCGGCCGATCGTATGACGATCCTGGTGACCGGTGCGGCCGGGTTCATCGGTTCGCATGTCGCCACCGCGCTCCTCGCGCGCGGGGAGCGGGTTGTCGGGATCGATAACCTCAACACCTATTATGATCCGGCCCTCAAGCACGCGCGTTTGGCGCTGCTGGGCGCGCATGCGGATTTTACGTTTCAGACGGCCGATGTGTCCGACCGGGCGGCGATCGAGGCGTTGATGGGTGCCCATCCCGATATCGTCGGGATCGTGCATCTCGCGGCGCAGGCCGGGGTGCGCCATTCCCTGGTGGATCCCTATGCCTATATCCAATCGAACGTCATGGGACATCTCGTGGTGTTGGAGGCCGCGCGGCGGCTGAAGCACCTGCGGCACCTCGTGTATGCCAGCACGTCGTCGGTCTACGGCGCCAATACGGTGCTGCCATTCCGGGAGACGGACCGGGTGGACACACCCATGTCGTTGTATGCGGCGACCAAGCGGGCGGATGAGTTGATCAGCTACGCCTATGCGCATCTGTTCGCCTTGCCGCAGACAGGGCTGCGGTTCTTCACGGTCTATGGGCCCTGGGGCCGTCCGGACATGGCTTATTACAGTTTCGCCAAGGCGATTGTCGCGGGGGAGCCGATCACGCTTTACGACGATGGTCTGCTGAAGCGTGATTTTACCTATGTCGATGACATCGTCACCGGTGTGGTTGGGGCTTTGGATCGGCCTCCGGAGACGGGCACGCGCCTTTTGAACATTGGCAACCACCAGGGGGAGGAAGTGCGCACGCTGGTCGCTCTTCTGGAGGACGCTTTGGGCCGCAAGGCGATCGTTCGGTCCGCGCCTCGTCCCGCGGTGGATGTGGAGGAGACGTTTGCCTCGGTCGAGGCTATCGGTGCCCTGACCGGATTCGCACCGAAAACACCACTTTCTCTTGGAATTCCGCGATTCGTAAAGTGGTTCCGTGAGTGGCATGGCGTTTAGATGACGATTTTTGAAAATAGGCGCTTGACGGTCCCATACCTCAGCCGTAGAAACCCTCCACCGCAGCGGACTGCAGTGTTGCAATCCTCCGGCGGTTGGGTTACCTTTCTCGGCTCTGGTTGGGTCTGGTGATTTAGAATTTGGGTTTTGGTCTGCTGACCTGCTTGATGCGGGTCGATGCCAGTTGGTTACTGTTCTTTGACATTTGAATAGGCTAGGAAGGGATACGTTGGCGGCGTCCTTGATATTTACACGCTTAGGTGTGTGAATTGATTGGCTCGAACGATGATCGGATTCAGGCTCTCTGCTATGAGCCTTTGATGATCGTGGTTTTTGCTTTAGGGCACTGTTGGCATATCTTTTTGATACTAAAACAGCGCTTTGAAGTTAATTGGACCTTTCGGGGTTTGATCTTTGTAAACCATGTGAGTCCTGGGTCTGTTCGTTGATGGTTTTGCTTAGGCGAGACTTGAGATGAACCTGAGAGTTTGATCCTGGCTCAGAGCGAACGCTGGCGGCATGCTTAACACATGCAAGTCTCACGGGCAGCAATGTCAGTGGCGGACGGGTGAGTAACGCGTAGGTATCTGTCCTTGGGTGGGGGATAACAGTG
>CAIXEA010000007.1 GCA_903918315.1 uncultured Acetobacteraceae bacterium | reverse complement strand
CCTCCACCGCCAACGCCTGACAAATCTGGTTCGAAACGCGGCACGGCAAGCATCGGCGAGGCGCGCGGTGTATTATTTCGGTATGACACCATATGACCCGGGCGGGCGCTTGGGCTGGGCCAGGATGAATAAGATGGGTTAGTGGCACCGGGGAGCACCATCTGCTTGTTCTTAATCTGGATTGAGTTGAACGGCACCACGACATATTTTGTGCCCATTCCGAGAAAGCCCCCGACCGACAGTACCGCGAACGGCACCTTCTCGGCGGGTGTAACGATCAGGTCGTCGATTGTTCCCACGGTTTCGTTGGCTTCGTTGACGACAGTGCTTCCCACCACCTTGGATGTCCGGTAGCCCGTCGCCAGCGATACCAGATCAACTTTCACCAGGCTGACCGTTTGAGGTGCGCCTTGCGAAAAGGCCGGGCCACCGAATGATGCCGCGAGGAGGGCAGTGCCCACCATGATTTTGATCGAACGTGTCAAGGGTCGCTCCTTTCGAATGGCGTACAAAACGTGATGGAACGGCCTGGACGCAGAACCGATGCCGGTTCCAGGCTGCTTCCGTCCGGCACGCTGAATCTTTCAGTAAATTTCGTCGCGCAGCCGGGGATGCACAGTTACATCCAGAGGCTGGGTGTCCCGTAATAGCTGTCGACCTTGCGGCCATAATCGGGCGTCCAGGCGAACTTCCCGTCGGTCTCATAGGAGGGTGCGTCTTGCAGCACCTTCTTGTCCAGATTGACCACGTAGCCGCCCTTCTGAGCGTCGTACTTCAGCTTCGCCCACGGCAACGGATGGAACTTTTCGCCCATTCCGAGAAAGCCGCCGAACGACATCACAGCGTAGATCGCGCGACCGCTGACCTTGTCGATCATGATGTCATCAACACTGCCGAGCTTGTCCCCCGCCAGATCATAAACATTCGTTCCATTCACCTTCTCGGCGGCAATCAGCGTTCCGGAGGTAATCGAGGCGGTCTCAGACATGTTCAAAGCTCCTTTGCATGACACGGGGATCAAACCACCGTTTGCTGGTGGCCCGCGATAGAATGGAGACACGCCTTTTGAGCGAGTTATCCATTGATCGAACAATACCGCGAGCGGACACATGGCGTCAGGCTCGGAAACTACTCAGTCATGTCTGTCTCAAGACTGCTCTGCTCGGGTGCGTTCTCCTTTTTCATGTTCCCGAACCGGTCATCTCACGCCGGGCATTAGAACATCCTCGGTCCGGCGAAGCCGACGGCGGTTATCAGGGCCCGGTGTTCCAGAACGCCGCCAAAGCCGCGATGGAGAGCCTGAATGTCGAGATCGTCAAACGATCGGACCAGGTGAAGGGCTCCACTGGGTTACCGAACCGATTTGTCGTCGAACGAATCTTTGCATCGTTGAACCCGTGCTGTCGGCTGGCGAAAGACTGGGAGGGCGTGAACCGGAAGGACCGATCCTTCGTTTTGCTCGCATTGATCCGCCCGATGGTGCGAAGGCTAGGCAGGGTAACGAAACGATTCCGGACAGAATCTAACGCCTCGGGCGAAACCGGAGTGACTCAACCACCAAGCGTTCGGTCCTGCTTTTTGAACCACGCCAACGCCTGATCAAGTTGCGCCGGTTCGAAAGCCGGCCAATACGCGTCGATCACGAAAAAATCCGCTTAGACGCCGAGAGCCGCCCCATCGAACGATCTGATCCATCCTGGAGACTTCATGGGAGCGGATGCGACCATGTTGTAGTCCAGCGAGATCCCACTCCCAGCCATATGACCAGGAAATCGTTGACAGCGTTGGATTTCGAGGGAACAGTGCAGAAGGTAGTGCGCTTGTGAAAGGGATTTTCAAGTGCATGCTTCAGGAAGCATGGAGAGTCCGTTGAAACTCATAACGTTCTGCGCGGCAATCGCTCTATCGCTTGGGAGCATCTGCTGCGCCGGCTCCGCCTCCGCTTTCACGAGCGTGCCAGCCGCCGTGAGCGGTGCGAGTTGTAACAGCAACAATCCGACGAACACCGTGAATGACCCGGTAACCTGCACCTTGCAGGGCGCGCAGGTCGTCATCACGGAAAACCCGTATGTCCTGATTCAGACCTCGGCGAGCAATCCCGCTGGGGTGGCGACACAGGATGCCTTTGGCAGCCTGTCCTACTCATTCACAATTTTAGGCGGCACGCCTGGGAATACCGTGCCGGTGCAGATTGAGACCGATCTGTTGACCAACGCAGATGCGAATTCTTACGCCTTTGCCAATTTCAACTACGGCGGCGGCGCGGTTCAGGTGTGCATCGGGGCGGGTGCGTCCTGTTCGAACAGCCAGTTCAACGGCACGGTCAGCTACAATGCGACGGTGGGAACCGCGCAAAATATTTCCTTCTTCGTCGGTTCTGAGATCACCTATTCGTCCGGGGGTTACGCTTATGCCTCCGCCGACCCTCTGATCTTCATTGCGCCGAGCGATAATCCCGGCGGCCAATACTCCATCCTCTTGAGCGCCGGGATCGGCAACGGGCTGCCGCCGACGCAAGCCCCGGAACCCGCGACCTGGGCGATCATGCTAGTCGGCATCCTCGGACTAAGCGCCGCGACCCGTTGCGGCGCCCGGGCCAGGGCTGCCATTGTCATAACCACCCGCTGATCACTGGCCCTATGTCCGGACCTGAAGACCGGACGAGATTTCGACTTGCCGGTGCTGTGTCCGCATGGCAGATTTGGTTGCGTTAACGGACCTGCTTTACGCTGTTCGCAACCCCCGGACGGAAACCGTGCGCTCATGATCCAGGCTCTTGGCTATCTCGGATTCGGTACCACGAAACCCGATGACTGGGGGCAGTTCGCGACCAACCGCCTGGGCATGCAGGCCGTGGACCGCGGCGGCGGGATGCGGGCCTTCCGGATGGATGACCGTAAGCAAAGGCTGATCGCCGACACGGCCATCCCCGATGGGGAGAAAGTCTTTGGGTGGGAGGTCGCGGATGCCGCGGCGCTCGACGCCCTCGCGGCCCGGTTGGACGCAGGCGGCGTCGCGGTGCGGCGTGAAACCGCCGCCATGGCGGATCAGCGCGCCGCCACGGCCCTGATTTCATTCCTGGACCCCGCTGGTAACAGGCTGGAGGCCTTTCACGGCGGCCAGATCGCCGCCGACCCGTTCCGCCCCGGGCGCGACATTGCCGGCTTTCGCGCCGGGCCCCTGGGTGTGGGTCACGCTTTGATCGTCGTCCCGGACATCGAGGCGTCATTGACGTTCTATCGCGACCTGCTGGGGTTCCGGATCAGCGATTTCATCCGCCATCCGTTCTCCGCCTATTTCATGCATGTGAACGGTCGGCACCACAGCCTGGCAATCGTGGAAGGCCCGGGCCGGGCGATGCATCATTTGATGGTCGAACTGTTCTCGTTTGACGACGTGGGCATCGGATACGATCTGGCGCAGTCCGACCCGGACCGCGTCGCGGTGAAGTTGGGGCGCCATCCAAACGACCTCATGACATCGTTCTATATGCACTCCCCTTCGGATTTCCTGGTCGAATATGGCTGGGGCGGGCGGGAGGTCGATGATGCGACCTGGAAACCCATCGAAATGACCGATGTCGGCAGTTTCTGGGGGCACCAGGGCCTGTTTCAGACCCTGGGCGATGCGCCGCCGGACGCCCCGCCTCCGCCCGCGCCCCATAGCGGCCCGGCGCAGCGGGCGCCCCTGCTGGTCATCGACGGGAACTATGAGCGCATGAACGGCGTGTGCCCCTGGTGGGACGCCGCGACCCAAGGTTCGGCGAGCGGGGCGAAATAAGCCGCGGTCGTCGCGCGGCCCTCATTTAAAGCCGACCGCGCAATGCATCGGGTGTGCCATGAACAGCAAACCCCTGGCACGCGCGGCATCGGTCGCCCGCCGCCAGACCGTGGTCTCGGCCTCGGTCAGCCCGGCCAGCACGTGATCCTCCCGATAACGCCAAATCGGTCCATCCGGGTGGTCCAGCGTCACCAGGGAGGGAAAGCAGGTCACCCGCCCGAAGCCGGCCTCGCGCATGCGCCCATACAGGCTGCCATCGGCGACTCCCTTCGATCCGACCGACTGCGGCGGGATCGTCACGGCCTGACGGAGCGCATCCGGCAGATCCAGATGCCACCACTGTGGCATGTCGATCGCCCGGACGATGACCCCCACGCGTCCTCCGGGTCGGACCACCCGCCACAATTCGCGCAACGCGCGGTCCGCGTCGCATTCCTCCAGCACGGTGACGGTGAACGCGCAATCGAAGCTGGCATCGGGGAAGGGCAGGGCCTCGGCGTTCGCTTCCTGAAAGCGGATGGTCGCGTCAACGCCGTCTTCGGCGGCCAGGGCCGCGGCCTCCCGCAGCAGAAACGGGTTCAGGTCGGTGGCAATCAGGCGGTTCGCGGCGCCGTAATGATGCGCCAGCATGCGATCCAACGCGCCAGAGCCGCAGCCGACATCGAGGATCGTATCGCCCGGCCGGGGCGCCATGGTGTCCAGCAACGTCCGCACCATGCCGCGATAGCTGGGCGCCATCGCCCGATCCTCCAGCGCCGCGACACCGCCGAGATGGCGGCCACCCGGAACGATGACGGTGAACCGTTCCGACAGCGCGGGAATCGCGGCATCCCATTGCGACGGGGCCAGAAAGAACGGCAGCAGCAGCAGCGCCGGTCCGCTGCCGGTGGTTCGATAGGTCAGACCCCCGGCCGTTCCCATCGCGGGAACCGATACGGGAACGGAGGCGTCGTGGGCGGGCAGAAAACCCGTCAGGCCTTCAATGATCGGTCCCGTCCGGTCGGTTACGACATCGGCCCAGCCCGGCGCGTCATAGTCCGCCAACACCAGCCGCCGCGATCCCGGCAGGCGGGGCTGGGCGCGGGCGGTGACCTCCGCCGTCATCCCGCGCGCCCCCGCGATCATGAGCATCCGATCGGACACAGCGGAGAACGGCGTGGGGTCCAGGCGGGACGGCACGCACAGGACCAGGCCGCCCATCCGCTCCGGTGCCGTGGCCGCCAGGCCCGCGACATCGCCGGTCATCTGGGTCGCGACATGCGCCCGCGCCAGGCCGAGATGATCCATCAACGTGATCAGGCGTTCCGCGAGTGTCACCGGCGCATCCTCCTTGCCAAAGCGCTATCCTTCGCCTTCCCTGCGCGGGCGACAAGCGCGGGAGGCGCCTCATGAGCGACGACATTCAGGATGCGGTGGTTGCCTTGGTCCCGCCGCTGCTCGGCACGCTGGATGCGCTGGAGGATATCGGCCGGTTCCTCCATCCGCCGCATCTCCTCGATCTCATCGGTCGGCTGGGCGATCAGGATCGGCAGTTGCACCAGGCCCTCGGTGCGTTCAACGCCGTGGCCTGGCCAGAGGCGATGGCCGCGTTCCGCGATCAGTTGGTGCTGGCCTGCACCCACACCTTGCGCGCGGCGGACGGCCTGCGCGCGGCACCGCAGGAGGCCAATCCCCTGTTCGCCGCGTCCCGCGCTTTGCGCCAATGCGCCCGCGCGGCGGAGGCGCTGTATCCCGTCAGCGCGATGCTGCCGGTGGTCAGCCGGTACTTCCTCGATGAAGACCGTCGCGGCGATGCCGCGTTGCAGGCCCGGCTGGGGGCGCCGCGTCCCGGCACCGGCGTGATGCATGCGGGGAATGAGACCGGCACGCGCGGCGGTTTTTCGGTCTATGTCCCCGAAGATCTCGACCCCACGGTTCCCGCGCCGGTGATCGTCGCGCTGCACGGCGGCAGCGGCCATGGACGCCTGTTCCTGTGGAATTGGGTGCGCGAGGCGCGAACCCGCGGCTGCATCGTCGTGGCCCCGACCGCGCGCGGGGAGACCTGGTCGCTGATGGAGCCGGAGGTCGATAGCGAGAATATCCGCCTGATCCTGGACGAAGTGCGCCGCCACTTCGCCGTGGATGCGCAGCGGATGCTGCTGACGGGCATGAGCGATGGCGGCACGTTCACACTGCTGAGCGGCTTGGACGCGGAATCGCCCTTCACGCATCTGGCGCCGATCGCGGCGAGCTTCCATCCGATGCTGGTGGTGGTGAGCGAACCGGCGCGGATCAAAGACTTGCCGATCTATCTGGTTCATGGCGCGCTGGATTGGATGTTCCCGGTGAGCGTCGGGCGCACCGCCCACCAGGCCCTGACCGCGGCCGGGGCGCAGGTGACGTATCGGGAGATCGCGGACCTGTCCCACAGCTACCCTCGCACCGAGAATCCATCGATTCTGCGCTGGTTCCTGGCGCCGGACTGACGCTCTGCCGTCAGGCGGCGGCGGCGACAGCCTTGCCGGCCGACAGCCGGTAGATCCGGTCGAGCTGCTCCACCCCGGTCAGTCGGTGGGTGATCAGCACGACCGTCCGGCCTTTCGCGGTGTCGTTGAGGGTGGTCAGGAAGGCGCGCTCGGTCTCGGCATCCAGGCCGGCGCAGGGCTCGTCGAGGATCAGGATCGGGGCAGGGGATAGCAGCGCCCGCGCGAGCGCCAGGCGGCGCCCTTGCCCGCCGGAGAAGCGGGCACCGCCTTCGCCCACCCAGGTATCGAGACCATCGGGCAGCGCGCGCACGAAATCAGCGATTTTCGCGTCGTCCAACGCGCGCCAGAGCGAGGCGTCATCGGCCTCGGGGAGGGCCAACAGGAGGTTGGCGCGAATGGTGTCGTCGAACAGATGCGTGGTCTGGGACAGCCAGCCGATCCGGGCCCGAACGGACGCGGCGTCGAGGGTGCTGATATCGGTCTCACCCAGCAGAATGCGGCCTTCCTGGGGGGCCGCGACTTTCAGCGCCAGGGCGGCCAGCGTTGATTTGCCGATGCCCGATGGCCCCAGCAGCGCGACGCGGGCCCCTTGGGGAATATCCAGGGTCAAGGCGTCGCACACCAACGGCCGATCGGCTTGCCAGCGGAAGCGGACGGCATCGAAGCGCAGCCGGCTGTCAGCGGGCATCGGGGCCGGGACCACCGGATCGGGCACGGGGACGGGGGCGTCGGCGGTTTCCAGCACGCGCCGGGCGGCGGCGGCGGCATAGCCGGCCAGCGCGCCGGCCCGGGGCAGGCCGCCGATGGCTTCGAAGGCGGCGATCACCAGCAGCGCCGCGATCACCGCTTCGGTCGGGTCCCGGTCCGCGGCGATCGCCACGGCCAGGATGGCGGCCTGACCACACAGAAAAGCGGCGCCGCTGGCCAGCGCGGTGCGGGCGGACAAGGCCCGCTGCGTCGCCAGCAAGGCCGCTTCACGGGCTTGCACCATGGCCAGCATGCGGCCCTCCGCGGCGAAGGCACGGACCTCGCGCAGCCCGGTCAAGGCGTCGAGGACCGTGGTCCTCAGCCCGCCCGCGGCACGGGTCAGGCTCGTGCCGGCCTCCCGCGTGGCGCGGGCCGCGCACCAGGGCAGGATGAAGGCGCCCAGCACGAACAGGAGGGCGATGATCGCGCCCAAAACCGGTGCCTGCGGCGCGATGATCAGCAGTGTCAGCGGCAGCAGCAGGGCCGCGCCCGCGAGCGGCACGATGATGCGCAAATAAAGGCCGTCGAGCGATTCGACGTCACCCACGAGCCGCGCCAGCAGATCGCCCGCTTGCCGGAAGCCCAGGCCGCCGGCGGAGCCGATGGCCAGGCGGCGGAAGAACCAGACACGCACGTCCGATAGCGCCCGGAACATTGCGTCATGCGTTACCAGCCGTTCGCCATAGCGCAGGACCACCCGCGCCGTGCCCAGGATGCGCAGCAGCAGCGGCGCGGCCAGGAGCCCGGACGCCGCCGCGCTCGCGACCATCACGGCGCTCAGGGTCATGATGCCGATCGCGGCGGCCAGGGCAGCCATCGAGACCAGCAAGCCCGCCAGCAGCCAGCCCGTCCGCCCCCGCCAAAGGCCCAGAATGCGCAGGAGATCGGCGATCATGCGGCCCCCCGGGCAGAAACGGCGCGGCCGTCCCGTATATCCAACCGCCGGCCGGCGAAGGCGTGGGCCGCGGCGGCATGGCTGGCGAGGATCACCGTGCGGCCGGCGGCGAGGCGCTTGAGACTATCCAGCACATCCGCCTCCGTCGCGGGATCGAGATGGGCGGTTGGCTCATCGAGCAGCAGCAGCGGCGCGTTTTTCAGATAGGCCCGGGCAATGGCCACGCGTTGCGCCTGGCCGCCGGACAGCCCATGGCCGCCTTCACCGATCAGGGTGTCCAGGCCGTCAGGCAGATCGCGGGCGAAGCCATCGACATGGGCCGAGGCGGCGGCGGCCTCGATGTCGGAGTCGCTCGCCTCGGGCCGGGCGAAGCGGATGTTGTCGCGGATGGTGCCGGCGAACAGCACCGGCTTCTGGCCGATCCATGCGGTGAAGCGGGACAGGGCTTGGGGAACGATGTCGGCGATGTCGGCGCCATTGATGGTCACCCGGCCGCTGTCGGGGCGGATGAAGCCCAGCAGCATTTCGATCACGGTCGATTTTCCCGCCCCCGACGGGCCGGCGAGCACCAGCGTTTCCCCGGATCCGGCACGAAAGGACAGGCCATTGAGGGCCGTTGGACGCGCGGGGTCCCAGGTGAAGCGCACATCCTCGAAGACGACCGTGACGCCCTTGGCTTCCACGGTGCGGATGGCGCGCGCCGGGGGTTCGTTCGGCATCGGCGGGATATCCACCAAAGCGGCGGCCGCGCCGGTGGCGTGCAGCCGATCCTGATAGGCGGCGGAGAAAGCGCGCAAGGGCGCGAAAAACTCGGGCACCAGAAGAAGCGCGAACAGAGCCGGCCCGAATTTCATCAGCCACTCCACCCCGGAAAAGCCGGCGAGCGCGCGGTTGAAATGGATGGCTATGGAAACCATCGCCAGCGCCGCGGCCAGATCGAGCGCGGCCGACGACAGGAACGCGACCCGCAGCACCCGCATGGTGCGCATGCGCAGTTCATCGGCGGCTTTGGCGAGGCGGTTCGCCTCAGCCTCGGATTGCCCATAGAGGACGATGGTGGCGATGCCGCGAATGCGATCGATGAAGCGGGTCTGCAGCCGCTCCATCGCCAGGAATTGCCCGCGGGAGGCGGCCGCGGCGCCAATGCCGGCCAAAGCCATCGCGATCGGCACCAACAGACCGCAGCCGAGGAGAATGAGAGCGGCCCAAACGTCAGCGAAAGCGATCGCGAGGAGCACCATCAGGGGGCCAAAGAGCGCGAACAACGCGGCGGGGACATAGCGGGCGTAGAGCCCGTCCATCGCCTCGATCCGGTCCACCACGGCCGCGGCCAGTTCCGCCGAGTGCCGGCGGCGCAGCATGGCGGGGCCGGCTTGCAGCAGCCGGCCGAGGATATCCGAACGCAGCCGCCGTCGCGCCGTCGCGCCGATCGCGAAGGCGGTGCGCTCGGCCGCGATAGTCAGGCCGGCCCGCACCAGCGACAGGGCGGCGAAGGCGACGACGAATACGGTCCAGTCCTGGGTGTCATCGAGGATGATCCGGTGCGCGATGGCGCCGTTCAATACCGCGACCAGGGTGAAGATCTGCATGATCGCCACGATGGTGCCGATCAGATTGAGCAGGAGGACGGGTTGGGCTGCGCGGAACCCCTCGCGTTGCTCGCGCTTGATCCAGTCGCGTGCGGCGGAATTGGCTTGATCGGGGGACGACATGCGGGCGGCATTTACTCCAAGCGGTGGCGGTTGGACAGGGCCGGCCCGTCAGTACATCACATCGCCGCCATTCGGGGACAGCGTGGCGCCGACATAGAACCCGCCATCCGGACCCGCGAGCAGCAGGGCGGTCGCCGCGATCTCCTCAGGTCGCCCGAATCGGCCCAAGGGGAGGGCGTTGATGAAGGCCTGGCGATCCGCCTCCGTCATGGTGGCGGTCAGGTCGGTGACGATGGGGCCAGGGGCGATGGCATTGACGCGGATGCCTTTGGGCGCGGCCTCCCAGGCCAGGGAGCGGGTGAAGCCGATGATCGCGGCCTTGGCGGCGGAATAGACCGATGCATTGACCGCCCCCTTCAGCGCCCGTTGGGATGCGACATTGATGATGCAGCCGCGGCCCCGTGCCACCATGGCCGGGTACAGCGCCTGCGCCATGAAGAACATGCCTTTGACATGGACGTCGAGGATCGAGTCGAACTCCTGTTCCGTATAGGCCTCGAACGGTTTGCGGATATTCATGCCGGCGTTGTTGAACAGAATATCGACCGGCCCGAATGTGGCTTCGACCGTGGCGGCGAAGGCGCGGCCAGCGGCGATGTCGGATACGTCTACGGAGCGGTGCATGGCGCGCCGGCCGAGCGCCTCGATTTCGGCGGCGGTGTCGTTGGCTTTGGCATCGTCATGGAGGTGACAGAAGGCGATGTCCGCGCCTTCCGCCGCGAAGGCAAGGGCGGTGGCGCGGCCGATACCACGCGAACCCCCGGTGACAAGGGCGATCTGGCGATTGAGCTTCATAAGCATGCCTCCTGCGGTTGGGATGCATGTTGCTCTTGGCAGCGGGCTGTACCAAGGTCCGGTTCATGAGAATTGCTCGCACCCTTACTGAACTTCGCACCGCCTGTGCGTCCCTGCGCGCCGATTTTGGCGGCCTGGCCTTTGTCCCGACCATGGGGGCGCTGCATGAGGGGCATAAAACCCTGGTGCGGGAGGCCGTTGCCTCCGGCGTACCAGCCGTCGCCTCGATCTTCGTCAACCCGCTGCAATTCGCCGCCAATGAGGACCTGTCGCGCTATCCCCGCGATGAGGCCGGGGATCTCGCGGCGCTGGAAGCCTGCGGGTGTTCCCTGGCGTGGCTGCCGGATGTGGCGACCATGTATCCGGCCGGTGAGGCGACGACCGTCCATGTCAGCGGCCCGGCGGAACGGTGGGAGGGTGACGCAAGGCCCGGCCATTTCCGCGGCGTGGCGACGGTCTGCACCAAGCTGTTCGGGCAGGTGCGCCCGGATCGCGCCTATTTCGGCGAAAAGGACTGGCAGCAGTTGCAGGTGATCAAGCGGGTGGTCGCCGATTTGCTGCTGCCGCTGGCCATCGTCGGCGTCCCGACGGTGCGGGAGGCGGACGGATTGGCGATGTCGTCGCGCAACCGCTATCTGAACGCGACGGAACGCGCGACCGCGCCGGCGCTGTATCGCGTCCTGGGCTCCGTCGCCGGGATGCTCGCCGATGGGCGCGTGGCGGAACCGGTCCTGGCCGCGGCGCGGGCGGAGCTGGCCGCGGCCGGGTTCGCCGTCGATTATCTGGCGCTGGTCGACGGGCCGACCTTGGCACCGATCGCGGCTGTGGCCCCCACAGAGGCAGCCGGAGCCAGGTTGATCGCGACCGCGAAGCTGGGACCGGTCCGGCTGCTGGATAATGTGGGCGTCGGGTAGAGCAATACCGCCCTAGGCCGTGTGGACGGAATCCCTGATATGCCATTTTTGGGGATTCCGGCGCGCTCTGTTGTCTGACTCATAGGAGGTCGGTTTCAGGGAGCCGACCATGCTGACACGGATGACGGACGACGACTGGGCGCTGGTTGTG
>CAIXEA010000006.1 GCA_903918315.1 uncultured Acetobacteraceae bacterium | reverse complement strand
TATCCTCATCGGTGGCGGGCATGGCGGATTATGTCCGGCGTTCGGTGTGGGTGTAAGCAACCAATCACTGAACGATTCCATATGTTTGCGCCATGTCCGTTCGCGAATCCCTGCCATGCGATGAATAAGATGGGTTAGTGTTCCAAATGCGCGAACAAAAGCGTCGACTTGATCATCTTTCGTGGCGTTTGGAAAATCTTTTAATTCATCCAGGAAAGCCCGGTTCCAGTCGCCGCGAACCATGGTCACATTGCCGGCCTCAACCTGAGATGCCAAAGGTTGCGCACGTGTGTATTTCGAACCAGTCTCTCTACTCGCGATAACGTGGTATCCTGCCAGCATCCTGGTCAGTTGGGCTGATTGGGCCTTTCCGGCCTGACCGGGATCCTCTGGCAAACCGATATGCACCGTGCTTCCGTCCAACTGCGCTGCGTTGGCAATGGTCTGCTCGACTTCCCACCATGTACCCCGAAGACGAATCACGTCCATCACCGCAAAATGCCCGGGCTGGACCGCTCGGACTTTAACCCCGACGGTCCAATCTGGATTGTTGCCATCCCTCGGCATCGTAGATGCCAGATCCCATGCCCTTACGGTTGGTCCGTCACTCAAGGTTGAGCCATCGATCGGTACTATCTTTGCAATTTTGAACAAACCACCTTCAAGCGGCCGCGGCGTCTGCTGAAATAAAGCCGACCAGGCGCGCTCACCGACCAATGCTCGCTTTTCCATGAGAGCAGGCAAGCCTTCCCACTCGGGCCATAGCGGCGCGCCAATTTCACGGTTCATCGGATCATCGGCCTCAGCCAGGGCCGGAAGTCGTAAGACCCGCCAGGCACCGTCAACTTGAGAAGCCAGACGCCCAGCTAGGTCGTCCTCGTGCCATCGCGTCATAATCAGAACGACACGCCCATTGGGTTTTAGTCGTGTTGTTAGATCTGATCGGTACCAATCCCATAACCGATCTCGATCAGTGGCCCGGTCAGCTTGCAGCTGATTTCCAATTGGATCATCAATGATAACCAGATCGGCTCTCCGCCCGATGATAGAGCCGCGCGTGCCGGCGGCGAAATACTCGCCTCCATTGGAAAGGCGCCAATGCGATGCAGCACGATCCCCTGTCACGAGCCGATAACCCAGACGGGGCTGTTCTGCCGCGATGAGATCACGCACCCTGCGTCCGAAAAGTTCGGCGAGGGAAGCGGTATGCGACGCGGCAATGATCGAGCTGCCGGGATGTTGGCTAAACCACCACGCAGGGAACAACGTTGACGCAAATGTCGATTTTGCCGAACCCGGGGGCATCTGAACCATGAGGCGGCTCACCTCCCCGCGCGACACCGTTTCCAACTCTCGTATCAGCAGCTTATGATGCGCAGCGGGCGCTTGTTCCAAAGGTGTTAATGCGTGAATGGCCCATTCGAGCAGATTTGTGCGAAGTCGTCTCCTTAGCGCCAGTTCTTGCTCATTGTGCAGAAATTCGTCCGGCTCTCCTTGCATCACGGAGGCGGAAAATAACGAAATGTTCTGATCGGCTGACTCCCATCCCACTCAAGCGAGCAAGATTCAAAATCTCTGATTAACAAAGCCAATGAAATCGCAGGAAATCTGTCCCTTTGATGAACCGCATCATCTGATGCGGACCATCCAGGATGGAATGACGCTCGTGCAACCACGAAGCGTGCGGTGGAGATACCATCATGGAAGAATGTTTACCTTTTTCTGGGGCATCTGGGCAAGCCTTTTTTCCTATCTAAAAAGCGCTCTCGACCGACCTTCCGTGGTGGCGCCCGATCACGATTGAGTCTAAGGGGAGGACGTGAACCGAGCCATGATGCTGCCTCCGGGGCCATCGATCGCGGTGGGGCATGGCCGCGCAGCCATCCTGACCGAGGACGGTGAGCTGCTGCTTTTACCCATTGCTGAGGCCGTGTTGCGACTGAGCACCATGGCCCCCCCGATGCTTGTCCACGCCCCCGCGAGTTTTCGGCGGCTCAACCTACGGGCAGCCCCCGCATTCGATTTGCTGGACCTGTTTGCCTTCATTTATCCCGCTCGTGCGGCTGCCCCTACAATACGGGGTCTCGCGCTGGCATTGGACTTGCCCGCACCCGCGGCCGCGCTGGACGCAGAGGCCGCGATACTGCCAGGCTTGACGGCCGCGATGCTCAGCCATTTGCGCCAGGGGCGCGACCTGTTGGCCAATCGCGACGCGGCGGGACTGTCGGCCTACATGGGAAAGGCAGGGTGGAGTTGGACACCTTATATAAATGCCGCGTTGGAGCGCGAGGCGGCTGCCCCCTCTACCGAGGCTCTTAAAATCTGGAAGCGCCTGCCAGAATGGGAAGACGGCGCTCCGCCCCCTCCGCCGTCGGCTCACCCTGTCACGGAAGCGGAGGCCCGCACGCGCCTCGCTCTCTTGCTCGGTCCTGGGGCTGAACAACGGCCTGGTCAGGGCGATTACGCGGGCGCTGTGGCTGCGGCCTTTGCCCCGCGCGAAACCCCCGGCGATCCTCATGTCGTCCTGGCGGAAGCAGGTACCGGGACAGGCAAAACGCTCGGCTATCTCGCGCCGGCCAGTATCTGGGCGGAAAAAAACCGCGGTCCCGTTTGGATCAGTACCTTCACCCGTCACCTACAACGGCAGATTGACGGCGAGGTTAGCCGATTGGTGCCGAATATGGTTGAGCGGCGAAAGCGCATCGTGGTCCGAAAGGGACGCGAGAACTATCTCTGCCTCCTCAATCTTGAAGACGCGGTGATGGGTGCAACCGGGGCGCAGCGCTATGACCAAGGCACCTTGCTCGGCCTGATCGCGCGATGGGCCGCCGCCACCGCCGATGGCGATATTCAAGGCGGTGATCTGCCGGGATGGCTGGGGGAATTGCACGGTCAGGCAGCGATTTCTGTCCTCGCCGACAGACGCGGAGAATGTATTCACTCAGCCTGCCCACACTGGCGGCGCTGCTTTATCGAACACACGATTCGCCGGGCCAAGACCGCCGATCTCGTCGTCGCCAATCATGCTCTGGTTATGACCCAGGCGGCGTGGGGTGGCTTGGATGACAATGCCGTTCCCACGCGTTACGTCTTCGACGAAGGACATCATCTGTTCGATGCAGCCGATGCTGCGTTTTCAGCGGTCCTATCCGGACTGGAAACCGCTGAGTTGCGGCGGTGGCTTCTAGGGGCGGAAGGGGGACGCTCCCGAGCCCGCGGCCTGCGCCGTCGCATCGAAGAACTCGTCGCCGGACGGCCTAACCTGGAAACCCCTCTGGATGCACTCCTGCAAGCCGCGCGCGCCTTGCCCGCGCCGGGATGGACAATGCGGATCGGTGAGCAAGGTCCAGACATGGCCATAACGGGTGCGGGACATCCCAATCCCAGCGAGGTGTTTTTACAGCGCGCCCACCAACAAGTTCTCGCCCGCACGACCGAAACAGACAGGCCCTTCGGACAGTCTGGACAGTGGGGATCGGTGGAATGCGATGTCTTCCCGGTCGCTCCCGCATTAATACCAGCAACCGAGACGCTGGCGCGCGCCATGAACCGGATCGCCGAACCCGCTTCCAATTTGCGCGAACGTCTGTTGGCCCGTTTGGACGACGAGGCCGAAGAGCTGGAGCCGGCGATTCGGACCCGGATCGAAGCAGTCAGCAGATCACTGAATCGCCGCGTCCTCAATCCGGTCTCAGCATGGCAAAGCATGCTCCGCCGGCTTACGGAAGCGCCGCCCGAAGCCGGCCAACGGCCGGACCACATTCTGTTTCTCCGCATCGACAGGCGGGACAGCAGGCGCGACTCCGATGTGGGGCTCCATCGCTATTGGCTCGACCCCACGGTGCCATTCGCGGTTACGCTGGCTGCGCCAGCACAGGGTCTTGTGGTCACATCGGCCACATTGAGAGACTCCGGCGACGCAGACCCCGAGGTCGCATGGCACGCAGCGGAAGCACGGGTCGGAGCCGGGCATTTGCCATCTCCAGCCATACGCACCTCGGTTTCGTCGCCGTTCGACTACGCTGCCCAAACTCGCGCATTCGTTGTAACCGACGTCGCATCGGGCAACCTCGATCAACTCGCCGCGGCGTACCGTGCGCTCTTTATCGCCGCCCGCGGCGGTGGGCTTGGGCTGTTCACGGCCATCCGGCGTCTCCGTGCCGTGCATGAGCGCATTGCACCGGCATTGGAAGTGGCAGGACTCCCGCTCTACGCCCAGCACGTCGACGCCATGAGCAACGCCACCCTCGTGGATATCTTCCGAACGGAGGAGGAAAGCTGCCTGCTGGGCACGGATGCGATGCGCGACGGCGTGGACGTACCCGGTCAATCGCTGCGATTGGTCGTGTTCGAGAAAGTTCCCTGGCCCCGCCCCGATATTTTGCATCGCGAACGCCGCATTCACTTATCGGATGGGGACCCAAAAGGTTACGATGATCGGATCGCGCGCCTGCGTTTGCGGCAAGCCTTCGGACGGCTGATCCGGCGGGCCACTGACAGGGGCGTGTTCGTGCTTCTGGATCGCCAAACCCCTAGCCGGGTCCTGTCCGCATTTCCCCCCGGCGTGACGGTGGAACGGGTAGGGTTAGCCGAAGCGGTCTCCCGCAGTCGGGCGTTTCTGGCAGAACCCGAAGCCACGCGGGGTTGAAGATGCGTTTGTTGACCCTCGCCGTCGGAATCGCTGGAGTCCCATCCCTGGCGGTGGTTTTTCTTACACTCGGGGGTTGGATCGGAGGCTGGCCCGCTCTTACGATCACCGCAATCGTCTGGGCGGTCGCCACACTGACTGCCGCCATTTTTCTCCACGATTTACAACTCCTGTCGGAGTTCGTCAGGCGCCTTGCCACAGATGAGACGCACTCTGTGCGGCAGCGCCGCACGGGCCCCATCATCATGGAGGCACTCAGTCGTGACCTCGAACATCTCGTTCGGGTTCTCGCGCCCCGCGCCGCATTGGTGGAGCAGCTTCGCCGAGCCGATACGCTCATCCTGGAACGCCTGCCTGATCCCCTTATCGTCCTGGCCGGAGACCGTTCGGTCAGACGTGCGAATGCCGCGGCGCGCGCCGCGTTTGGTGGGGAGATGGCTGCCGTGCTCCGGCATCCCGATCTGCGCAGCGCCATCGACCGCACATTTTCGTCTCGGGCTGTACAAACAGCTGAATTGACATTGCCCGTCCCCATGGAACGGGACGTCCATGCATCGGTGGTGCCAATGGATCCGCCTTTGGCGGATGGCGGACAAGCAATCGTCGTCCTGTCCGACCGCACGCGAGAGCGGGTTGTTGAACGCATGCGCGCTGATTTCGTGGCCAATGTCAGTCACGAACTCCGCACCCCGCTCGCTTCGTTGATCGGCTTCATCGAGACCATCCGCGGCCCCGCCGCTGACGACCCGCCCGCGCAAAAGCGCTTCCTCGGGATCATGGCTGAACAAGGCGCTCGTATGAACCGCCTGATCGACGACCTGCTCAGCTTGTCACGCATCGAACTGACCGAGCACCAACCGCCATCAGACCCGATAGACCTGCGCGACATCGTGAGCGGTATGGCTGCCAGTTTCGAGCCGCGCATGGTTAAACGCAACGTCCACCTTGCCATCGATGTCGCCGAGGATCTGCCCCGGGTTGCCGCGGACGCAGATCAAATCGCGCAAGTGCTTCAAAATATGCTGGACAATGCGATGAAATACGGCCGCGATGGTGGGGTCGTTGGGTTGACCATCCAGCACCCAGCCGGCGGCTCACGCTGGCCCAACCGACCGGGTCTGGTCATATCAGTTTCCGACCAAGGCGCCGGGATCCCGAAGGAACACATCCCGCGGCTGACCGAGCGCTTTTATCGGGTCGACAAGGGCAGATCCCGCGCCGTGGGTGGAACCGGGCTGGGCCTCGCGATCATCAAACACATTATCAACCGACACCGCGGGCAGCTCCTGATCGAGAGCGAAGTCGGCATTGGCACGACCGTCAGCGTCTGGCTGCCGCTGACCCAGACTCAACCGCTCACGCGATAGAGCACGACCTCCCGTTCACTGCGGTCTTCGATCTCCAACGTCGTCGGCACAATATAGCGAGCGAATCTGGTCAAACCCTGTGATGGGAGGTAGCTCCGCCCCGGGTCTGCCAACCAGACCTCAGTTTGTTCCGACATGGATATCAGCCAGGGCATGATGTGTTCGGTCATTGGCGCTTCATAGCAGACGTCACCACATAAAATCAGGTCCCAGCGGCAGGTCGTTCCGACGACATCACCCAGGTAGGTGTTGACCACAACGCCATTGAGTTCCGCATTGAGTTGAACTGCCGCGACCGACAGGGGATCAATCTCAGCCGCCTCGACCGACAAGGCGCCTGCCATCGCACAAGCGATCGAAACCAACCCGCAGCCCGCCGCAAAATCGAGGATCCGCCGACCGGCGACGGTGTCGGGATGATCGAGAATATAGCGCGCGAGCCCCTGCCCACCCGCCCAAGCGAAGGCCCAAAAAGGTGGCGCCACATTATTTTCCGCCAGCCATCGCTCTGTCGCCTGCCAGATCGGCGTTATTTCCGCCGCCAGATACAACGACATCTCGGGGATCAACGATGGTGTCGCCCTAAGTGTATTGGCACGTACGAAGGACGCGGGATCCCGCATTACGGCTGTCCGATCATCAAAGCCAAGGCAACGGCCAACCCCACATCTCGGTTGGCACGAAACAACCGAAGGCAAAGCACTGGGTCCTGGATATCCAGTTGCCAGACCTGCCGTGCCAGCAGCACGGCCGGCATGGGAAGCATGACGTAGAACCAAAGCGTCAAGCCTGCCACCCAACCGGCCGCCGCCAGGAGCAGAATGGTCGCAAGATAACACGCCGCCAAAAAGTATTGCGTCGACTCACCGAATAACCGAGCGGTCGATTTCACGCCTATCAATGCATCGTCCTCCCGATCCTGGTGCGCATAGATCGTATCGAACCCCAGATCCCAGACGATCGCGGACAGGTATATCAACACCCAGGCTAGATCGAGCTTCCCAGCCACCGCGGCGTAACCCATCGGGGCACCGAACCCGAACGTAAAACCCATCACCAGTTGAGGCCACCAGGTTACCCGCTTGGCCAAGGGATATAACCCAACCAGCAGCAACGACGTCACGCCCAGCCACCGAGCTAGCGTATTGAGTTGCAACAGTACCGCCAGCCCGGACGCCAGGAGCGCGGCGAGAAACACCAATGCGTGCCGCACCCGCAAGGTCCCCGACGCCAGAGGCCGACCGGCGGTCCTGGTCACCAAGCGGTCGATGTCGCGATCCCATAGATCATTGACAACACAGCCAGACGCTCGCATGACCAGACTTCCTAAGGCGAACAGGATCGTCAGTCTGACCGCTTCGTGCCCTTCCGGACACGCGAGAAGAATACCCCAAACCCCTGGAAGGAAGAGCAACCAGGTCCCAATAGGACGATCCATCCGCGCCAGGATCAGGTAGGGTTGCCAAGTACGTGGCATGCGTGCCACCCAGCCAGTCTCGACGATATCGGTGTGTGGGGTCATGCCTGCTACTGTGCGTGCTCCACCCCTGCGGTCAATCGGAAAGATGCCCACGATCCCCCGCCTGTTCCTGCACCATCCGCTGAGTTCTGGCATGGAAGTGCCCGGCTCGGCCGACCAGGCCCATTATCTGCAAACTGTGATCCGCCGGGATGTTGGCGACGACGTTCGGTTGTTCAATGGGCAGGACGGCGAGTGGGACGCGCAAATCACCGCCCTTCGCCGCGATCGCGTGTCGTTCACGCTCCTAACCCGGAACCGTGAACCGTCGACCGAAGATGACCTATGGCTGGTTTTCGCGCTGCTCAAGCGCGATCACACGGATCTTGTCGTCCAAAAAGCCACTGAGCTCGGCGCCTCCGTGATCCAACCCATTTTGACCAGCCGCACGAACGCAGCCCGGGTGAACGAAGCGCGGCTTGGGTCAATCGCGATCGAAGCCGCCGAGCAAAGCGAGCGGCTCACCGTTCCCGAAGTCCGCTCCCCCTTGCCGCTTTCGGACCTACTCGAACATTGGCCCGCGGATCGGCCAGTGTTCGCGGCTATTGAACGCGCCTCGGTGGCAGCCATCCGACCGCATAGAGGGGCTTGTGCTCTTTTGGTTGGACCGGAGGGGGGCTTCACCCCCCTTGAACTGGCGACCTTACGCCGATATCCGTTCGTCACACCGGTCAACCTGGGACCACGGATCCTGCGGGCCGAAACTGCCTGCCTCGTCGGCTTGGCCCTGTTACGGGGCGCCGGTTTGGGCTAATACCCTGGCCTTCAATCTGAGACGTTTGGGAAGAATATGTCCAACCCTGGCGATGGCGACGCGACACCCCTCACGTCGATCCAACAAATGGCCGACTACCTTGCGGTCGGATGCAAACCAGCCTCGGAATTCCGCATCGGAACCGAGCATGAAAAATTCGGCTTCCGTTTGGCCGATCTTGCACCGCCGCCTTATCTGCCCGGCGACAACCAACCAGGGGCCATCCGCGACCTGCTCGTCGGACTACAGGCCTACGACGCGGAACCCATTCTTGACGGTGAAAATGTCATCGGCCTTAAACAAGGTGGGGCATCGGTCTCACTGGAACCGGCTGGGCAGTTGGAGCTCTCAGGCGCTCCGGTCCAGACACTCCATGACACCAAAGCGGAATTTGAGTGGCATTTTGAGCAGGTTCGCGAGGTCTCTCGGCCCTTACAGACAGGATTCGCTCCGCTCGGCTTCCATCCGTTTGCCACCCGCGCCGACATGCCCTGGATGCCAAAGGGCCGCTACGCGATCATGCGTCGGTACATGCCGCTCGTCGGAACACTTGGCCTCGATATGATGACGCGGACCTGCACGGTCCAGGTTAACCTCGACTACGCCTCCGAGGACGATATGGTCCGCAAATTGCGGGTTTCGCTCCTCCTCCAACCTCTGGCAACGGCGTTATTTGCCAATTCTCCATTTAAAGAAGGCAAGCCCAATGGCCTGCTGTCAAACCGGGCACATATATGGACCGACACAGACAATCAGCGTTCGGCGATACCCAGAGTGATGTTCGAAGAAGGCTTTGGGTTTGAGCGATATGCGAACTGGCTGATCGAAACAGTGCCGATGTACTTCGTATATCGGGGCGGACGATATCACGACGTGGCCGGACAATCTTTTCAGGATTATATGAGCGGTAAATTACGTTCGACCATCGGTACGGATGCAACAGTGGGCGATTTCGCGGATCACCTGACAACCGTGTTTACCGATGTGCGGCTCAAGCGTTTCCTGGAAATGCGTGGAGCAGATGCCGGCACTCCAGATATGATGCTCGCGCAATCAGCTCTCTGGGTCGGCTTGCTTTATGATGAGGCAGCCCTTGCCGCAGCGGAAGCGCTATTGCGTGACGCAGGCTGGGAAGATGCCGTCACGGCGCGTGCCGCAGTACCAACCCAAGGCCTGGCTGCGTCATGGCGAGGACGAAATTTGCGGGAATTGGCACGTGACGTCATCGCAATCGCACAGGATGGTCTGCGCAGCCGCGCCCGCCTTGATCCCGCGGGACGGTCCGAAGCGAGTTATCTTGAGCCACTGCGAGAGATTGCCGCTGGCGGCCCCACACAAGCAGAGCATTGGCTCGATCGATATCACAACGCCTGGCATGGCGATGTGCGCAAAATTTTCAGCGAATCCGCCATATAATCTGCGGTCGTGACGGTTTGCGCGCGATGGCGGGTGCGGTTAAAATAATAGAGTTGATCATGAATGTACGATGGTAACCGCCAGGATAAAGACTACCGATAACAGCGCACAACCGAGCCGCCTTGATCAGGTGATTGTGCGGTTGCGCCTGATTGGCCAGATGGAAGCCTGGACGGTCGCAAGCGAAAATGTATTACCAATAGGCCGCAAAACGCGCGCATTGCTGGCCGCGATCACGTTATCAGCTCCGCGCCCGGCGCTTCGTGGCAGGCTCGCCGAATTGTTGTGGAGTCGCCGACCGGAGGAACAGGCGCGCGCTTCGTTGCGCCAGGAGGTTCACCGTCTCCTGGATGCCTTGCAACCAGCGAAGGAAACCATCTTACTGGTTACCCGTGACCATCTGACGCTCCGCCCCGGAGCCGTCTGGGTCGACGTTGAAGAAGTGATGCGTGCAACAACCGATCATCCCGCCTCGTTGTCATTGCTGGATGGTGATCTTCTGGAAGATCTAGACGGAATCGATCCAACATTCGACGCATGGCTTAACGGAGAACGCGAACGTCTTCGCGACCGCGCCCGAACCGTCGCGGAGTCGTTGTTACGGGAACAAGTAGAACCCGAGACCGCAATCCCGGCGGCCCAACGTCTTTTGCAGATTGACCGCGCTCATGAAGGGGCTTGGCGGGCATTGATGCGCGCGCACGCGGCGCGCGGTGAGCGGGGCATGGCAATCCAGGCCTATGACAGGTGCCGCGCTGTACTGGCCGACCTGCTGGATGCGGCACCATCAGTAGAAACGCAGAAATTATTGAACGAAATTCGTGGACCATCCGGAAGCCGCATTCCCCCACGCCCGGCTGCGGCATCCCAAGCGACCCCGCCCCCGATCCCACCGGTTATGCCCACGGACCCAAGCGATAACGTCGTCACTCTTCCTGATCGGCCTGACGTCCCGGAGGAAGCCCCAACCGCACGTGGCGGCGCCCATGTGGGCGTCATGCCCCTACAACTGATCGGTGTGTTGGAGGAAGAAGCCCATCTGGCCCACGGTCTTGCCGAGGAAATTACAACTGCTTTGGCGCGGTTTCGATGGATGTTCGTCGTATCCTCGAATTCTCTGGTGCGGTTCGCTGCGGACAGCCGTGACGAAGTCGAAATTCGTCGGATTTTCGGGATTGATTTCCTTCTCGATGGGACCATCCAAAGGGTCCGTAGCAGATTACGCATAACCGTGAGGCTTATGGACCTCCGCAACGGAAATCAGGTCGTCTGGGCTCGTCGGTTTGATAGACAAACGAACGACCTTCTCTCCCTGCAAGACGAAATCGCCTCCGAGGTCGTAGCACAAATTGATCCAGAGATTCTTCTCATCGAAGCGCGTCGCAGTTCGTCACAAACGCCAGTCAATCCAACAGCCTATGATTTTATGCTCCGAGCCATTCCGCTCTTAGGCAGACTGGACAGGCAATCCTTTGAGCTTGCTGGGGTCCATCTCGAAAATTCAATCAAACTTGAACCGGATTATGCTACGGCCCAAGCTTGGTATGCGTACTGGCACGCATTTCTCGTCGGACAGGGCTGGGCTGATGATCCGAAGGCCACGATGGAGGAAGCCGGACGTCTCGCGGAGCGAGCCATCGTATTAGATCCGTTTGATGCCAGAGCCTTAACCATCGCGGGGCATGTTCGCGCATTTCTTCATCGTCAGCTGCGTGAGGCAACTGCACTGCATGAGCGAGCACTGGTTCTGAATCCCAATCTCGCAATGGCATGGGCGTTGTCCGCGATCGCCTATGCCTATGTCGGTAATTTTGAAGAGGCCGAGCGCCGTAATAACCGTTACAAACGTTTATCCCCGATGGATCCGCATGCGTTCTTCTTCGACGCATTTTTTTCCCTGATCTATTTGCTAAAACACGATTACGAAGGTGCCGTGAATATCGGACGTGCGGTGAGCCAGTTGAATCCTTCCTTTGGCGCTAGCCATAAGCCCTACCTGGCGGCATTAGCCCATCTTATTCATCGCATGGCAGGGATTCGCGAACGGACATGGCGTAAACATATGGAATCGTTCAGTGATTGGTTGCTTACACCCACACCGAACGCCGGACATAATCCGCCATGCCCGCCACCGATGAGGATACCC
>CAIXEA010000005.1 GCA_903918315.1 uncultured Acetobacteraceae bacterium | reverse complement strand
GGCGATAACGGGGGCCGGAGCCCCCGCGCCGCTTAGAGCGTGATCGGCGGAGGTGGAATCACCGGAGCCGTGAATCACGCGATCAAACAATCGGTTAGAGCATGTCCGGTGCGCCTGAAAGCACCGGACATGCTCTAGTTCAACCGCAGATCCAGAATATGCTTCGGGTCTGCTTGCAGTTCGCCCTTCTCCACCGCCTTCACGATGTCGACCAGCGCCGCGTTGGCCGGGGTGGAGATGCCGATCTCCTTGCCTTTGCGGACGATGAGGCCGTTGAGGAATTCGATCTCGGTGCGCCGACCCTTGACCATGTCCTGGCCCATCGAGGGACGATGCTCACCGCCGCCGGCCTTGGCGACTTCGGCCAGGCGGTGCTCGTCGTATGCGCGGGTCGCTGCCGCATCGCCTTCGCCGGCCCGGGCGATGACCTCGGGGTCGATATGGTGCACTTCTTCCAGTTGATAACCCAACGCCTGACCGACGCGGATCGCCTCACTGCCCAGGCGGGCGCCGAAGCGGCGGAGCGCGTCGTTGGTCAGGATCTGCTTGCTGATCAGACCGGTCGAGGCGGACATGCCGTTCGCCATCGCGTTCGTCACCAGCTTGGACCAGCGCTCACCCCAGATGTTCGAGGTCGCCAGCGCCGAGTCGGCCAGCGCCACCAGGCGGGTCACTTCGGTCAGGCGATCGGTGATGCGGCCATGCACTTCCCCGGCGCGGAAGACGGTGTGCTTGTCGCCGCTCTTGCCGGCGGCGCGCTTGACGTGGCCGGGTTCGGCCAGATCGACGGTGATGGAGCTGGCGATGCAGCCGAGCACCTTGCCCCAGCCCACCACGCCGGCGATGGTTTCCTCATTCATGCAGTTCTGCAGCGACACCACGAAGCCGTTCGGCGCCAGATACTGGGCGATCATGGTCGTGGCCCATTCGGTGTCGTAGGACTTCATGCACACGAAGGCCATGTCGAAGGGCTTTTCCTTGGCGGCGGTCTGCAACTCCGTCAGGTGCAAGGCGCGGACCGGCGTGCTCCATTCCGGCACGTCGCGCAGATGCGACACCTTGAGGCCCTTGGCCTTCATGGTTTCGACGTTTTCCGGCCATGGGTCGATGAAGGTGATGTCCTCCCCCGCCCGGGCCATATGGGCCCCGGCGTAAGCGCCCACGGCGCCCGTGCCCATGACTGCGATCTTGTAACCCATGGTCGTCTCCTCCTGCTTCGGTCAGCGTTGCCGCCAGTGTGACGCGATGCGCCAGAAAGGCAATGTTGCCGCCCGGCCCCCATCTGGCGCCCCATCTGGTGCCCCATCTGGCGATAGCGGAATATCGGCCGCTCGGTTAGTCTCGACAGACGTCCGGGGAGAGGCCAATGCGCAAGATCGAGCTGCTCAGCATTCAGCGAATCAGCGGGGCCGAAAAAGCACAAATCGAGGCGGTCGATCCGGCGATCCGCCTGACCGACGCCGGCGGCTGGTTCGATGGCGAGATCCGCGAAACCTGGCCCCCCTTCACCGCCACTCGCTACCTTCCTCCCCAGGCCAATGGCGTCGGCACGCGCGCCGAGCGCGATCGCCTGCTGGCCGAGGCCGAGGTGATTCTGGGCGGCTGGCCCTTCCCGCTTGATCTGCGGGCACGGGCGCCGCGGCTGAAATGGCTGCATCAGCGCCCCGCCGGGGCCAGCAATCTGCGGTTCGGGGACCTGTGGGGCAGCGATGTGCGGGTCACGACCTCCCGCGGGGCCGGCAACACGCTGGCCATGGCGGAATATGCCATCGCTGGCATCATGCATTTCGCCAAAGGGCTGCATCGCGCCATCGTGGACCGTGATCAGGCTGGCTTCGACCATCGCGCGTACCACCCCCTGCTGATCGAGGGTAAGACCCTGTGTGTCATCGGCGCGGGCGGTATCGGCCGGGATGTGGGCCGCCTTGGGGCCGCGCTGGGCATGCGGGTCCTGGGCACCCGCCGTCACCCCGATCCCGCCGCGTCTCTGCCACCAGGCTTCAGCGCCCTGGGCGGGGCGGAGGATCTGGACGGCTACCTGGCGGAGAGCGACTTCGTCGTTATCTGCTGCCAATGGACGCCGGAAACGACCCATCTGATCGACGCGACCCGGTTGGCCCGGATGCGGCCCGGTACCATCCTCGTGAACGTCGCCCGCGGGGAGATCGTCGATGAGACCGCCGTCGCGGCTGCCCTCGCCGAGGGCCGTCTGCGGGGCTTTGTCACCGACGTCTACACCCGGGAATTCGAAGGGCCCCCGCCGCAGACGCTATGGCGTGATCCGCGCGTCCTCGTAACCCCCCATATCTCGGGCATCAGTGATCGCAACCGGCATGGGGCGATCGCGATCTTCTGCGACAACCTGCGCGCGTACCTGGATGGCGCCCCGCTCATGAACCAGATCGATTGGAATCTGGGTTACTGAGGGAGAGGGGGTTAGCGCCGGGGCAATGCGTCCAGACGCTGCTGCGCTTCCTTCCGGATGGCCTCGTCATCGGTTTTCTGGATCGCTTTGCGATACTGTTCCCGGGCGAAGTCCGCTGACGCGGGCGGGTTGGCGAAATTCGACTTCGGGTCGTATAGCTTGGCCAATTCCAGCATCGCGGGCGGGTAATCAGAATGGGGTGACACGGACAGCGCCCCCACGGCGTCATCCGTCCGGCCCGATTTGATCCAAAGCCTGGCCACACACACCGCATCGGCCGAGGCCGTGCCCGTCGGCAGCTCTGACAGCGAGCCGGGGTTGGTGATGGCGCCACAGCGTGGGCCCGTTGGGGCCGGCCGCGGCGCGGGAGCGGCCACGACAGGGGGCGGTGGAGCAGGCGGCGCGACCACGACCACCGGAGCCGGAGCCACGCTGGCGGCTGGCTCAGGATGCGGGGCCGGCGCGGGTTCCGCCGCGGGCGCGGGCGCGGGGGGTGGCGGCGGAACAGGGGCCGGCGCAGTGACAACGGGCTGGACCGGCACGGCGGGCGGCGGCGCCTGCGCGACCACGGCCGGCTGCGTCGTGGCCGCTACCTTGTCCCCACTTTGATCGCTGAGGAGGTAGGCAACACCCATCGCGGCGGCGAGGAACAGGGCAATCGCGATCACCACCGGTTTGACGGGCGCATCCTTATGCGGCGTGATCGGCGGCGTGTCGGTCTCATTGGCGGCGGAAGCAGCCGTGGTTGCAGCCATCGTAACAGGTTTCGGCTGCGGCCGTGGTGCGGCGACCGGCTGGACCGGCTTGGGCGGCGGGGCGCTGACCACCGGGGCCGGTTGCGGTGCTGGCGCCTGGGGCCGCTCTGATGCGGCTCTGGCCGCGCGGGGGCGCGTCGCGGCGAGCTGCATCGGTTCTTCCGGCAAGCCACTGATCGGCACCGGTATCATCGGAATGCTGGTCTTGTCAGAGCTCGGCGGCACCACCGGCAGCTCACCATCGCCGGGTTCTCTGATCGCTTCGGGCAATGTCAGGTCAGGCACCTGCTCGCCAGTCTGCAGCAAGGTGAAGGTGAACGGCCCTTCATCCAGCAACAAGGTCACCTCAGGTGAGATGATGACCCAGAGGATGCGCCGCTCGACATCCCATCCAGCGGCGAGGTTGCGGCACTCGGCGAATTTGGTGTCCCAGCCGCCCGGGCCCAGATAGCGGGTGCGTCCCTCATCCTGGCTCAGAATGCTGAAGCGCGCTGAAACCGGCCGCCGGCGCAGGCCATGGACCAGAATTAAGCCGTGAAACGCGCGATGGGGCTCGCACGGAACGATTTCGACCTCGATCATCCGGCAGAAAAATCCCACAAACTGAGTTACGCGGCGAAAGTTACGTCCGCTTATGACACCGTCAGCGCCCATCCGGCGGCGCCGACGGTCCGTATCTACATCATTTGGCCGGGCGTACCCAAGCCTCCACCCGCTGGTTCAGGAAACGGGCGTTTGGATCGAGGTTGCATGCGACAGGCGCCGCGGGTCCGACGCCCACGGCGACAGCGGGATTGAGCGAGAATGCCGCGGCGAGGGAGTCGCGCATCGCCAGCGCCCGGCCCCGGGAAACCTCACGGTTCGCGTTGTAATCGCCCTGGGCCTGGGTAAATCCAACCAGAACGACTTCCATTTTGCCGTAGGCACTCGTGTTCATCAGGCCGGCCAAACGTTGCAGATCGTCCTGGGCGCGATTGTCGAGTTCATCCGAACCTGGCTGGAACCGGAACGTAATTGGCAGGCGCGAGGCGCCTTGGACCGCGTCTTCGAATGCGTGGACATCGTTGGGCCGGACGCGTGTGCGGCCGCCGTCCAGTGCGTCGCCGGCGCTGTCCAGACGCGCGCCGGTGTACGAATCCGGTGGAGAGCTGATGCGGAAGTTCACGAAACCCGCTGATTCGATGACGCTCTGCGCCGCATCGGACCGGGCATATTCCAGGAATTGCACCACTTCTTCTTTCGACGACGGCGGCGCGTAGAAATACAGCCGACGCGTCAGCGGGTATTCTTCTGATTTGATTGTGAAACTGGTCGGTAGAATGGTCGTTCCACATTCCGTACCAATTCCGACGATCCTGGCATTGCGCACGCCAGAGAAACCGACGAACCCGACCGCGCCCGGACTGTTGGAGATCTCGTCAGCGAGTTCTTCGGCGGAGACGAAGGATTTCTTGATGAAGGGTTGAACGACTTTCTGACATTCCGCGATATCACCGATATTCATGATCTGCGTGCAGAAGACGTCGAACGTGCTCGAATTCATGCTGGAGCTGAACGGTATGATCGGCAACTCCGGCCCGCCGACAGCAGACCAGGTCTTGGCTTTGCCGGAAAAGATATCACGCAGCTGCGCGAGCGTGAGCGATTTGACCGGGTTGCGCGGATGCACCGCGGCGACCATCGCATCGAGCGCGATCACATGTTCCCAACTTTTGGACAGCAACTGGTCCAATGACGGGGCATTGTTCTGGCCGCGCTTGTGCGCTTCATCGATATCACCCAGCCGCGCCTGACGGGCGGCCATCCAGATATCGGCCTCACTGGCCAGGAGCTTACGAAAACCCGTGTTCGTCCCGTGGGCCTCGATGTGGGTCCGAAGCGATCGGTCCCCCTCCGAACCCAGGGAGACGATCTCATACTCGTCCGGATCGGGACTGGTGACGGTCCGTGAGCCCGGCAGTTTCATACGCTTCGCGTAATCGACCGCCAGATCCGCTGCGAGTTTCTCGCCCATCAGATTTGAGCCAGCCAACCGCAGTGTGGAAACGGTTTCCGCGCGACCCGGTGCAGCCAGAAGCCCGGCAACGGCCAAGGACAGTAGGACGGTTCGGATCTTGATCATCGTATCCATACCTCAACGCGTCGGTTCAAATTGGCGCTCTCAGCGCTGGTGTCACACGCGACGGGGGCGAGCGGACCTGCGCCCAGCACGGCAGCCGGCGGGGTGCCGAGGCCTTTGAGGCGCGCCTCAACCTCTTGCGCCCGATGCAGCGACAGCGCGACATTGGACTCGAATTCGCCATCGCTGCTGCTATGCCCCACCAGGGTGATGGCTTTCCCCGCGCCCGACTGGCGCATCCACTGCTGCAACCGTTCGAGATCCACCTGGCCGCGGGAGTCGACCGTCGATTTCCCGGATTCAAACCGGATGGTCACGGACAGCCTGCGGGCACCGGACAATGCGGTGTTCAGAGCTTGTTCCCGCATGGCCGCGGACGGAGGCACCGGCAGCGACACGCCCGCCGGACTCTTGGGGGCATAGGCGGGGACGGGACTCGCGGTCGTGGCGGCAAGCACGGGATCAAGATCGATGAACCCGGCCCGGCTGATCGCCGGCTGCGCGGCTGCGGACAACGCATACTTCACGAAGTCCTCGGCCACCGGCGCGTGTTTGTCGGCCAGATAAAAGTACAGGCGGCGGGCGAGAGGATATTCCTCCGTCTTGATTTGGAAGCTGGTCGGCTCCGCCGCGGGAAGCCCACATTCACTGACGATGCTGATCGGCTTGGCGTTGCGGGCCGACGCGATGCCCACGAAGCCGATCGCGGCCGGGTCGGACGCGACCGCATCCGCCAGGTCTTCGCTTGATTCCTGGAGGCGAGCCGTTTTGGCCAGGCCCAGCGGCTTGCCGAAGATGCGTTGCTGAATCAGCTCCAACGTGCCGGATTTGTCTTCGTGCCCATAGACGGTGACCGGCAGGTCGGGGCCACCCACTTCGGACCAACGCGTGATGGTTCCGGACAATATGTCACGCAGTTGTCCAGGCGTGAGCGCCTTGACCACGTTGGAGCGGTGCACCACGAACGCGATCCCATCCAGGGCCACGACGTTTTCGTTTCCAGCACGTTGCATGTCCCCGATCCGGGCGGCCAGCAGCGTGCGCGCTTCCGCCACGTCGATACGGCGGGACGCGGTGCCAATATCGGCTTTACCGGTCTGCAATTCGGTGAAGGCGGAGGCTGATCCGTGGCCCTTGATTTCGCCGCGCAAAGCCCGGTTACTTTCGGCGGCCTGGAGAACGATGGTCCGTTCTTCGACCGTCAGCGCCTGTTCTTCCTTGGCGGCGCGCAGCCGCGCTTCCGCGCCATAAGCCATCAGCAACTCGGGCACGAGCTGCATGCCGACGGGATTGGAACCGGCGAAGCGCAAAACCCCTGAGCGGAGTTCCGCTTTCAGCCGCTCCGTGCGAACGGGGGCGGGCATCGCCGCGACGAGGGTGGGACGGGCGGCTACCGCTGGTGGCGTCCCCGGGGCAATGTTTTGCGCCAGCACGGGCCGCGCGGCCAAATAGGTCAGACCCAACAGCAACACATGCGACGTTTTCATGTCGATCCTAATTTCTAGCGCAGACGTTGCAACCGAAGTTCGTCGGGTATGGACTGACCGCAGGGAATGCTGCCGGTATCGTAATTGCGCGCCGGCAGAAGCTGTCCGTGGTCCAGAATCAATAGCGTCAGAGAGATGTTCGCCTGCGGACCAGTCCCGCAGAACGGAGCCACGGGCCGTGCCCCGCGCGAGACATAGTCAAACCGGAAGGTGAACAGACCGCCTTCCTTGGGGCGGGCGGTTTCATCGACGACATAAGACTGTTCCCCGGTCGCGCCGGCCCCTTCCGGGTCGGTGACGACATCCATCTGGCCGATGCCGCGGTCCAATGCCGTGTTACGGGCGTCCGGGTGCACGTCGCCGTAACCGCCGACGCGGCGCCCGGGCTCGATCACATGCAAATCCAACCGGACCGGGTCGTGCCAGCGCAAGATGGCCCGATAGACCGTAGCGATTTCCGGAAACGAGACCTGGCATCGAATGGCGCCGAATTCGCCGCCGCGCACGATGACTTTATTTTCGACGCCAACCAGTGCGAAGTTCAGGGACGCCTGACCATTGGCGTCAAAACGGGTCGCATAGGTTTCATCATCATATTCGACCCGCACCACCTGGTTTTTCCGGCTTGGCGTGCTGGCGATCGTGACCGTGCCACGGCCATGATCCTGCGTCAGCGAAACCCGGGTTCCGGGGTCTTCCGATTTCGCGCACACCCCGGCCACGTCCGCCGAGGCGGGTGTCGCCGCCAACAAGCATGCGGCCAGTGCCGACAGCCCGGCCAATGGCCGGATCGCACGGGACACCACAGTGTGCGTTCGGCGAAACCGATTTATGAGATGCATGTCACACGTCACCGATCAATAAAGTTACAACGGCCCAGCCGCGCGGGCCAAGAAGACGGCAACAGGTTATTGGAACCGTCTGGTCTGTCGATCCGGTACGGGTTCGGCGGTACCACGTCAACCCCATGTGAACGATGGCCCGGCGACAGGGCGACAGGGCTCAACCGCCGATACTCAGCGGTGCCGCGCGCACACCGTGCCTTTCGCGCTTGTTGCATCGGCCCCCCGTCCACAACCGTCAGTATTATGGTCAGCCGTTCAATGGGTTGGCGGGGGGATAACAAATGATGTCAGGCGTCGGGATTATTGTGGAAAACGCCCCATCATCACCGATACGTCGCGCGCCATCTCCAGCGCCTGCTCCGGTTGCATCGCGATGGCGCGATGGAAGGTGCGTTTCGTCTGAGTCAGGAAATCAACATTCCAGCCGGCGAGTTTTTCCCCAATCGCCATGGCCTCATCAAGCAGCCGATCGTCGGGAACGACCCGATTGACCATGCCCAGCTCGTACGCCCGGGCCGGTAGCATATTGTCGCAGAGTGTTAACAATTCGAACGCGACCTTGCGTCCCATCAGATGCACGGCCTGCGCGGTGACCGTGGTCGCGGTGAGGCCGGCCTTCAGCTCGGGATACCCAAATCGGGCGCTTTCCGCCGCCACCACCAGATCGCTGCCAAAGGCGAGGCCCGCTCCCGCCCCCAAAACATAACCATGGACGGCGGCGATGATCGGCTTGTCGACCCGGGCCAAGAGTTTGGTCAGAGCGATATTGACGTCACCATGCTGGATCAGATTGGGCCGGTTGTCCGCGGTGAGCGGCCGCGGGACCGAGGTATCCGCGCCCGCACAAAAGGCGCGGCCGGCGCCACGCAGAATAATCGCGGAAATGCTCCGGTCGTTTTGGGCCGCGACCAGCGCATCCGTCAGCGCATGCACCAGTTCGGCGTTCAACGCGTTCAGCTTCGCCGGCCGGTTGAGTGTCAGCAGGCGGATCGCACCGCGGGTTTCGCTGAGCAATACGTCGTCCATGGAACGATCCTCCCTCTGAATGGCGATCAGCCGCCGATGATGAACTGTTTCGCCTGGGCGTCGTAATCGCCATAGCCGAGCGTCGCGCGCAGTTCGGCCGCCGGCAGGGCGGAGGCGGCTTCGTTGCGGCCCGCCAGCAGCGCGTCCAGCCCGGCTTTGATCCCGGCGGCGGCGGGCGAGAGCATGCCGGTCGGGTAGGTGCCGATCTTGAAGCCGAGGGCTTCGGCTTCGGTGCGCGACGGGGTGGCGCGCGGCGCCCCGGGGGACAGCACGGCAAAGGACGGGCGGCCCTGGGCGGCAGCGACGGCGCGGCGGATTTCCGCGTCGTCGGCCGGGGAGTCGAGGAACAGAATGTCCGCGCCTTCTTCGACATACATCTCGATCCGGGCCACCGCCTCATCGATGCCCTGGGTCGGGCGGCAGTCGGTGCGGGCGAGGATCATGATCCCGGAGTCCTTGGCGGCCTGCACGGCGGCGCGGATCTTCATGCGCGCTTCCTCGCGCGGCAGGCAGGGCTTGCCGGCGGCGGTGAGGGCGCGCGGGGTGATCTTGTCCTCGATCAGGATGGCGGCGGCGCCGGCGCGGCCATAGGCGCGGACGGTGCGCTGCACGTTCATCGCATTGCCATAGCCGTGGTCACCATCGGCCAGGATGAGCAGGTCCGGCGCGGCGGCATGCACCATATTAAAGGAGTCATACATCTCGGCGAAGGAGATCAGATCGAGGTCCGGCCCGCCCAGATGGCTGGCGGCGACGCAGGAACCGGACAGGAACGCGGTCTTGAAACCAGCCGCGGCGGTCATTTTCGCGGTCAACCCATCCCAGACGGCGGGCATGGTCACGAGGCCGGGTTCATTGGCCAGCAAAGCGCGCAGGCGATCGGGGGCGGTCATGGCGTTTCCTTCGGTGGTTCTGATCTGGGGTGTTTCTGATTCGGATAGGACGATAGGTCACTTCGGCCCGGCGTCCAAGCGCGGGGCAGCGTGCCGGGCCGGGCGTGTTGTCAAGGCGCGGGAACCATGGCATCAGCCGCTCACGCTACCGATGAGTAGCATCGCTTGCCGTATCGATGGGAGAGGACCACCACATGACCGCGATTTCGCGCACCGGCCTGAACCGGCGTACCCTTATGGCCGGCGCGGCCGCCGGCGTTCTCGCCGCCCCGCATGTCAGCCGCGGCCAAGGCAAGGAACCCATCAAGATCGGCATGCCGACGGTGCTGTCGGGACGCTTTACCGTTGTCGGTGACAGCGCGCGCGGCGCGGCCGGTCTGGCGATCGATGCGTTCAACGCCGCGGGTGGCCTCGACGGCCGGATGATCGAGCTGGTCGCCCGCGATGACAAAGCCCGCCCGGATGAGGCAGCCCGCGTGGTGCGTGAACTGCTGAACGCCGATGGCTGCCATCTGCTGATCTCCTCCTCCACCACCGCTGGCGCCTTCGCCATTCAGGAAGTGGTGCGCGAGACCGGCCATCTGTGCATCCAGACGATCTCGGAGACCTCATCGCTGACGGCGGACCCGAAGATCCGGCTGCCGAACGTGTTCCGCGGCGCGCGCCAGGTGGTGCATGACGCCATCGCCGGCGCGTCCTATGCCGCGAAGGTCGCGAAAGAGCGCGGGCTGAAGAAATGGATGACCAATTCCCCCGATTTCGCCTATGGCCGCGACGCGACCGGCCAGTTCGTCGAGAGCCTGAAGAAGATCGCCCCCGATACGACCATCATCGGGGAGGCCTGGCCGAAATTCATGGCGCCGGATTACACGGAAAGCCTGACGCAGGTACTTACCTCCAAGCCCGACGCGCTGTTCACCGCCCATTCCGGCGGCGATATCGTGGCGTTCATGGATCAGGCGAAGCTGTACAACATCTTCGACAAGGTGCCGATGTTCACGCCGAACCTCGCGGACCTGACCTCGATCAAGCAGATCAAGAAGCTGCCGCCGGATGTGCGCTCGGGCACCCGCTACCTCGCGACCTATCCCGACACCGCCGCCAACCACGACTGGCACGACGCCTATGTGAAGCGGAATGGCGGGGAGCCGTCGAACTGGTCATGGGAAACCGCCGCCGGCACCGCGTTCCTGCTGGAAGCGATCAAGAAGACCAAGAGCATCGACGGCAAGGTTCTGGCCGAGGCGCTGCGCGGCATGACCATCGACAGCCCCTTTGGGATCGGTGGCAAGCTGACGATGCGGGCTGAGGATCAGACCCTGATCAATTACGCCATCGGCTGGGGTTCGGTGCTGGCGGAGCCGCCGTACCTCAAGAACATCCAGGATACCGACTGGAGCGAAATATTCCACTACGAAACCGAGTGGAAGAAGTCGAAAGGCTTCATTTGATCGGATGATAGCGTCTGCTGGCGGATGGCAGGTAGTTGCAAACCGTCAGCCAGCGCTGTCACCCGGATACGCCACCGTTGAGTCACGCCCGAGCCATGATGGTTTTCGCGCTCATGCGCCTTTTATAAAGCTCGAACCATGAACTTCGACGCCTTGATAGACTGTTTCAGCGCCTCGGCCTGTGTGGTCACGCAGATCTCCTCTGGCCTGATCATCGGCATGCTGATCTTCATGGTGGCGTCCGGCGTCACCTTGATCTTCGGCGTTCTCGGCGTGGTCAACTTCGCGCATGGGGCGCTGTACATGCTGGGCGCGTATTTCGCGCTGACCGCCTATTGGGTCACCGATAGTTTCACCGTCGCGGTGCTGGCCGGGGCGATCGGGACCGGGTTGTTCGGTGTCGTGTTCGAACGGTTATTCATCAGCCGGGTCTATGGCGCGGACGTGCTGTCGCAACTGCTGGTCTGCTACGCCTTCGTGCTGATCCTCGATGACGCGGTGAAGGCCATCTGGGGCGGGGACTTCCTGTCGATGGGCATGCCGGAGGCCTTTGCCCTCCCGCCGCTGATGATCGCCGGGGGATTCGTGCCGCCCTTCTATGCCTTCCTGACGGCGTTCGCGGTGGCCTCGGCGATCGCGCTCGCGGCGCTGCTGGGGCTGACGCGCTTCGGCAAGATCGTTCGCGCGGCGGCGGTCAACCGGCAGATGGTGGGCGTGCTGGGGATCAACACCTCCCTGGTCTATGCGCTGATCTTCGGCCTGGGCGCGGCGCTCGCCGGGGCAGCGGGGGCCTTGGCCGCGCCAGTGCGGTCCGCCACGCCGGGCATGGGCTTCGATATCCTGATCGAGAGCTTCATCGTCACCGTTATCGGCGGCATGGGCTCGATCGCCGGCGCCTTCGTGGGCGCCATCCTGATCGGCATGATCCGCGCCTTCGGCACCGTGGGCTTCCCCCTGGCGACGGAGGGCGTGACCTTCGCGATGATGGCCGTGGTGCTGCTGGTCAAACCGGCCGGCCTGTTCGGCAAGGCGGGGCGCTGAGATGACCGCACGGCTTGAACTTATTCTGGGCGCGGTCTTCGCCGCCGTCCTGATCGCCATCGGCCTGTCGCTGGGCGACAAGGCGGTGATCGATGTGCTGATGCGGCTGTCGATCTTCAGCCTGCTGGCGCTCTCGTTGAACATACTGGTGGGCTACACCGGGCTGGTGTCCTTCGGGCACGCGATGTTTTTCGGCTTCGGGGCCTATGTGTTCGGTCTGCTGATGCAGACCAACGCGATCTCCATCCCGGCGGCGGCGGCGGTGACGCTGCTCGCGACCTGCGTCTGGGGCGCGGTGTCGGGCGCGCTGTGTATCCGGCTGACGGAGATCTATTTCTCCTTCCTCACCTTGGCCTTCCAGATGCTGCTTTACTCCGTCATCGCCGGCTGGGTGTCGCTGACCGGCGGCGATCAGGGGCTGATGGGTGGCATTCCGCGCCCGCCGTTCCTGGGTATCGACCTGGCGCAGCCGCGGCAGTTGTTCGTGCTGACGGTGATCGTGTCGGTGCTATCGGCGCTGGCGATCCGCCAGATCGTGCAGTCGCCCTTCGGCTACGCGCTGCGCATGATCCGCGACAACGCGGAACGGGCGCGCTTCCTCGGCGTGCCGGTGCAGCGATACAAGCTGCAGGCCTTCGTGCTGTCGGGCATCTTCGGCTCTTTGGCCGGCATCCTCATGAGCCTCTATGTCTCCGGCGCTTATCCCAACTTCGCCTTCTGGACCCTCTCGGGCGACGCCATCATCATGATCGTGCTCGGCGGTATCACCGTCTTCCTCGGCCCGGTGCTGGGCGCGGTGCTGTTCCAGTTCCTGAACGACTACATCAACCGCATCACCGAGCATCACGGCATGGTCATGGGCGTGGTGCTGCTGGTCATCGTGCTCGGCCTGCGCAAGGGCGTGCTGGATGTGCTCGATGAGTGGCGGCAAAGCCGCAAACCCCGGCCGGAGGCCGCGCCATGACCGCCCGCCTGACGATCGACGGGCTGATCCGCCGCTTCGGCGGCGTGGTCGCGACCGACAATGTGTCGATGGATTTCGCGCCAGGTTCGCTCAGCGCCATCATCGGGCCCAACGGGGCGGGGAAGACCACCTTCTTCAACCTGATCACCGGCAAGCTGAAACCCGACGCCGGCACCATCAAGCTGGATGGAGTCGATATCGGCGGCCGTCCGGAAGCCGATATCGTGCGCATGGGGATCGGCCGCGCCTTCCAGGTGGCGTCGATCTTCCCCCGCTTCACGGTGGAAGAATCCCTCACCGCCGCCGTCCTGTCGCATCGGCGTCAGACCGGCTCGATGTTCCAGCGCTTCCCGCTGCCCGCCGCCACGGCGCGTGCGAAGGAGATCATGGACCTCGCCGGACTCAGCCACGCCGCCGCCACGCCGTCGCGGTTTCTGTCGCATGGCGATCAGAAGCTGCTCGACATCGCCTTGGCGCTGGCGCTGGAACCGAAGGTGCTGCTGCTGGACGAGCCCACCGCCGGCATGGGACCGGACGAGCGCTGGAAGATGATCGAGCGGGTGCAGCTGCTCTGGCGCCAGGTCGGGATGACGTTGGTGTTCATCGAGCATGACATGGATATCGTGTTCAAAATCGCCCAGTCCATCCGCGTGCTGCGCTATGGCAGCGTGCTGGCGGAAGGCACGGCCGAGGAAATCCGCACCAATCAGGCGGTGATCGACGCTTATCTTGGCACCAGCCTTGAGGAGGCGCTGGCATGAGTGACGAACTCCGCGTTCAGGGGATGGACGTCTACTACGGTGCCAGCCAGATCCTGTTCGGCATCGACCTGGCGGTGGAACGCGGCGCGACGGTCGCGCTGCTGGGCCGCAACGGGGCGGGCAAAAGCACCACCTTCAAGGCCATCGCCGGGGTGGCACCGCCGCGCGCCGGGCGGGTGTTCATGCGCGAGCAGGATATCACCGGCTTCGCCCCCTACCGCATCGCCCGCCGTGGCATTGGCTACGTCCCCGAAGATCGGCAGGTCTTCCCGGAGCACTCCGTCGAGGACAATCTGCGCATTGGCGCCAAGCCCGGCACCGATGGCGCGGTGCATTGGACGCTGGAGCGGATCTTCGAGGTCTTCCCCATCCTGTCATCGATGCGCGGCCGCATGGCCGGACGCCTGTCGGGCGGGGAGCAGCAGATGCTGACCATCGCCCGCACGCTGATGGGCAATCCGGATGTGATTCTGCTGGACGAGCCCTCCGAGGGATTGGCGCCGATCATCGTGCAGCAGATTGCGCGGCTGATCGCGACGCTCAGGAAGGAGGGTGTGACGATCCTGCTGGCGGAGCAGAACATGCATTTCTGCATCGCGGTCGCCACCAGCGTGGCGATCATCGACAAGGGCCAGATCGTCTATCGCGGCAGCATCGAAGAACTGAAGCACAACGACGATATCAAGCGGCGGTATTTGGCGGTCTGAGGGGGGCGTACCCCCCCCCCAACATGGCCAGGCCATGATGGGGGGGAGAACGCCTACGCCGCCACTTTGTCCGCCGCGACCGGGCCCCATGACTTCAGCACCGGCAGCACTTCTTTCGCGAACAGCTTGATGCCGCGTTCGCAGACGTCGAACGGGGTGCCGCCGAAGCGGAAGGCGACGTTCAGCTCGAAATCGCCCAGTAGTTTCCGGCGCGCTTCCAGGCCGCGCAGAATCCTGTCCGGGGTGCCCCAGCTCGCCGCCTGCATGAAGCCGGCGACCGCGCCTTCAAGCCCACTCTTGCGCGCGATCTCAGCCTTTTGCTGGTACGAATCGTAACCCTTCACCGTCTTGAAGTGTTCGCCGAGGAATTCGTAGTGAACGAAATTGCTTTCGACGAATTTACCTTGATATTTCAGGGCCTCTTCTTCCGCCCGCGCAAGGTCGGTATCGCAGATCACGAATTCCGTCATCATCAGATGCGGCTGTTCGGTACCATGCAGTTCCTTATGCCATTGCCGCCCCTTCTCAATCGCCGGAAGCCGCATTTCCCACGGCCGATCGGCGAACATGACCATGTGGGCACCGAGTTTGGCGGCGGAGAGGACGGAATCTTCGCTGGATGCAACGGCGTAAATGCGGCCGTCCATGGAATGTTGCGGGCGCGGCCGAATTTCGACGCGGGGCTGTTGGTAATACGTGCCGTTGCCCTCCATGAAGCCGGTCTTCAGGGCTTCGACGATCATCGGGGCAGCCTCGTCGAAGCGGCCGCGGGATTCGTCCATGCTGAGGCGAAAGGCCTCGAACTCCCGCCGGGCCAGGCCACGGCCCATGCCGAAGCGGAAGCGGCCCTTGGACAGCATATCCAGCACGGCGGCCTGTTCGGCGACGCGCAGCGGATCGTGCCAGGGCAGGATGACGGCGGCGGTGCCGACATCGATGTTGGGGCAGATGGCCGTGAGGTAGGTCATCAGCTGGATATTGTCCGGCACGAACGAATAATCAGCGAAATGATGTTCGGCGGACCAGAGGCAATCGAACCCGGAATCGGCGGCGATGCGGGCCAGTCTGATTTCTTCGTCCCAGACCCGTTGGTCCCCACAATTTTCCCAGCCGTAGCTGGCGAAAACCATCATCATGCCGACGTCCATAGGCTTGCTCCTCCGTTTAGTGCGCGTTGGGACGATGCTTCCACGGACGCGGGAGGGGTGCAAGCGCGGCCCCAGACAGACTGTCTGAGGCCGCGGCCCGCGGTACCGGTGTCAGGCGGTTTTGGCTTTGAGCGCGTCGAGCTGCTGGCGCGCGCCGGCGATCATGCAGGACAGGTCGGAGGTCAGCATCACCATGTCGAAGCCACGCTTGACCGCGCCGGCGGCGAATTCGGCACCCGCGCAGTGCATGACGCACTTGATGCCGGCCTTGTGCGCCGCCGCCAGGATCTTGTCGCAGGTGGCCATATGCAGCGGATCGGGATTGTCGGCGCGCGGCGCCATGCCGAGCGCGAACGACAGATCAGCCGGGCCGATATACACAGCGTCGAGGCCGGGCGTGGCGCAGATCGCTTCCAGGTTGGCGATGCCTTCCTTCGTTTCGATCATCGCCATGATGATGACTTCGTCATTGGCATTGGCGACGTAATCGCCGCCGGCATAGTGCACGGCGCGCACGGGACCGTTGGAGCGGAAGCCGACGGGCGGATAGCGGCATGCGGCGACGGCCTTGGCGGCTTCTTCGGCGTTGTTGATCAGCGGCACGATGATGCACATGGCGCCGAGGTCGAGCGCCTTCATGATCGCCGCCGGCTCATTCCACGCCACCCGCACGACGGGGACGGTGTCCGTCTGGGAGATCGCCTGAAGCATGGGGCCAACATCGCTCATTTCAGCGGTGCCGTGCTGCAGATCGATGCACAGGGCATCGAAACCCTGGCGCGCCATGACCTCGGCCGTGAAGCCGTTGGACACGGAGAGCCAGCCCAGGGACGCGCATTTACCTTCGCGCCACATTTGTTTGATCTTGTTCGGTCGCATGGTCGTCCCTCAGCTGCTGTTGCTTGATCCCACGAACGGATCACGCCCTATCAAACGCAAAGGGTGATTGGAATCAAGGGCGGTCCGTCGCTGACCAGGGGCCAAGGGTTGGAAAGCAGGGGTTTCCTGTGCCAGGGTGCACCGGAAAAATGGGGAGAAATGCCATGGACCAGATCGAGGGGAACGGCGTCACGCCGGAGACGGAGAAAACCTGGACGCCATATGTGCCGTCGCTGCAGCGCACGGAAGGGCAGCCGCCGCCGATCGCGGCGAATGGCGGGCTGTCTTATATGTCCTTCGACCGGAATGGCGATGCCGGGACCGGCGTGGCGCTGCAGGACGCGCTGGCGCAGTTGGCCGACGGGGAGGGGCAGCGGGTGGCCGATCTGGTGCAGAACGCGCCGCCCGGAGCGGCGATTCAGACGCAATGGGGCTTCGGGTTCCGGAAATTCGAAGAATGTGTCGATTACATCCGCAAGAACAACGCCATCCAGGCACCCGAGGGCGGTCTGGCCTTGCCCATGCCCTATACGATCTATGAACGGCCGACATATTCCGTCGTTCCGTCCAATGCGGTCTGGCGGGATCCCGCGCGAGCCGATGCCGCGCGGATGCTGCGTAAGAATGAGGAAAACAACCGCAAGCGCGACCTCTGGTTCCCGCATGTGATGCGTGATGCGCGGCGTATCGGGGAATATTACCCTGGCCTGTCGCCCACCACGCCGGAATGCATGGACAAGCTCGGCCTGTCGCTGGCCTACCTCGACTCCCAGTGTGAGAATTTCTATGACCCGGCGGAGGTGGAACGCGTCTTCTACCCCGAGATCGAAAAGCTCCTGCTGGACTTCTTCCCTGGTGCGACGGACGCCCTGGTTTATAACCACGATGTCTTTGACAAGGATTACACCGGCGACCGCACCGAAGATCAGGACAAAAAGAACCCTGGCGTCAACGCCCGTTACGCCACGCTGGTGCATAACGACCTCAATGATAACAGCGGCCGGGTGCGGTGCCGGGAGTTGCTGACCCGCAACCTGCGCAATTTCGGACGGGAACAAAACTACACCGAGGAAGAGGCCGACGCGAAAATGGCGCGGCGGTTCGTGTCGATCAACCTCGCCAAGCCGATGGAAACGGTGGAACAGTTCCCCTTCGTGCTGGCCGCCTGGCCGTCCTTCGCGGATCAGCCGTATATCACCAACTACCGGATCTATGATGACCGCGTGGGGGAGACGACGCGCTTCACGTACCGGGCCGAGCACGAATGGTACTGGTTCCCACGGCAGCAGCCGCATGAGGTGTCGATGCTGAAATGCTATGACTCCGTGACCGACGGCTCGGTGTCGCGCTATTCGTTCCACACCGCCTGCATCGACCCGACGGTGCCGCTGGACGCGCCGTGCCGCAAGAATGTGGTGGTGCGGGCTTACGTGTTTTTCTAGCGACTGGCCTTCGGGATAGGGTGGCGTTCCCGGCGAGATTCGAACTCACGGCCCCAGGATTAGGAATCCTGTGCTCTATCCTGCTGAGCTACGGGAACACACCGCGCGCAGTCTACCAAAGCCGGGCGCATCGATGAAGCCCCTTCATCAAGGCGCCCGGTCGGCTGGGGCCAGGATCAGGATTTCGTCAACGACAGATGCGCGGCACAGCGCGACGAGCCGACATCGGCCTCCAGCCTGGGGCCGGTGATCTTGCCGCTGATCGAGATCGTCGGCGACGCGCCGCGGATCGCGACGCCCGGCTTGTCATCGGCGAACGATCCGTCAGCGGCAATCTTTGCCTCCAAGGCAACACCCCAGGTGTATTTGACCACCCCGTCCTTGATGATCAGAACGCTGTTGTCGTGGTCTGCGCTCTTGCAATAACCGCTGTTATCGTTCTTGGTCGCCTTCATCGGGCCGACGTAACGACCGTCGAACGGGCTGGCCGCACCAGCGGGCCCCGGCATCGCCGGCGCCGCCAGCAGCAGAAGCAGCGCCAATCCGGATAGATACTGTTTCACCGATCGTATCATGCTGCCAATCTCCTGTGAGCCGGCTGGACCATGCGCATCTAACCATAGATACGGTGTCAAACCAAGGAAATGAGTCAGCGGACCTTGTTCCATTTGAAATGAATATGCGGGTGTCAGCCGCGCGGGATGCGGCCCTCGATCGGATAGGACGGGTCGTTATAGCCGGGGGTCGAGGGATGGCCCGTCGTCACCAGGCGGTTCACGAAGGCCTCATCCTCGGCGTTCAGCCGGCAGTCCAGCGCGCTGACATAGGCGTCCCAGTGGTCCTCGGTCCGCGGACCGGCGACGGCGCCCGTGATGAAGCGGTTGTTCAGGACCCAGGCCATGGCGAACTGGGCCGTGGTCATCCCCCGCTTCGTCGCGTGTTCGGTGAAGGCCGCGGCGATATGCAGGCTTTCCGGCCGCCACTCGGACTCCAGCATCCGCCGATCCTGACGGCCGGCGCGGGTGCCGGGTGGAGGCGGGAGGTCGGGCTTGTATTTGCCGGTCAGCACACCGCGGGCGAGCGGGCTGTAAGGCACCACGCCGAGGCCATAATAGCCGCAGGCCGGCAGGTGCTCCGTCTCGACCTCACGGTTCAGCGCGTTATAGAGCGGCTGGCTGGCGATCGGACGGTCGATGCCGGCTTCGTCGCACAGGCGGCAGATCTCGGCGACCCGCCAGCTTCGGTAATTCGACACCCCAAAATACCGAATCTTGCCGGCCCGGATCAGATCGGCCAGCGCCCGTACCGTCTCGGCCAGCGGCGTGGAATGGTCTTCCTTGTGCAGATACAGGAGATCAATCTCATCCACGCCGAGGCGCCCGAGGCTGGCATCGACGGCATGGTTCACCTGCCGGCGTGACAGGCCGCGGGCATTGGGCCCGGCGCCGGTTGGATTGGCGATCTTGGTGGCCAGCACCCACCACGCCCGGTGATCGCGGATGGCGCGGCCCACCACCTCCTCCGACTGGCCGTTATTGTAGCCATCGGCGGTGTCGATGAAATTGATCCCCTGCGTGCGGGCCTTGGCGACGATCCGCGTCGCGGTCGGCTCATCGGTCACGCCGCCGAACATCATGGTGCCGAGGCATAAAGGCGACACTTTCAGCCCGCTTTGGCCCAGCGATCTGTATTCCATGGCGTTGTCATCCCCTGCGGCTCTGGGCAGTGCATAGCGTACCCGCTTGAATGGCGGGATGGGGAATCGGGACAGCGACCGCCCAAGCCTCGCGGCTTTGTTCGTGGGCTTCATGCGGATTGGGATGATGAGCTTCGGCGGCGGCCTCGCGGCCTGGACCCGGCGGGAGGTCGTGCAAAATCGCGGCTGGCTCGACGAGCAGCAGTTCCTGTCGGGCTATGCCTTGTCGCAGCTGGTGCCGGGGGCGACCAACGTCAATCTGGCGGTGTTCATCGGCACCCAGATGCGCGGTGTGGCCGGTGCGCTGGCCTGCTTCGCCGGGCTGGTCACGCTGCCGGTGGTGATCGTGCTGATCGCCGGGACGCTCTATCTGCATCACCATGGCGGGGTTTGGTTCAGCATTGCCTTGTCGGGGATGGGCGCGGTCGCGCTGGGCATGAACCTGGGCCTGGGCGTCAGGCTGGCGCTGACCAATATCCGCCGGGTCGCCCCGGGCTGCGTCACGCTGGCGGTGACGGTGGGGATTGGCGTTCTGGGATATCCGCTGCCTTATGTCCTGGCCGTGATGATGCCGATCAGCCTGCTGATCGCATGGTGGGGGCGCAAGGCGTGAGCCCGGTCCTGTTGCAACTCTTCCTTCTGTTCGCGGGCCTGTCGATGCTGGCATTCGGCGGCGGCGCCGGCATCATGCCGGATATTCAGAGGGACGCGGTCACCTACTACCACTGGATGACGGCCGCGGAGTTCCTGGATATGTTCGCCATCTCCCGCGCCGCGCCCGGGCCTGGGTCGTTGATCGTTCTCCTGGTCGGGCAAAAGGCGGCGGGCCTGCCCGGGGCGGCGGTGTCGTTCCTGGGGATGTTCCTGCCATCCTGCCTGGTGGTGCATTGCGTCGCGCGCGGATGGCACCGCGCGGCACAGTCCGCCTGGCGGCCGGTGGTTGAGCGCGCCCTGGCGCCGGTGGCCATCGGCCTGACCTTCGCCAGCGCCCTGGCCTTGATGCGGGCAACCGAAACCGGGTTTACCGCCTATGCGATCACCCTGGGCGGGACCGTGGCTTTCGCCTTTACCAGGATCAACCCGATCATCCTGCTATGCGCCGGCGCGACGGTCATGCTGCTGGTTGCGGCATGAGATCCGGATCATCAGCCGCCGAGTCGTATGGCCGACGGACTAAGACCGCGCTTTGCGCCCGCGCGCGGCGGATGCCAAACCAATGAGACCCGTTAGCCCATCTTATTCATCGCATGGCAGGGATTCGCGAACGGACATGGCGCAAACATATGGAATCGTTCAGTGATTGGTTGCTTACACCCACACCGAACGCCGGACATAATCCGCCATGCCCGCCACCGATGAGGAT
>CAIXEA010000004.1 GCA_903918315.1 uncultured Acetobacteraceae bacterium | reverse complement strand
GGTATCCTCATCGGTGGCGGGCATGGCGGATTATGTCCGGCGTTCGGTGTGGGTGTAAGCAACCAATCACTGAACGATTCCATATGTTTGCGCCATGTCCGTTCGCGAATCCCTGCCATGCGATGAATAAGATGGGCTAGGGTCGTCGCATGTCAGACACACTCGATCGGCTCGCCGAAGCCGCGGTCCTGCCGCGCGCCAGGCCGGGATGGCTCAGCGGCGACCCCGCGGGGCGCCCGGCCGGCGCGGATCCCCGCATCGCCGTTCTGATTCCATGCTTCAACGAAGAAGCCGCCATCGGCCAGGTGATCGCCGATTTCCGCGCCGCCCTCCCGGATGCGGCGATCTATGTGTACGACAACAACTCCACCGATCGCACCGTGCTCGCCGCGCATGCCGCCGGCGCGGTCGTGCGCCAGGAGGTCTTGCAGGGCAAAGGCCATGTCGTGCGCCGCATGTTCGCCGATATCGAGGCCGATGTATTCATCCTGACCGATGGCGATGGCACTTATGACGCCAACGCCGCCCCGGGGCTGGTGCGCCTGCTGCGCGACCAGCGGCTGGACATGGTCACGGCCGCTCGCGTCAGCCGCGATCAGACCGCCTACCGGCCCGGGCACCGGCTGGGCAACGCCGCTCTGACCGGCATGGTGCGGCTGGTGTTCGGCAAGGGCGTAACCGACATGCTGTCGGGCTACCGCGTGTTCAGCCGCCGGTTCGTCAAATCCTTCCCCGCTTTGGCCGAACGGTTCGAGACCGAGACCGAGTTCACCGTCCATGCCCTGACGCTGAACATGCCCATCGGGGAGGCGCCAACCGCCTATCGCGACCGGACGGAGGGATCGCACTCCAAGCTGAGCACGATCCCGGACGGTCTGCGCATCCTGCGCACCATCGTCATGCTGGTCCAGCAGGAACGACCCCTGCCATTCTTCTCGGTGGTGGCCGCGGCGCTGCTGTGTTGCGGCGGCACGCTGGGGGCACCGGTGGTGGCGGAGTATGTTCGCTCCGGCCTGGTGCCTCGCCTGCCCACCGCGGTCCTGTCGACCGGCGTGATCCTGCTGTCCTGCCTGGCGCTGGGCTGTGGCCTGGTGCTGGATTCGGTGTCGCGCGGGCGCAAGGAGATGAAGCGACTGGCCTATCTCGCGACTCCCAATGGATCGGGCAACGGATCGGGCAACCCATGATCGGCCTCGCCGCCGGACCATCCTTATGACGCCGATATCGTGATCCTGGCGCTCGATCGGGTCGAAGACACGCTGGCCGCCATCCGGTCCGCGCTGGATCAGTCCGGCATCGCGCGGCATGTGACCGTGCTCGATCAAGGGTCACAGCCGGCGCATCTGGAGCAGTTGGCGGCGGCGATCGCGGACCGGGCGGATGTGAGCCTGCTGTGCGCGCACACCAATCTCGGCGTGGCGCTGGGGCGCAACCGGGCCAGCGGGTTCGGGCACGGGCGGGTGATCGTGGCGCTGGACAATGACGCCGTCTTCGCCACGACCGGCACCGTGGCCGGCCTGGTCGCCGCCTTCGACCGGGACCCGGCGCTGGCCGCGGTGGGCTGCCGGATCGTGCGCTTCGATGACGGGGCGGATGATCTGTCATCGTGGGGCTATCCGCCGGCGCTGCTGCCATTGTCGGCCGGCAGCTTCCCCACCGCCACCTTTGTCGGCGCCGGGCACGCGATCCGCCGCGCCGCCTGGGACACCGCCGGCGGCTACGACCCAGCCTTGTTCTTCTGCTGGGAGGAGTTCGACTTCTGCCTGCGCATCATCGCCATGGGCTGGCAGATCGCCTATCGCGGCGATCTGGTGGTACGCCACAAGGTGGCGGCCGAACACCGGGTGGCCTGGCCGGAGCGGCGCTGGTACCAATTCGTGCGCAACCGGCTGTATATCGGCCGCAAATACGGGGACAGCTGGCCCAGGCTGCTGCCGCGCATCGCCCTCTACGCCGTCAAAGGCGCCTGGAACGGCCTGACCTGGCAGACCCTGAAGGCCATCATGGCCGCCGTCGTGATGGCGCGGATGGTCCGGCCGCGATCGCTGCCGATCACGGCCGTGGCTTATGTGGATCGGTGCGATGGCGCGTATCGCGGGTCGTGGCATCAGCGCCTGCGACGGGAGGTGTTGGTCAGTCTGGACTACCCAACGACCCGGCCAGAAAGCGCTCCAGCCGCGAAACGCCATCCGGCGTGACGCGCAGACCGCGCTTGGTGCGGCGCCAGAGGATGTCCTCGGCGGTGCGGGCATATTCGTGGCGGATCAACCAGCCGGCTTCCCGCGCGGTCAGGCCGGCGCCGAAATCCTCCCCCAGATCATCCGCGCAGGCGGCATCGCCGAGCATCGCCGGGGCCAGCGTGCCGTAAGTGCGGGTCAGGCGGGCCGCCACCGCCGGGGGCAGGAAGGGGTAGCGGCGGCACAGTTCGGCGGTGAGCGGCGGCGCACCATCGGCCGCGGGAAAATCCCCGCCTGGCAGGGACGCCGCGGCGGTCCAGGGGCCTGGAAGACCCGGGAAGAACGGCGCCAACCGCATCATCGCGGCCTCCGCCAGGCGGCGGTAGGTGGTGATCTTGCCGCCGAACACCGACAGCAGCGGCGGGGTGCCGCTGACCTCCAGCACATAATCGCGGGTCGCCTCCTGCGCCTTGTCCGCGCCATCATCGCGCAGCGGGCGGACCCCGGCATAGCGCCAGACGATATCGGCCGCGGTCACGGGCGTGCGCAGATAGTGGCTGACGGCGGTCAGAAGGTAGGCTTCCTCCGCCGGGCTGATGCGGACGGCGGCGGGGTCGCCGCGGTAATCCTCATCCGTGGTGCCAATCAGGGTGAAGTCCTGCTCGTAGGGGATGGCGAAGCAGATGCGGCCGTCGGCGTTCTGAAACAGGAAAGCCTGCTCCCCGGGAAACAGCCGCCGCGTCACGATATGGCTGCCTTTCACCATCCGCACCTTGGTCGGGGCATTCCGCGCCAGCACGCCGGACAGCACCTGCGACACCCAGGGGCCCGCCGCGTTGACCAGTGCGGTCGCGCGGGCCTCGGTCCCGTCGCCCAGCGTCAGGGACCAGGTCCCATCCAGCGGGCGCGCCGCCACACAGCGGGTGCAGGGGCGGATATCGGCCCCCCGCGCCGCGGCGTCGCAGGCGTTCAGCACCACCAGCCGCGCGTCATCCACCCAGCAGTCGGAGTATTCGAAGCCACGGGCGAATTCCGGCCGCAGCGGCCCCTCCGTCAACGCCACCATCCGCGTCGCCGGCAGCAGATGCCGCCCGCCGATATGGTCATAGAGGAACAGCCCGGCCCGGATCAGCCACCAGGGCCGCAATCCCGCATGGTGCGGCAGCACGAAGCGCAGCGGCCAGACGATATGCGGCGCGATGCGGAGCAGGACCTCCCGTTCGGCCAACGCCTCCCGCACCAGCCGGAATTCGTAGTGTTCGAGATAGCGCAGCCCGCCATGGATCAGTTTGGTGGAGGCCGAGGACGTCGCCCCGGCCAGATCCCCCTGCTCCAGCAGCAGCACCGACAGGCCGCGCCCGGCGGCATCGCGGGCGATGCCCGTGCCGTTGATACCGCCGCCGATGATCGCGAGGTCGTAGACTGGGGTCACTTGGTCTCGTCAGGCGCCTCGATCACGGTGCCGGAATAGGGTTCGATGAAGACCAGATGGTCATGCACGGTTTTAACCCCGGCGACGTTTTCGGCCACCACCAGAATGGCGCGGCGTTCCTGGTCGTCGGTGATGGTGCCCCAGACATCGACCACGCCATCGGCCACCGTCACGTTCAAGGACGTGGTGGGCGCCCAGGCCTGCTTGTCCAGCGCATCGAGGATGGCGGTGCGGATGGTGCGGTCATCGGTCTGCCCGGTATCCTTCGTCCGGGCGTGGCCAATCAGGTACCGCAGCAGATCCGATCGGCTGACGACGCCGATGACGCGGTTGTTCTCCACCACCGGCACGCGCTTGATGCGGTGCTTTTCCATGGTCTCCACCACCTCCTCCAGCGGCGCGCTGATGGCGACGGCGACGACGTCGGCGGTCATGACATCGCGGACATGGCGGCCGTAGGTGCGGGTGAAGTCGGCCGCCTGCCGGCCGGGGGAGACGAGAATGCGCAGCCACCAGGGCCGATGACGTTGGGTACCAAGTTCGTCCCGGCGGAGGAGATCGCCCTCCGTCACGATGCCGGCCAGCTCGCCTTTGGCATCGACAACGAACAGGCCGGAAATCGCACGGGCGAGCATGGTCTTGGCCGCTTCCTCCACCGTCGCATCGGGGGAGATGGAGATCACGCTGCGGGTCATCACATCGGCGACGATCATGGGGTTGGGTCCTTTGGGTTTGTCCGGGGGGGGGGGCGTGTTGGGGATCATAGGGGAATATGAGGCGCTTAGGGGCATTGATCCTGGTCAATGACGGCTGGGCTCATGGCGTAGGGGTTTTGCCATGTCCTTTGTCGAGCGATCCTTGGTGCTATTGGTGGTGCAAAAGCCCTCCCTCAACCCGCCCAGCCCCGTGCGGCCTCACCCCTTCCTCAGCAGCCGATCCAGTCGCAGCCGCTGGCGATCATCCGTGAGGCGCGCCGCGGCGAGATAGACCACCGCCACCGCCGCCAAACCGCTCCCGCCCGACAGAAGAAACATCAGCAAAATCTGATATTTGGCGGCTTCCAGCGGGTCCATCCCGGCCAGAATCTGGCCGGTCATGATTCCAGGCAGGGTGATGATCCCCGCCGCCGACATCTGGTTGATGATGGGCAGCAGGGCCCGCCGCACGGAGGTCCGCACCAGCCCACGCATCGCCCGCCGGAACGACGCCCCCAGCACCAGTTGCGCCTCGATCGCCGCCTTCTCCCGCAGTACGCCGCCGAGCAGGGAATCCAGCGCCAGGCTCGCCCCGTTCAGCACATTCCCCAGGATGATCCCCGCCAGCGGCACCGCGTAATGCGCGTCATACCAGGGGGAGGGCCGGATGGCCGTCGTCAGCGCCAGGATCGCGGTCAGAAATGTGGCCAGGCTGACGGACGTCGCGCCGACGATATAATTCCCGAACCGCCCCAGCCGCTGCTCCGGGCGGGACGCGACCTCGGTCCCCGCGATCGCCACCATCACCAGGATGACCGCCAGCGTCACCAAGGGGGAGGCGATGGCGAACACCGCCCGCAACACGAAGCCAATCAGCACCAATTGCACCACCATCCGGGTCGCCGCAATGGCGAGCTGGCGATGCAGGCGCAGCCGCAAACCCACCGACAGCCCGGCATCCAGCACGATCAGCACCGCCGCGATCGCAATATCGAACGGCGACAGCAAGATCGGCGTCATACGAGCCGCCGATCGGCCATGCGGAGATGGGAGGAGGCAAAGCGCGCGGCCTGGGCCTCACTATGGGTCACCAACACGATGCTGACCCCGGCGGCGCGGTGCGCGCGCAGCAGCGCCTCCGCCAGCGCGGTGTTATCCTCATCCAGGGCCCCGGTCGGCTCGTCCAGCAACAGCCCCTTCGGGCGCAGCGTCAAAGCGCGGATCAGACCGAGACGCTGCCGCTCCCCCGAGGACAGGCGCGCCACCGGGCCGTCGAACAGCGCGGGGTCCAGCCCCAGGCGCGGCGCCATCGCCCGGGCCGCCGCCAGATCCGCGAAATGCGGCGCGACGGCTTCGTCCCACCAGCCGGGTTCGGCGGGGTTATAGATCACCTGCCGCCGCCAGGCCGGGGCGGACATGCCGCTCCGCGGCGCCCGTCCAGAAAAACCTCCCCGCTATGCGGGTCCAGATCGGCGATCATGCGCAAAAACAAGCTCTTGCCGGAGCCAGAGGCACCGGTGATGGCGACGCAGTCCCCGGCGGCGATCGACAGGTCGAAGGGGCCGGCCAAAGGGCTCCGCAACGCGACGATGCGGAGCCGGGGGCCGGTCATCCCCCCAGTTTCGCCAACAGCCGGGCGTGGGATCGGATGCCGTGATGGAAACAGGCCTGCTCGAATTTTTCATTCGGGCTGTGGATCTGGTCGTCGTCCAGCCCGAAGCCCATCAGCAGGGAGTCGATGCCCAGCACCCGCCGCAGCGACGACACCACCGGGATGGAACCACCGCAGCCCATCAGGATCGCCTGCTGGCCGTATTCCTCGGTCAAGGCCGCGAGCGCCGCCCGGATCCAGGGCGTATCGGTGTTGACCTCGATCCCCGGTGAGCGAGAGAAGGACGCGAATTCCACCGTGGCGCCCGGTGGCAGGCGGTCGTGCACGAACTGCTGGAACTGTGCCATGACCGCATCCGGATCCTGGCCTGGCACGAGTCGGAACGACACCTTGGCCGATGCGTGGGACGCGATGACGGTCTTGCTGCCCTCCCCGATATAGCCACCCCAGATTCCGTTGATGTCCGCCGTCGGGCGGGCCCAGAGGCGCTCCAGCGCGGAATAGCCCCGCTCCCCGGCCGGGGCGGTCAGGCCGATATCGCCCAGGAAGGCGCTTTCGTCGAAACCCAGCGAGTCCCACTGCGCCCTTTGCGCGTTCGATATCGGCTTCACCGTGTCATAGAAGCCCGGCAGCTGGATGCGCCCGCTGTCATCCTGCAACTGCCCGAGGATCTTGGTCAGCGCGTTGATCGGGTTCAACGCGGAGCCGCCGTACAGCCCGGAATGCAGGTCCCGGTTGGCGGCTTTCAAGGTCAGCTCGATATAGGCCATGCCACGCAGCATGGTGGTGACGGCGGGGGTTTCGACATTCCACATATTGGTGTCGGAAATCAGGGCCACATCGGCACGCAGTTCCGCGGCATTGGCAATGAGGAAGGGTTCGAGGTGTTTGGAGCCCACTTCCTCCTCCCCCTCAATCAGCAGGGTCAGGCGGGCGGGGATGCCGCCGCCGGCGGTGTGCCAGGCGCGCAGGGCCTCGATGAACATCATCGCCTGGCCCTTGTCGTCCACCGCGCCGCGAGCGACGAAGCGCTTGCCGCGGGGGCCGTCGATCAACTGCGGCTCAAAGGGCGGGCTGTTCCAAAGCGCGATCGGGTCCACCGGCTGGACGTCGTAATGGCCGTAGAACAGGACATGCGGGCCCTGGTACCCCGCCGGGCCGGAATGATGCGCGACGACGATGGGATGGCCGGCGGTCGGGCGCAGGCTGGCGTCGAAACCGAGGCCGATCAGTTGATCACGCACCCAGGCGGCGGCGTGGACGCAGTCGGCCTGATGTTCCGGCTGGGTGCTGACGGAGGGAATGCGCAGCAGGTCGAACAGTCGCTCCCGCGATTGGTCGAGATGCGCGTCGGCATGGGCAAGGACGCTGGCGATGGTGTCGGGCGAATGGGCGGTCATGCGGGGTCTCCGGCGATGGGTGCGCCTTGTTTACACAAGCCGAACCGCGAAGTCGCCGGGACGCTGTCGTCCATGACGGCTTCAGTCCGCGGAGGCTTCCCCCATCTTCGCCGCCAGCGTCGGCAGCGACCGCCGCGCCGGGACCAGCCAGCGCTGCAGCTTGTCCAGATAGAGGTAGATCACCGGCGTCGTGTAGAGCGTGAGGATCTGGCTCAGGGCCAGACCGCCGACCATGGCGAATCCGAGGGGGCGGCGCAGCTCGGAGCCGGCGCCGGTGCCAAGCATCAACGGCAGCCCGGACAGCATCGCGGCCATGGTGGTCATCAGGATGGGCCGGAACCGCAGCAGGCAGGCCTGGCGGATGGCGGGCAAGGATTCCATCCCATCGCGCCGCTGGGCGGTGATGGCGAAGTCCACCATCATGATGCCGTTCTTCTTCACGATGCCAATCAGCAGCAGCACCCCGATGATGGCGATCACCGACAGGTCGTATTTCATCCACATCAGCATCAGCAGCGCGCCCAGACCGGCCGACGGCAGGGTGGACAGAATGGTGATGGGCAGGATGTAGCTCTCGTACAGGATGCCCAGGATGATGTAGACGGTGATCACCGCCGCCGCGATCAGATAGGGCTGGCTGGCGAGGGAGGATTGGAAGGCCTGAGCCGTCCCCTGGAAGGTGCCGTTGACGGTGATGGGCATACCCATCTGCCGGATCGCGGCGTTGATGGCGTCCACAGCCTCCCCCAACGCGGCGCCCTGGGCCAGGTTGAAGGACAGGGTGACGGCCGGGAACTGGCTCTGATGGCTGATCGACAGCGGCTGCACCGGCATGGTCGACCATTTGGTGAACGCCGACAGCGGCACGACCTGCCCGGTGCTCGACTTCACATAGAGTTTGTTCAGGGTCTCCAGATCCGACAACTGGTTCGGCAGCACCTCCAGGATCACGTGGAAGGTGTTCACCTGGGTGAAATACTGGCTGATCTGGCGCTGCCCGAAGGCGTCATACAAGGTGTCGTCGATGGCCTGCGCCTGCACCCCGAGGCGGGAGGCCTGGTCGCGATCGATCACCAACGTGGCGGTGTTGCCGCCGACCTGCTGGTCGGTGGCGACGTCGCGCAGCATCGGGAGGGAGCGCATCTTCGCCAGGATTTTTGGCGCCCATTCATAGAGCTCGTTCAGATCCGCGTCTTGCAGGGTATATTGGAATTCGGTCTTGGACAGGCGCCCGCCGACGCGGATGTCCTGCGCGGCCTGCATGAACAGGGCGCCGCCCTGCACCTTGGCCAGCTTGGGCCGCAGGCGCGCGATATAGTTCTGCGCGCTGCCGCCGGTGCGGGCCTCCCACGGCTTCAGGGCGATGAACAGGCGGCCATTGTTGATGGTCTGTCCACCGACGCCCGGCCCGATGCCGGAGGCGAAGGCCGCCGTATCGGGGTCTGCCGCGATGATCTCCCCGAGGCGGGTCTGCACCTCCATCATGCGTTTGAACGAGATGTCCTGCGCGCCCTCCGTCAGGCCGATGACCACGCCGGTGTCCTGGGCGGGGAAGAAGCCTTTGGGGATGACGACAGCCAGATAGCCGGTCATCGCCATCGTGAAGACGAAGGTCACGAAGGTCACGATGTGGAAGCGCAGCGCGATATCGAGCGTGACCTGATAGCCCTTCTGGATGCCGTCGAAAAACCGCTCGATGACGCGGAACAGCAGGCCGTGGGTGCCCGTATGGTGCTTGAGGAAGCGGGAGCACATCATCGGGGTCAGCGTCAGCGATACGATCCCGGACACGATCACCGCGATGGTCACGGTCATGGCGAATTCGCGGAACAGGCGGCCGACGATCCCGCCCATCAGCAGCAGGGGGATGAACACCGCCACCAGCGACAGGCTGATCGACACGATGGTGAACCCGATCTCCCCGGCGCCCTTGAGCGAGGCCTCCATCGGGTCCATGCCGTCTTCGATGTGGCGATAGATGTTTTCCAGCATCACGATGGCGTCGTCGACCACGAAGCCCACCGCGATGGTCAACGCCATCAACGACAGGTTATCGAGGCTGTAGCTCATCATATACATGACCGCGAAGGTGCAGATCAGCGCCACCGGCACGGTGATGGACGGGATGATGGTCGCCCAGACATTGCGCAGGAACAGGAAGATCACCATCACCACCAGGGCGATACACAGCAGCAGCGTGAACTGCACATCCTCGACCGAGGCGCGGATCGTCTGGGTGCGGTCCATCACCACGCTGGTATGGATCGACGGCGGTATGGCGGCCTGAAGGCGGGGCAATTCAGCTTTGATGCGCTCCACCGTTTCGATGACATTGGCGCCGGGCTGCTTGAACACCTGCAGGATGATGCCGCGCTTGCCGGTCTGCCAGCCGGCGAGCAACTGGTTTTCCGCCGCGTCGATCGCCTGGCCGATGTCCTGCACCCGGATGGGGGCGCCGTTGCGCCAGGCCAGGATGACCCGGTTCATCTCATCCGCCTTGGTCAGCTGGTCGTTCGCATAGACCGCATACGATCGGCTGTCGCCATCGACGGTGCCTTTGGGCGCGTTGACGCTGGCGCTGACCAGCACGCCCCGCACATCTTCCAGCGTCAGGCCCATGGCCGCCAGTTTGGACGGATCGACCTGCACCCGGACGGCCCGTTTCTGCTCCCCGCCGATGAAGACTTGCGACACACCGGTCAATTGCGAGATCTGCTGCGCCAAAACGGTGTCGGCGTATTCATTGACTTCAATCAGCGGCAATGCATCCGATTGTACAGCCAAGATCAGAATCGGGGATTCGGAAGGATTGACTTTGTAATAGTTCGGCGCCGACGGCAGATTCCGGGGCAATTGCCCGTTGGCCGCGTTGATGGCCGCCAGGACGTCGCCCGCCGCGGCGTCGATGTTGCGATCGAGGTCAAACTGGATGGTGATCTGGGACGCGCCCTGCACGCTGACCGAGGTCAACTGCGCCACGCCGGCAATGGCGGCGAACTGGCGCTCCAGCGGCTGGGCCACGGCGCTCGCCATGGTCTCGGGGCTGGCGCCGGGGAATTTGGCATTGACGTTGATGGTGGGGAAATCGACGCGCGGCAGCGGCGCCACCGGCAGGAAGGGGTAAGTCGCCAACCCGCCCAGAACCATCGCCGCGATGAACAGGGATGTCGCGACGGGCCGTCGGATGAAGGGGGTCGAAATGCTCATGCGTCGCGCAGGTCCTTAGAGTTCACGATCCGCCGGCTTTGGCGGCCGGCTGGTCCGCCGCCTTGGTCGCGCCGCCAATCACGACGCGGGAGCCGGCTTGCAGACGGGACTGACCGTCCAAAACGACGGTCTGGCCGTCCTCCAGCCCTTTGGTCACGACGGTGAGACGTCCGTCGTCCCGACTTATTTCAACCGGTTGACGCGCGACGGTAAAATCGTCCTTGACCAGGTAGACATAGAGCCCGGCCGGGCCGTGCTGCACGGCGGGCGTGGGCACGGTCAGGACCCCTGTTTCCGTGCCCGCGAGCAAGCGCGCATTCACGAACTGCCCCGGCCACAGGCGGCTGTTGGCGTTGGCGAAGCTGGCCTTGAGCTTGATCGTGCCGGTCGTCGCGTCGATCGCGTTGTCCAGGGTCAGCAGGACGCCGTCATCGAGCTTGGTCCGGTCATCGGACGCATAGGCCGCGACCACCGGTTTGCCGCGCGCCATCGCGCTTTGAATCGCCGGCATCAGGTCCTGCGGCAAGGTGAAGGTGACCGCGATCGGGCGCACCTGCGCCAGGGACAGGATGGGGGCGGCCTCCGCCGCCCGGACGAAATTGCCGGGGTCAATCGTGCGCAGGCCAACCCGGCCGTCGAAGGGCGCGGTGATGTCGCTATAGACCAGGTTCAGTTGTGCCGCCGCGACCTGCGCGGAGTCGCCGGCCAGGGTCGCCTCGATCTGCTTGACCAGGGCCTGCTGGGTTTCCACCTGCTGGCGGGAGGCGAAGCTGCGTTCCGCCAGGGCCGAATACCGGGCCAGATCCGCCTTGGCATTGCCGAGCAGGGCGGTGTCCTGCTGCAGCTTGGCCTGGGCGGCATCCAGCGCCGCCTGATAGGGGCGCGGGTCGATGACCGCCAGGACCTCCCCCTGCCTGACCTCCTGCCCCTCATTGACCGGCACCCGCATCAGGGTGCCATCCACGCGGGTGCGCAGCAGCACCGCGTTCAAGGCCTGCGCCGCGCCCAGGCCGCGCAGCCAGATCGGCACGTCCTGGCGCTGCGCCTTGGCCACGGTCACCGGAACAACCGGGCCGGCGGGCTGCGCCGCGGGGGGCTGTTGTGCGAAAGCCGGAGTCGCGGCCGCCCAAGCCATCAGCAGTGCTGACAAGCCTGTTCGCACCACGCGGGGTGTCATGCTGGACAAAGCGTTTGCTATCCTGATCAACCGAGACAATTCAACGCAGCATGGGCGCCCCGCCCTTACGGCGGCGGGTTGTGGCCCGTCTTTCCCTTATTCGCGTGCGGATGATTCAACCGGATCATGCCGGCTGCCCCGCGGTCACTTCTTTTCTTTGGACGCTCATTCTCCGTCAAACAGAGAATGAGCGCCAGAGTCAAAATAAATAGTCAAAATTGAGACAAGGCCGAGGCGCCTAGACCTCCGCCACGCCCAGGGCCCGGCGGAAGCGGTCGGTCAGATAGGCCCCATCGCGCGGCGGCAGATGGCGGGGCTTTTCTTCCGCGGAGATGCGCAAAACGGCAAACATGCTCTCCTGCCGCAGACGCGGGGCAAGGGCCTTGACCTCATCCATGTCGCGCGCCGTCGTCACCGTCTGCCAGCCGCACGCCGCAGCAACCGCCGCCAGATCGGCCCCCAGGCCGGTATGGCTGAACTGCGAGCCGGTTTCGCCAAAGCGGCCATTATCGAGCACCGCGATCGAGATATTCTTCGCGCCCGAGGCCGCGATGGTGGCCAGAGCGCCCATGCCCATCAGCTGCTCCCCATCGCCGGTGATCACCAGCACATGCTTATCGGGCTGCGCCAGCGCCAGGCCGAGGCCGATCATGCCGGTGCCGCCCATGGCGCCCCAGAGGTAGAAATTCAGGGGGCGGTCGCCGGTGGCGCCGACATCATAGGTCGCGGCCCCGAGGCCGGTGACGACCAGCAGGTCGCCGGGGTCGCGCATCAGCTCCGCCACCACCACCCGGCGATCGAGGGTTCCATCGTTCTGGCGTGTCATTTCACGAACACCTTCGCACCGATCAGACGTTGGGAGAACAGCACGGCCACGGGAATCTGGCTGTCGAAGGCCAATGCCGCCGAGGCGCCGACCATCTCCGCCGCATCTTCAGGCCGATCGGCGCGGCGGACATGGACGCCGGCGGCGGTGAGGACGGGCTGGGTGGCGGCGCCCATCGGCACCTGCCAGGGATTGAACTCCCCCCACTCGCCGCGCATCGTGACGAGGGTCAGGAAGGGCATGCGGCAGTTCAGCGGCAGCGACAGCATGTTGATACAGTTGCCGACGCCTGAGGACTGCATGAGGATCGCGCAGCGCTCCCCGCCCAGCCAGGCGCCGGCGGACAGGGCGATGCCCTCTTCCTCGGTCGTCAGCACGACGGCTTTCATATCGGGATCCGCATGGGCGGCGGTGATCAGATGGGCGTGGCCAGCGTCGGGCACGTAGCCGATTTGGGTGACGCGGGCGGCCTTGAGGGCGGCGTAGACGCCTTCCTGCCAGGTGGGGTTGTTCATGAGCGCTCCTTTTACCGGGACTTTTTGCCCCGGCCCGGGCGGAAGCGCAATTGCGGCGTGTCGTTGCCGGCGCGATCAGGCGGGATCGCCGCCCTCCGCCTGTGTCGGTGCGAGGGGTTCGGGCAGCAGCGGCCAGAGCAACTGGCCGATGACGGTGTCGGGCACCTTGGTGCGCGTGCCATAGGCCACCGGCGCGTCATGCGGCGGCAGATGCATGGTTCCGAACAGCCAGTCCATCCACGGCAGGATCGGCGCGTAATTGTGATTGACCGGGCCATCGAGGGTGTGATGCCAGCGGTGGAACCCGGGGGTGGAGATCAGATACTCCAGGAAGCCGAACCGGAAGCGGATATTGGCGTGGATGAAGAACGTCCAGATCGTGCCGATGATCAGCACCATGTTCGACGTCAGGCTGCCGGGCTGGCCGATGGGGCCGGTCAGGCCCAGCATGAACAGCGGCACCAGCGACACGAAGCGCACGAAGGCGAGGTCGATCGGATGCGAACGGGTATTGACCAGAAAATCCACCTGCTCGGCGCTGTGATGGATGGCATGGAAGCGCCAGAGGAACGGGACCTCATGACTCCATCGATGCGCCCAGTAGGAAAAGAGTTCGCCGACAAGCAAGGTCAGGATGGCACGCAGCCAGAGCGGCAGGGAGCCGGCGAACAGCACCAGATGATAGGGGACCACCCGATGCGCGACGGTGGCCACGGCCCAGACCGGGATGCTCAGCAGCAGGGGCAGCACCAGCGTGCCCAGGAAGTAATAGATGATGTCCTGACCCAGGCCCTTGCGGAGGATTTTGCCGCGGCGGGCGGGGAAGGCGAATTCCAACGGCAGGAAGATCAGCGCGAGGAGGCCCAGCCAGATGCCCAGGCGCAACGTATCGATAGCCAGATTGGACAGGAACGGTTCGAATGGTTCGAGCATGCCGGCAGCCTGGCTCCCGCGATCAGACAAAGGCACAGGCTTGGCCGCGAACCCTGTACCTTAGCCTGATCCCGTGCGGATCAGGCTAAGACCCGGCGGAGGCGGCGGAACCGCTGGCGCAGATGAATCCCAACGAGCGCCAGGAAGCCAACCGCCAGCACGGCTGTCGGCGCCGGCTCGGGGGCGATCAGGGACACGCCGGCCAGAAGGATGAGCGACGGGTTCGCGCCACTGGGATTGCCGGAGGCGAGGAACGTGATCTGGTTCTGCGCCGACGGGGTGTAGGTTTGCGCGCCCCCGCTATACGAGAGCGCGGTCGGTGCGGTGCCGGTATAGGTGAACACGATGGTGAAGGTATTCCAACCGCTGAAGCACTTGGCGCAATTGAAATAATTTCCGGTCTGAAAGATCTGCCCGCCGATTTCAACCTGCAGGTTTTCTTCCTGAACGGTCGTGGTGTTGTCCGCGAACCAATCGGCAAAGGCGTATTGGAAGGTCAGGGTGTAGGATTCGCCGATGTTCAGACCGGCCGCGACGCCGGTATTCAGCGTCTGCACGATGGGACCGGGCGAGAAGTCGCCATCCAGGACGAGGAAGTTGCCATTCGGGCTGGCGGCCTGCTGCGCCGCCCCCCAGGACCAGGCAGCGGCGCTCCCGACGTTGGTGGAACTGCTGCCGTTCTTTAAGCCCGTGCCGCCGGTGCCGACCGCTGCGCCGCCATTGGCGGGGGTCCAGATATTTTCCGTGGTGGAGGTGTCTGTAACGTCACTGAAATTGTTGGGCGAAGTTCCGGCGCCCGCATTCTGGATGAAGTCGAAAGGATGGCCGCCGTTGGTCGTCGTGACCGGGGTGAACCAGTTGGTGGTTTGGATCGCCTGGGTTGCCGTGACGCCGCCGGAAACGCCGCCGACCGCGGGAATGAGTTGACCGCCGGCGGTCGCGGCGCTGGTCTGAATCTGGAGGGCGGTATCAGTGGCCGGTGTGACGGTGTTCGCGGCAACCGTAGCGGTCGTAGTTGCCGCGAGACTGACGGTGTATTTACCCGCAGCACCGGTCGTGCCGCTCGTCTGCCCCGTTATCGTAGTACCTACCGGGAGGTTCGGATCGTTGAGCACAGTCCCGATAGCGACGGTTCCGGTCAAAGCCGAAATTGTAACAGTCTTACTGCCGCTCGTTGTCGCCGCGGTAAAGGTCGCGCCAGCCGTTCCCGTCGAGATCGCCGTGTTGGTCGTGTAAACACCGGCAGCCCCGGCCGTGCCACTCACCTGGGACGCGATTGTTGTCCCCGCCGGAATGCCAGCGCCAGTGATGACCGTGCCCACCGCCAGGGTTCCCGTGGACACACTGTCGATTGTCAGTGTTGTGGACGAGTTACCGTTGGTCCCGCTGAAGCCAGTAATCGTCGCAGCCTGATCCGCGAACAGCCCGGCAGCATTGGCCGTGGTCTTATTGGAAACAACGTAGACGCCGTTACCACCGGCGGTGCCGGATGTCTGGGACACGATCGTCGTTCCCTCGGGAATCCCAGGGCCGGTGATGACAGACCCGACCGCCAAAGCCCCATTCACGACGCCAGAGATCGTCAACGATGTCGAATTCGCGGTATAGGTTCCCGTCGTGCCGCTGGTCGCGGAGAAATCCACTTCGTTTGCACTGGCGATCGTGCTGTCGAAATTACCATTCCCAACCACCTGCGCGGTCCGGGCATAGGCGTCTTGCCACGAGGCGATCGAGGCCGCGGCGGAGATCGTGATGAGTAGGTTTCTGTTCATCGTCATCAGAGTTCCCGTCAAACAGCGAACAAGGGCCGCGGCTACAAAATTTATCAAACACCAGATCAGCGGCCACCCAACACACTATGACATCAACGCCAGGGGCCTGTGCACCATCTCTTGACCCCAACGGAGCATAGGGAACAAGCATCATGTTTGGGTTAACGCATCGGTACGCAGAGGCCACAACCGCCGGTAATGCCCGACTTTATCATCAGCAACCCGTTGTTATCGTGAATGGTGAACAGGGATCAGTGGCTGCGATCACACCCTCCCCCACCGGCGGCGTCAAAGGGGAAAAGAACCGCCGATGAGGGAGGGGACCGCCAGGCGCTAGGCGGCCCGGTGCGGGGGGCGGACCCATTCCTTCACATGCTCATACAGCGAGTCGTCGGGCACCTTGGTCAGATCCTTGGCCAGCGTGCCCACCAGCTTTGCCGCGGTCGGACCATCCAGCTCAGCCTTGATCACCGCCAGCGTATGCGCGGGCGCGACCAGGACCCAGGTGCTGAACGACTCCCTGGCCGCTTCCTCCTGCACGGTATGCGCGACCAGGCGGGCGAAGCGCTGCTTGTCCATCTCATGCGGGTCGTTGCGCGGCTCGATGGCATGGCGGCTGACCGAGCCGCTTTCGAAGCTCCGCCCCGGACGGTCCGTGCCCAGATCGTGGGATCGGTCATGCGCGTGGCTCGAGTCGAGCGCGGACCGCGTGTGCAGGGCCTGCGCCGCCCCAACGTAAACGAAACGGGCGTGACCGCCATCGGCGATGACGAAACAGGGTGCGGGGTGTTGAATCATGTGAACCTCCATACCGCATCAGTCTGGCAGCGAACCCGGCTGGGCGCGTTGATACCGATCAATGCTGGGGCCGAGGCTTACAGGTGGCGATGATCCGGCGCGGAACAACCAGGGCGGCGCGATGGATGGCGTTGGTTCAGACCAAAAGCCTTAACCTTGACCGATCACACCCTGCTCCCACCGTCATGGCCCGGCTTGTCCGGGCCAACGCC
>CAIXEA010000003.1 GCA_903918315.1 uncultured Acetobacteraceae bacterium | reverse complement strand
GGGTATCCTCATCGGTGGCGGGCATGGCGGATTATGTCCGGCGTTCGGTGTGGGTGTAAGCAACCAATCACTGAACGATTCCATATGTTTGCGCCATGTCCGTTCGCGAATCCCTGCCATGCGATGAATAAGATGGGCTAGTATGCCCGGAGCGCCAACTGCCCTCACAGAAAGCCGCGACCGGCTAAATGATCTGGCAGCAGCGTTGCACCGTCTCATCGGCAACACCGGTGAGACTGCGTACAGCGTGCTCGGTCGCCAGTCCCTGTTCATAGGCAACGGCTATCCGCCTCCCAGCCTTAAGGCGGAATGCCTGGCGTCCATGTCGAGAGAGGCTGAGGCCAAGCTATTGGCTGTCATTGAAGATTACGGCGCCATTTTGGGGGATGGCGAGAAAGGCACGCCGCATCCCTTCGAGGGGGCGCGCAATCTCGACCTTCAGCCGGTGGACTTGGCTCGGCTTGCCTCCATGCTGTCCTTCGCACGGGACAGTGTCGGCGCGCTCGCGACCGCTATGCGCACCCCTTTCGTCGCGCTCGGCATGGCTGGTCCGAACACCATGAAGGCGGTTGCGCCCCTTTCTGATGTGTTGGAACGGCTGGAGGGATTGCCGGCTGACGGTTCCGACATTGCCCGCGCGGTTCTCGGCGCTTCTGACATACCGCGTCTTCGCGAAGCGCTGCAGGCAGGCGCCTCTTGGCGCAAAGCGCACGACGAAGCCGTGGCAGTGTTCGTAGAGTCGGCACTTTCCTCATCTGCTGGCCATCTACGCGGGCCACTGGTGGCAGGCACCCGCTCATTCTTCGTGCGCTGGGGTGGCAGTTATCGCGGCGCATCACGCGAACTGGCCGGGCTGCTGCGGGAAGGCTTGCCTAAGACCGCTGCCGACCGAGTGAAACGGATTGATCGCCTCGCGTCGATAGCGGCGCTGAAAGCGGATTGGGAGAACGACCGGGACTATTGCAGCCGTGTTCTCGGTGACGCTTGGCGCGGCGAAAAGAGCGATTTTGCGAGATTGTTGGCGATTGCCGACTGGTGCGCTCGCTTGTCCGAAGCGTCGGTGAGGGTGCCGTGGGACAAGGCAATCGACCTCGCCGGCAAAGCGGGTGCCGCCGCCGCTATGCTGCGGACACTGCGGGAAACGGAGCCGGTTGCCCGCAACGTCGTGCTGGGTGTCACGGAACTTCTCGATCTCGACCCCACCGTCTTGGGGGAGAAGGAGCTTGCGGCAGCAGATTTGTCAGCGATGGCGGCGCGCTTTGATCGAATGGCAGGAGCAACGGATCGCTATGGGTCATGGGCCAAGCAGTCCCGGCTTCAAAATACGCTGATTGCGGCGGGCTTGTCCGAGCTGGAAGCGAGGATGCGCCTCGGCGATCTGAGCGGCGCAACTGCGAGCATAGAATTGCGCTATGCTCGTGCAGAAAGCCTTTGGAATCTTGCTCTTGCCCAATACTCAGACCTGCGCAGCCTCTCCCACGAACAGCGCCATGAATTAGTCGCCACCTTTGCCAAGTTGGAGCGCCAGCATCTCAAGGACAATGTGGCCAGAATCCTTGCGGCCCATCTCGCGCAGGTTCCACAAGGCGCGATGGGCGAGATGGGAGTCGTTCGCGGTGAGATCGCCAAGAAGCGCGCGCACATGGCTCTGCGCCGATTGTTTGAGAAGGCGGGTACCGCCATCCAACGGATCAAGCCAGTCCTGCTGATGAGCCCGATTTCGGTAGCGCAATTCCTGCCGCCGGGGACTATTTCCTTTGACCTGCTGGTCATCGACGAGGCATCGCAGGTGCGCCCCGAAGACGCCTTGGGTGCGATTGCGCGCGCCAGCCAAATCGTGGTCGTAGGAGACAAGAAGCAACTCCCGCCCTCTTCGTTCTTCGATCGCCTGATGGCCGATGACGAGGATGAGACGGAGGGCGACGACGAGAATGGCGGTCCTGATCTGCTCGATGGCGCCGCAAGAGTGATCGATATGGAAAGCATCCTGACCCTATGCGAGGCACGCGGCCTCCCGGGTCGTATGCTGAGATGGCACTATCGTTCTCGCGATCCATCGCTAATCGAGGTGTCGAACCTCGAATTCTATGAGAAGGATCTCATCCTCCCGCCATCGCCTCTGCAGAAAGACCCGGCCTACGGTCTTTGTTTTACGCGGGTGGATGGCGTCTACGACAAGGGCGGTAAGCGGGATAACCGTAAGGAAGGCGACGCAATCGTTGATCGTGCCGCGGATCATGCCCGGCTGAACCCAACTCAATCGCTGGGAATCGTCACCTTCTCGTTTGCCCAGCGCAATCTCATCACCCTCTTGTTGGAAGATAGGCGGCGGCACGACGCCATCCTCGACAACTTTTTGCGTGAGGGGCAGGCGGAAGACCTATTCGTCAAGAATATCGAGAACGTGCAGGGGGACGAGCGCGACGTGATTCTCGTCAGCGTCGGCTATGGCCCATCCATCGCAGGCGGCAGGCTGACCAGCATGTCATTCGGCCCGGTCAATGGCGAAGGTGGCGAGCGGCGCCTCAACGTACTCTTTACTCGCGCCCGCATCCGCTGCGAAGTCTTTGCGTCCTTCTATCCTGGCGACATCGACCTTAGCCGGACGGCAGCGGCGGGGCCACGCATTCTCAAGCGTTTCTTAGATTTCGCCAAGAATGGCCGCCTGGATGATAGCACCCCGACCGGAGAAGACGCGGATTCGGCCTTTGAGGAAGATGTCGCCGATGTCGTCCGGAGTTTTGGCTTCCTGGCCGATAACCAGGTCGGCTCGGCAGGTTTCCGAATTGACCTTGGTATTCGTCATCCCGACAAGCCGGGCACTTATATTTTGGCCGTTGAATGCGATGGGGCGACCTACCATAGCGCGCTATGGGCGAGGGAGCGCGACCGGCTGCGCCAGGATGTGCTCGAACACCTCGGCTGGCATTTTCACCGCATCTGGAGCACGGATTGGTTTTACAACCGGCGTGCAGAGATCGAACGCTTGCGAACTGCATTGTTCGATGCGCGCGAACGGGCGGAACAAGGGGTGCGGATTGTAGGGGCCAATGACGACCGTTCGGCGCCTGTGGACCCTGCAAGCCCAGACCCTCTGCCGATAGAGGTGCCCCCGGTAGTAGAGCGGCAGATGCCTCCATACAAACGGGCGATCTTCCGCGTAAACAGCTCCTACGAACCGCATGAAGCGCCCGTTTCCGTGCTTGTGGAATTGGTGCAGAAAATAGTGAATACCGAAGGTCCGATTCATGTGGAAGAGGTGGCGAGACGGATCGCGGCCTGTTTTGATCGAGAAAAGGCAGGCTCACGGATTTTAGCAGCCACCCGCACTGCGCTCATACGCGCGCGACCAGGCAATTCCGACCTGCTGACTGATGGAACCTTCTGGTATACTCAGACACAGGCTGATGCGCCCCCGGTGCGTGATCGCTCGGTGGAAACGGGTGCGACCATTAAAGCAGACAGTATCTCCCTGTTGGAGATCAAGGCTGCTTTCAAGATTGCCCGCGACGATAACGCCGGGGGCGACGACGCTCACTTGGTTCGGACCGTGGCAAGGTTGATGGGCTTCAAGCGGGTGGGGCCGGACCTGCAAGCAAGGATTGCTGCAGGGCTGGCCACGTAGTCGCGCCGTGGTTGGTTGTTGCCTATCGTAGGGCTACGGCGAAAACGTAGTGATCATCGCTATCCGGCGTGGCCCGCCAGCTTCACCAACAAAACCGCGAACGCCGGGCGAAGCGGATTTTCGCGCCTGAAGCGCGGGTCAGCGTTCCGAATAACCCGCCCTTCGATCGCGTGATCCCGCGGTGTTCGTCGAACCAGGCTCCGAACACGTCCGCCGCGGATTCGTGACCGGCACCGCCGCGGCTTCCTTGCCGGTCAGGGCTCGCGTTTCATCCTTGGCGAGACCGCCAGGCCGAGGAATACGAGAGCGGCCTGGTTGAGCCGCAGGATATCCTCGTCATCCAACCGGCCGACGCGGGCGCTGACCTTGGTCTTGGGGACCGTGGTGATGTGGTCCACTACCAGCGACAGGGCGCGCGAAGGCCGTTGCGCTGGTTCGGCGCGACGGCCAGGCGGAACAGGGGCGCTTCGGTTTCGTCGGTGGTGAAGGCGCGGACCGTGATGGAGTCCGTTGCATCAAACCTGTCGTCCCGCATGATGACGACGGAGCGCGGTTTGCCCGCAGAGTCCTTGCCGCCGGCGAAGGTCCAAATGTCGCCGCGCCTCATTCATCGCCCCAGTCAGACACCGCGTCGATGAACGCTTGATCGTCAAGCGCGTTGGGGGCTCGTCGCGGTCGCCAGCGACTGGCGATGCGCCTCGGAGCGAAAGGCCGGGGATCGCACGTCGGGCACCCAAATCTGGATCGGGCGAAGTCCCTGCTCACGCAGGCGCTCGCGATGTTCCCGAACCGTGACGCGTGATGACCTGGGGCCTGATGCCGACGCCATGGCGAACTCTTCAATTGGGTTACATGTAACCTGCTTTCGGCGCGGCCCAATGGGCGGCATCTTTCCAGGGAAGGGGTCACTTCACCACCATTGGCCCATCCTTGTCCTACCGCTGCTACTGACCCTGGCCGCGCTCACCCCTCGCGGTACCCAGCAAAAACGCCGCCGCGAGCGCCAGAAGGCCCGCCGCCCCATAGCTCATTCCATAGCCGCCCTGCGCCGTCACGCAAGCCGCGAAGATCGGTGGCATCAGCATGCCGCCCGAAAACATCAGCGCCGTGCCAAGGCCGCTCGCTTCTGTCCGTCTCGCCCCACCGAGATGCGCGTATTGGGCATAGGCCACGCCGGTGTAGCCCCCCGCGGTGCATCCGGCCAGCAGCACCACGCCCACGACAGCCGTGCCAGACCAGGACGGGCCGAACTGCCCGGTCAGGGCCGCCGCCGCCGCCATCCCGGCCCCATGAACCGCCAGGGTCTGCATCGGCGTCAGGAAGCGGTCCGCGATCCAGCCCCAGATCGGCCGGCTGACCGAGCCCGCGATCTGATACACTGCCAGAATCTGGCCCGCCCGCACCAGGCTGAAGCCAACCACCGTCGTCAGTTGCACCGTCATGAACGCGACGAAGCACAGCTGCAGCCCGGAATAGATGAACGCCCCGGCCGACAGGCGGCGGATGCGGTTGTCGGCCAGCAACAGGAAGGGCTGCACCAAGGTGGTGCCCAGCCGGCGCCGGATCGGGTCCCGGTCGGCATCCCAGGCTTTGCGCGGGATCTCCATGAGCAGAATCAAAATCGCCACGGGGATGATCTGGGTCAGCAATGCCCCCCGCCAGCCGAGCCAGCCGACCAGCGGCGGCAATTCCAGCGCGGCCAGCACCCCGCCCAGCGGGACGCCGATCTGGCGGAGGGACATGACCATGTTGAACACCCGCCGGGGGGTGCGCGGGGCCAGAAGATGGGTGCTGGCCGGTGCTGCCGCGCCATACGCCAATCCCAGCACAATGGCTGAAACCGCGACCGCCAGCACGCCCTGCGCGGTTCCGGCGATGAGCAGCATCCCCAAGGCTGCCAACAGCACGGCCTGCGTCGCCCGCGTGCCGCCATATCGCCGGATCAAGGCCGGGGAGAGCAGGGCGGAGACGATGCCAACGCCATAGGCCGTGGCGACGAAGCCCCCGACGAGGGTTCCGTTGACCCCGAGATCCCGCGCCATCGCCGGCGCCAAAGCCGGCACGGAATACAGCGACATCGTCGCCAAGGTCTGCACGGCCAGGGTGGCGGCCAGCGGCCAGATGGGCGTGGTGTCCGCCGGGTCGGTTGCCCTCGGGGACGGCTGGTCGGTCATGGACGGTCTCTCGTGCGGTTGAGGCGAGACTGGCACCGGTCGTGGCGCAGGTCGATTGCCGGTCCTTTTCGGTCCGTGAATTTTTGACAGTTGTCCGCTGAGGCCGAATGCTGAAGGCGCATGACCGACTCCTCCGACGACTCCCCAATCTGGCAGCGAACGCTTTGGACCATGGTCACGGTGCAGTTTACCATGAGTGTGGCATTCAGCATCGTGCAGCCGGTCATGCCGCTGTTTCTGCCCGATCTCGGGGTGGTCTCACCCGCCGCGGTGGATATGTGGGCCGGGGTTCTGGCCGCCGCGACGTCCTTCGTCGCCATCTTCACCGCGCCGATATGGGGGAGCCTGGCGGATCGGTATGGGCGCAAGCTGATGGTGTTGCGATCCACACTGGGGATCGCGGTGTTCACCTTTCTGATGGGATTGGCTCAGAGCCCTTGGCACATGCTGGCCTTGCGGGCGGGCATGGGGGCGCTGGCGGGGTTCAACTCCGCCTCGACCGTGATGGTGGCCAGCCAGGTGCCGGAGCGGCGGTTGGGCTACGCTCTGGGATGGCTCAGCACCGGCAATCTGGTGGGTTCGCTGATCGGCCCGGTGATTGGCGGCGCCATCGCCGATGTCACCGGCAGTTACCGATATCCGTTCTGGTTCGCCGGTTGCATCGGGCTTGGTGCGTTTGTGGTGACGCTGCTGATGGTGCCGGAGCGGTTCACCAGGCCGGCGGAGGCGGCGCGCAAGGCCTCTCTGATCGCGTCCCTCGGGGCGCTGCTGCGATCGGGCGGGCTCTTGCCAGTGATCACGGTGATGATGATGGCGCAATTCGCCACCCAGGCCGTGGGTCCGGTGGTGACGCTGTTCGTGCGGGAGATGCTGGGCAACCGCCCGGATATCGCGACCCTCGGCGGGCTGGCCTTCGCCGTGACGGGTTTGGCGGGTGTGATCGCCGTGCCGCTATTGTCCCGGCGGGGGGATACGATGGGCTATCGGCGCATCCTGATGATTTGTCTCGCCGGCGCGGCCTTGTTCTCCGCCCCGCAAGCGCTGCCGATGGGGTATTGGGCTTTTGTGGTCGAGCGTTTCGGCCTCGGTCTTTTTGTGGGGGGCGTGGTTCCCGCGGCCAATGCCCTCGTGGGGCGTCTGGCCGAACCGGCGCAGCGAGGTCTGGTTTATGGGATGACCTCGTCGGCTTATTTTCTGGGCAATACCTTGGGACCGTTGATGGGTGGCGCGGTGGCGGCGACAGCGGGGATCAATTACGTCTTCGCGGTGACGGCGGCCTTGCTGTCCATCAATTTGCTATGGGTCTATCTGAAAGTGCCGGAAATCCGGGATGAGGCCGGGCCTTGATCGCCGCACCTCATCCCAGGCTGATCAGGCTGCTATTTTCTTGATGGGCTGCCCCGCCAGGTAGTCCGCCGGCTTCTCGGGATCGAACACATGACCGTCGAAGAAGGTCTCTTTGCCGCGGGATTTGCTTTTGGGGATATCGGCCGCGGCGACCCCGGCTTTGGCGGCGGCGGCGCGCCAGAGATCCTCCCGATTCACCGCCGCGATCATGGCCTTGCTGTCGACATCCGGCGGCAGGATGCCCCAACGGATATCCTCGGTGATGAACCAGAGATCATGGGACTGGAACGGATAGGCCGCGTGATCTGAGAAGTACTTCATCAGTAAGGGGGAATTTTTGACGTCCCGCCCATCGCCATAGTCGATATGGCCCTCAGCCCGGGGCAAAATTTCCGAGGGCGGCACTTTCATCCAGCCGCGCTTGCCCATGAACACGGACATGGCGGATTTGTTCTCCATCTTATCGCACCACATCTGGGCTTCGATGATTGCCGCCATCATCGCTTCCGCCGCGCGGGGATTTTTCGCGACCCAGTCGGCGCGCATGGTGAGGCTTTTTTCTGGGTGATCCTTCCAGATTTCACCACTGACGCAGGCGGTATAGCCCAGCTCCTGATAGATCAGCTGATCGCCCCACGGCTCACCCACACAGAATGCGTCCATGGCGCCGTCACGCATCTGTTCGACCATCTTCGGTGGTGGCACCGATATCAATTCCACATCAACATCGGGATTGATGCCGCCGGCGGCGAGCCAATAGCGTATCCAAAGATCGTGCGTGCCGCCGCGAAAAGTCATCGCAACTTTGCTTTTCTTGCCTGTCAGCGCGGCTTTAGGCCGTGTGGACGGAATCCCTGATATGCCATTTTTGGGGATTCCGGCGCGCTCTGTTGTCTGACTCATAGGAGGTCGGTTTCAGGGAGCCGACCATGCTGACACGGATGACGGACGACGACTGGGCGCTGGTTGTGG
>CAIXEA010000002.1 GCA_903918315.1 uncultured Acetobacteraceae bacterium | reverse complement strand
TATCCTCATCGGTGGCGGGCATGGCGGATTATGTCCGGCGTTCGGTGTGGGTGTAAGCAACCAATCACTGAACGATTCCATATGTTTGCGCCATGTCCGTTCGCGAATCCCTGCCATGCGATGAATAAGATGGGTTAGTGTCGTGTTTGGTCTGCGCCGTGGCTGTATCCAGCATATGTTGCTGCGCGACATTCCCCGGACCCGCGCGCGCGCCGGACAATTGTTGTCGCTGTCGGCAAGCTACCAGACGTTCAAAGGCGAACCGGAAGGGGCGGTGTTCGAAAGTTGGGCGCTGCAATCGGATACGGCCGACAATTTCGAGGCCTATCGTCGTATGTTGCAGGCGATCGAGCATTTCGACGTGCAAAAGAACTGGGCCTTTCTCCCGTATCTCATGAGCGCGGCGGCCGAACTGGCGATCCGGAGTGGCGATCGCATCGCGGCGCACGTGTTGATTGACCGCGCCATGGAACTCGTGGACCTGACCGGCGAACGGTGGTGTGAGGCAGAGCTGATGCGGCTGCGGGCGCAGGTCTCACAGGGGACGGATGCTGAGCGTGCGGACATCCTGCGGCGCAGTATCGACATTGCGCAGGCGCAAGCGGCGAAATTGTGGGAACTGCGGTCGTCCACGGACCTCGCGGCGATCTTGCGGGAGCAGGGTCAATTCGCCGAAGCCGCAGCGGTGCTGCGGCCGATTTGCGCATGGTTTTCGGAGGGTGCGACGTTATCCGATCTGATCGTCGCGCAGGCGATGCTCGCGGAGGTGAGCCGGGCAATGGCATGAGCCATTGCCCGTTCAGCGTTACTTCACCGCGGAGTACGGGGTCGGGCCAAGGATGAAGTTCTTCACGTTGGCCACGATCGGGCCATCCTCCTCGGTTTTCGCGCGCGCCGCGATCCATTCCGGATCGGCCTGGAAGGCATTCCATTTCGTTTCTCTGTCAGCGAGAGAATCCCACTGCAGCATGTAATATAGGGTCATGTTGGATTCACCAATCACGGTCGTCCAGAAGCCGGCTTGCTTGATGCCGTGCTTTTCCCAGATTTTCAGCGTGATGGTGCTGAAGCGGTTGTTCAACGCGGGCAGACGACCCGGGACACATTCGTAGATTCGCAGTTCGTACAGCATGAAGGTTCCTCCTGTTTTGCTGAGGTGAACAGTCTGCTGCCGTCGGCCGTTCTGGGCAAGCCCGAGGGCTGCACGCAGGATTCTGCGTGCAGCCCTTGCTTTATCGTGCCGCGCCCAAAGCCCAGGCCAACACACCCTTCTGGGCGTGCAGGCGGTTTTCGGCTTCATCAAAGACCACGGACTGCGGGCCGTCGATCACGTCTTCGGTGACTTCTTCGCCGCGATGGGCGGGCAGGCAATGCATGAAGATCGCATCTGGTGCGGCCTTGGCCATCAGCTCACTGTTGACGCGATAGGGCGCCAGCAGATTGTGGCGGCTGGTATTGGGGTCGTCTGACATCGACACCCAGGTATCGGTGACGACGCACCGCGCGCCGGCGACGGCGGCGGCGGGATCGTCCATCAACTGGATGTCGCCGCCCTGGGACCGGGCCCATTCGATCAGATCGGCCGGCGGGCGAAGGCTCGCGGGGGTTGCCAGGCGCAGGGTAAAGCCGAACCGCACCGCAGCTTCGATCCAGCTCCGCGCGACGTTATTGCCATCGCCGCACCAGGCCACGATCTGGCCGGTAATCGGGCCTCGATGCTCCTCGAACGTCATGACGTCAGCCATGAGCTGGCAGGGATGCGACGCTTCCGTCAGGCCGTTAATGACGGGCACGGTTGCGTATTCCGCCAGTTCCTGCAGCTTGGACGCGCTATCGGTGCGCAGCATGATCGCGTCGACATAGCGTGAGAGCACCCGCGCCGTATCGGCCGCGGTCTCACCCCGGCCGAGTTGCATGTCCTTGCCGGTCAGTGTGATCACATCGCCGCCGAGCTGGCGCATCCCGACCTCAAACGAAACGCGGGTTCGGGTGGAGGGTTTCTCGAAGATCAGCGCCAGCGTCTTGCCGGCCAGCGGGCGCGACGTCACGCCCCCCGCACGCTTGAAGCCGGACGCGATGTCGAGCATGCGACGCAACGTCGCGCTGTCGAAGTCCCGCAGGTCGAGGAAATGCCGCGGACCGGCCACCCCGTGGGGTGACCGGTTATCCGGTGTCGAGACCGGGCGGAGCGACGAGCTCACTGGGGGGCCTTTGCCGCCTCGACCGCCGCGGCGACCTTGGTGGCGGCGCGGCGCAGCATGGCGGCTGCTTCATCGATGTCGGAATCCGTCACCACCAGCGGCGGTGCCAGACGGACCACATTGTCGCCCGCGGTGATGGCGAGCAGACCCTCAGCAACGCAGGCAGCTTGCATCTGGCCCTGCGGTACGACGCATTTCAGACCCTGCAACAGGCCCATGCCGCGCGCATCGACGAACACGGTCGGAAATTCCCGGGCGATGGCGTCGGTCGCGGCACGCAGCTTGCGGCCCTTACGCTCCACATCTTCGATGAAGCCAGGGGCCAGAATGACGTCGAGCACGGCATTGCCTGCGGTGCAGGCGAGCGGGTTGCCGCCGTAGGTCGTGCCATGCGTGCCCGGGACCAGCGCCTTGGCGAATTTCTCTTTCGCCAGCACCGCGCCCAGGGGGAAGCCGCCGCCAATGCCTTTGGCCGACGACATCACGTCAGGCGTGATGCCGGCCCATTCATGCGCGAACAGCTTGCCGGTGCGGCCCATGCCCGACTGCACTTCGTCCATGCCCAGGATCAGGCCGTACTCGTCGCACACCGCGCGCAGATCGCGCAGGAACTGCATATCCGCCGGGCGGACACCGCCCTCACCCTGGATGGGTTCGACGATGATGCCGCAGGTGTTGGGGCCGATGGCGTCGCGCACGGCGTTCATGTTGTTGAACGGCACATGATCGAAGCCTTCGACCACCGGGCCGAAGCCATGCAGGTAATGCGGGTTGCCGGTGGCAGCCAGCGTCGCCAGCGTACGGCCGTGGAACGCGCCTTCGAAACAGATGAAGCGGTAGCGCTCTTCCTTGCCGGAATCGAACATCGCCCGGCGCATCATCTTGATCATGCCCTCGTTCGCCTCAGCGCCCGAATTGCAGAAGAACACGCTGTCGGCGAAGGAGTTGTCGACCAGCCGCTGGGCCAGCGTTTCGGCCTGCGGAATGCGATACAGGTTCGAGACGTGCATCACCTTGGCAGCCTGCGCGGCGATGGCCTGCGCCAGATGCGGGTGCCCATGCCCAATGGAGGCGGTCGCGATGCCTGACCCAAAATCAAGGAATCGTCGCCCATCCACCGTCCACAACCAGGCGCCTTCCCCCCGCTCAAAGGCGAGGTCGGCTCGGGCGTAGTTCGGCAGCAGCGCGGAAATCATCTGGGGTGAAACCCTTGTCATTGTTTTCCCAACGGATCCCCCGCCCGCGACCCTTTCGGGGCGGGTCCAATGGAAGCGAGGATCATCGGTCAGAGAGGGATGCGGTGTCAAATAGAGCTTGCGCGTGGCGGCATCATCTTCCCGTGCGTTCCCCTTTCACTCCGGCGCCGCGAGGTTCTATAAGCAGCCAACCTCAATCAACGCCTCAGAAAGACCCAGATTTGTCCGGTTTCCTCGGCTTTGGGCGGCGCGCCCGGCAGGAGCGTACAGGCTTCAGCCTTTACACCGCCGCGGTCGGCGCCGCCCGCGACCCGTACCTGTTTACCGAGATCGCCGCGCCGGACACCCTGGACGGGCGCTTCGATATCATCGGCCTTTATGTCTTCCTCGTGATCCAGCGTCTGAAACGGGAACCCGAGCCAGGGCCGGCTTGGGCCCAGGCCGTATTTGATGCCATGTTCAGCGACATGGATGTCAACCTGCGGGAGATGGGCGTGGGCGATATGGTCGTCGGCCGCCGCGTCCGCGCGATGTGGGAGGCGTTCCATGGCCGCGCACTCGCTTATTCGGAACCGATGGCGATCGGCGACATGCCCGCTTTAGAAGCTGCTTTGGCCCGCAATATCTGGCGGGGCGCGCCGCCCCCGAACGCGGCATCACCCGCCGCGCTGGCCCGGCTGATGATCGCCCAGGAAAGCTGTCTGAGCGCCCAGCCCATTCAGGACCTGGGCGCGGGCACGGTCCATTTCCTGCCGGCGAGGGAGGCCACGCAATGACTCTCGAACTCCATCGCCCGGTTCTGGTCGGGCAAATCCATGCCGATGGTTCTGACTACGTGGTCGAAGCGACCGCGCGGGAATGTCTGGCCTTGACCGAACGCATGATGCTGCCCGCCGTTTTGTCCCTGCGGTGCAGTTTTCATCTGGTGCGGGAAACAGGATCGACCATCCGGGGCCGCGGCACCCTGAAAGCCCGTGTCGTGCAAACCTGCATCATCTCCCTGGATGATTTTGAGGCGGATGTCGAGGAACGCTTCAGCGTCCGCTTCGTGCCCGCGGGATCGGAGACGGACGATCTCGATCCCGAAGCGGATGACGAGATCCCCTTTGAAAATGGGGTGCTGGATCTGGGGGAAGCCGCGGCGGAGCAGTTGGGGCTGGCCCTGGACCCGTACCCGCGGATGCCGGATGCGACATTGCCAGACACCGCGGTGGAACCGGAGCCGCATCCGTTCGACGCGCTGCGTAAGCTGCAGCGGCCGAATTGATGCGACGATCCGCCGGCGTGACCTAAGCGCCGGCGTGACCTAAGCGGTTGTCGCGGCCGGCACCCCTAACTCGGCGGCCATCGTCTCCCGCATCACGAATTTCTGCATCTTGCCGGTCACGGTCATTGGGAAATCCTCGACGAAGCGGATATGGCGCGGGACTTTGTAATGGGCGATCTGGTCCTTGCAGAAGGCTTTGACATCATCATCGGTCAGGGTCATGCCAGAGCGAAGTTTGATCCAGGCGCAGAGCTCTTCGCCGAAGCGCTGGTCGGGCACGCCGAATACCTGCACGTCCTGGATGGCGGGATGGCGATAGAGGAATTCCTCGATCTCGCGGGGATAGATGTTCTCCCCGCCGCGGATCACCATGTCTTTGATCCGGCCGACGATATTCAGATAGCCGTCGTCGTCCATGATGGCGAGATCGCCGGAATGCATCCAGCCATTCTTATCGATCGACTGGGCGGTCCGTTCCGGGTCGTCCCAATAGCCGAGCATGACCAGATAACCGCGCGTGCAAAGCTCGCCCTTGGTGCCGCGCGGCACGATGCGGCCTTCGTTGTCGATGATCTTGATTTCGACATGCGGATGCGCCCGGCCGACGGTGCCGGTCTGTTTTTCGATGGGATCGCCGATCGCTGTCTGGGTGGACACGGGGCTGGTTTCGGTCATGCCGTAGCCGATGGTCATCTCGGTCAGGTGCATGTCGCGCACGCAGCGGTTCATCACCTCGATCGGACAGGGCGCACCGGCCATCATGCCCGTGCGCAGGCTGGTCAGATCGAAGGTCTTGAAAGCCGGATGGTCGAGTTCGGCGATGAACATCGTCGGCACGCCATAAAGCGCGGTGCATCGTTCATCGGCGACGGCCTTCAAAGTGGCCAGGGGGTCGAAACCCTCTCCAGGGAATACGATCGCGGCGCCATGGCTGGAACAGGCGAGGGCGCCGATGACCATGCCGAAGCAGTGGTACATCGGTACGGGGACGCAGACCTTGTCCAACTCGGTGATGCGCATCATTTCACCATCGAAGTACCCGTTGTTCAGGATGCCGTGATGGGTGAGCGTCGCCCCCTTGGGCAAGCCCGTCGTGCCCGATGTGAACTGTATGTTGATCGGGTCGTCGAATTGCAGGACGCCCGTCAGGTCGACCAACCTTTGGCGTTCGGCCGCCCCGCCGAGCGCATACACCGCGTCAAACGCGAGCGTGCCGGGCGCGTTGCCGCCCATTTGAATCACGATCCGCAGATGCGGCAGGGTGGCGGCATCAAGATGGCCGGGGCGGGCGCGCGCCAGTTCCGGGGCCAGCGTGTTGACCATGCCGATATAGTCGCTGGTTTTGAACGTGGTGGCGGTCACCAACGCGCGGCAGCCGATTTTGTTCAGGGCGTATTCGAGTTCCGAGAGGCGGTAGGCGGGGTTGATATTGACCAGGATCAGCCCGGCCTTGGCGGTGGCGAACTGTGTGACCACCCATTCGGCATTGTTGGGTGACCAGATACCCACACGGTCCCCGGGTTGCAGGCCCAGTGCCAGCAGGCCCGCCGCGAAGGCATCCACCTTCGCCGACAGCTCCTTGTATGTCCAATGGACTCCTTGCTGGCAGGAGATCAGAGCCGGCCGATCGGGAAATCGGGCAACGGTGCGGTCGAAATTGACCCCGATCGTTTCACCCAGCAAGGGAACGGTCGAAATGCCATTGCTATAGCTTGGAAGCGGGGTGGTCATGGTCGGTCTCCCTCATCGGCTTTTGCCGCCTATATTGAGCCGCCCATGGTTGGGTTACAATCGCCCCCGCCACATCCTGAGGAGCCCTGTGATGGCCGTCGTCCCCAACCGCCTCCCGTCCCTGAATTTCGACCTGGGGGAGACCGCCGACATGCTGCGGGGGCAGGTGGAAGCATTCGCCGCCGCCGAAATCGCCCCCCGGGCGGCGTCGATCGACAAAGACAACGCCTTTCCGATGGACCTTTGGCCGAAGATGGGGGGAATGGGGCTGCTCGGCGTGACGGTCGAGGAAGAATATGGTGGTGCCGGCATGGGCTATCTTGAGCACGTGGTCGCGATGGAGGAGATCTCCCGTGCGTCCGCATCCGTCGGCTTGTCCTACGGGGCGCATTCCAACCTCTGCGTGAACCAGATCCGGCGCAATGGCACGGAAGCACAGAAACGCCGCTATCTGCCGAAGCTGATCAATGGCGAGCATGTCGGCGCGCTGGCGATGAGCGAGCCGGGCGCTGGATCAGATGTCGTGTCGATGCGCACGCGCGCGGACAAAAAGGGCGATCGCTACATCCTGAACGGCTCCAAAATGTGGATCACCAATGGGCCGGACGCCGATGTGCTGGTGATCTATGCCAAAACCGACCTGACCGCCGGTTCGCGCGGCATGACGGCGTTTCTGGTGGAGAAAGGACTTGCCGGTTTCTCGACCGGGGTGAAGCTCGACAAGCTCGGTATGCGCGGATCCAATACGTCGGAGCTGATCTTTCAGGACTGCGAAGTGCCGGAGGAAAACGTGCTATCCAGCGTCGGGCGCGGTGTGAACGTGCTCATGAGTGGGCTGGATTATGAGCGTGCGGTGCTGGCGGCGGGGCCGCTGGGTATCATGCAAGCCTGCATGGATGTCGTTGTTCCCTACGTGCATGAGCGCAAGCAGTTCGGCCAGCCGATCGGCGAATTCCAGCTGATGCAAGGCAAGCTGGCGGATATGTACACCACCATGAATGCGTGCCGGGCCTATGTGTACGCGGTGGCCAAGGCGATCGACCGGGGCGAGACCACTCGCAAGGACGCCGCGGGTGCGATCCTCTACGCCGCCGAAAAAGCCACCTGGATGGCGTTGGAGGCGATCCAGACGCTCGGCGGAAACGGCTACATCAACGACTACCCGACCGGCCGCCTGCTGCGCGACGCGAAGCTGTATGAAATCGGAGCGGGCACCAGCGAAATCCGCCGCATGCTGATCGGGCGTGAATTGTTCGCCGAAACGACCTGAGGCGGCTACCGCAACGGCTTCACCATCTGCGCCACCCCGGCGATTTCGCACTCCGCCCAGTCGTCCTCGGTGAAGCCGCCAGCCTCATAATATCCGATCGCTTCGGTCGTCGAATACACCACCGCCCTCGCGCAGCCGAGGCCGCGGGCAAACCGCTCCGCCTCGGTCAGCAGCGCGCGTCCGTGGCCCTGCCCCTGGAGCGCCGGATCGATCGCCAGCAGCCGCAAGGCCGCGGCGGTGTCGTCAAGCTTGTCGATGCGGATCGTCCCGATGGGCTGGTCATCGCGCCATAGCAGCAGCGGGTAATGATGCGGCTCGTCCTCTTCGTCGGGGTGCTCCATTGCGTATTTCTGAGACTCCAGCAGCACATCCTGGCGGATGCGATGATAAACATCCCATTCCGCGCGGCAGGAGGGGCGACTCAGACGATAGCTGGGGCTGTCCATCACATCTCCGCCTTTTGTGCCACGAAGATTGAACCGTAGCCGAGCTTGCTCCAATCCGGTGGCACGGGGCAAGGCGTGGGATCGAGATGGGCAACCGTTGCCGGCGATCCGCGCACGATCGCTCCGGTATGGGTTGTCGGTGTCGGCGCCGGCATCCAGGCAAAGGCATCCGCGGCGCTATAGACGAACAATGCCACCGGACGCACCCGCGCCGTGGCATTGGCCCGCGACGCATGCAGCGTGCGGCAATTGATCGCGATCACGGTGCCAGCGCGGCCGACGAGGTCGACCGCGTCGGATTGATCGACCGTCGCCATGTCGGCCGGACGCACCGATCCCGTCCAGGTCCCGGCCTCATCCCGGTGCACGAAGATCGGCCCCCTCTGCGAGCCCGGGATGCAGGTCAGCGGTCCTTGCTCAGCCGGGCAGTCGGTCAGATAGACGCCGAGGGTGACGGGCGAGTAATTCGTGTGTGGCCAGGCCGGAATATCCTGATGCCACTGCACGATTTCCCCGGTGCCGGGCCATTTGTAATTCAGCTTGCTGCTGTGGAATTTCACATCCGGTCCCACCAGGTCAGACGCGATGTCAGCCAACACTGATTCGGCCGCGAACCGCCAGAAATCGGGGTGGCGATCAACCAGCGCGCGCAAGCGGCGGACACGTGGGGTGGCGGCGGAGTGGCGGGGGCCTATATCGAAGGCCTCGTTCGACGGGCTCTCGTGCCGGCTCCGATCAATAAATTCATCCGAAAGCGTGTTCAGACGCTGTAGCCAATCGGCGGGGATCAGCCCCTCCGCGGCCAGAAATCCGGTCTCGAAGTAGGTCTCGCGCTGTGCCGCGGTCAGAACCTTCGGCGGGTGAGCCCGGATGGCGTCCGGTGTCATGGTGGTCGTCCCCTCTTGCCTTGCGGCGACTGTATGGGGGAGCTTGCGCTCATACAACATGGCCAACCGAGGAAACCATGGCCAACCGAGGAAACCATGGCATGACCGCTTTGCTGGCCGAATTGCACGAAGATCAGGCGACGGGCCGGATCGCGGAAATTTACGATGAGATCCGGCGCTTTTCCGGGGTGCCCTATGTCTCGTCTCTCCAACGCTACCTGGCGACGATGCCGGGCGTGCTGGAATGGGCCTGGGAGTCGATCCGGCCCGCCATGGTTTCGGGCGCGATTCCGGAAATGGGATGGGCTTTGGCGCGTTCCGTGCGCGTGACCCCCGCGGCACCGATTCCCGCGGCCGCCCTGCAAGGGGTGGATATCGCCCAGGTCCGCAACGTGGCTACGAATTTCGTGCGTGTTTCGCCGGTCAATCTCATGACCGGGGCCTGCCTCGCCCGGTTGCTGACCGAAGCGGCGCCGCATGGGGCTGGCTTCCCGGGGGGCTGGACCCCGCCCGCGATGCTCCCGCCGATGCCGGGCAATGTTGATCCTGCGGCGATCGATCCGGCCGTGCGGGCCTGTTTCATGACAGAGGTCGACGGCAAGCCCTTCGTCCCGGCGCTGTATCGTCAACTGGCGCACTGGCCGTCGGTGTTGGCCTGGCTCGCGGGCGAACTCGGTCCGCGCTTCGCGGCGGCGGAAACCGCGGCCGCGCGGGCGTCTTTTCGGGCCGCGGCCCGCGCTGCCGCGCCGCCGATTGTCGATCTTCTGCCGGGCTTGCCGGCCGGACCTGTCCCTGATGCGGACACGACACGGCGCATTCTGGCCACCATCGACCGCTATGCGGAAACCAGCCCTGAGATGACCATGTTCGGGCAGTTGATCCTCGACGCGATTCCGCCCGGCTCACCCTGCCGCCCGGCAGGAATTGCCGATCACGGGGCTGGTTTTCGGTGCGGATCAGGGCAGGATAGTGTTGGCATGCCTGTTGCGGTGGCCTCGGTGATGGACACGCATATCGCCAGACCGGACCTCGCCCCGCTCTCACCGCATCATACCCTGCTGCGATGCGTGTTCCTGTTGGCCTTGCATCGTGGCATCCAGCTCCCCCCCGAGCAACTGGCGATGATCGACGTAATGGAGGTCGTGCCTTCCGTCCTGCTGCGCCGCGGACTGCATGCCGAGCTACGTCGGCACGGCCGTTGGACCGACCTGCACCGGGATTGTCCGGCGATGGCACGATACCGGGATGGCCATTGGGTCGTGCTGCTGCGCGTGCACGAACATAGCGTGCATCTGCTGGATCCGCGGGCTGAGCAGGACGGCGTGATCGTTCAATCCCGCGCTGCTTTTTTGCGAGACTGGAGCCGGACCTGTGTCGTTTGCCCGGAGGATGAAACGAGCGTCGAACCATTCGGCCTGCGCTGGTTTTTACCCGATCTGATCCGTCAGGCGGGGTTGTTGCGGGATGTTGCCGTCGCCGCGTTGATGTCTTCGCTGATCGCATTCGCGATGCCGTTATTGTTTCAGATTATGATCGACAAGGTGATCGTGCATCATGGCACCCAGACCCTGCTTGCGTTGATGGTGGTTTTCGCCACCCTCACTCTGTTTGACGGGCTTTTTACCTATGCGCGGCATGTCCTGATGACGGTCGTCACAAGCAAAACCGATGCCCGCCTGGCCTCGCGGGTCTTTCAGCACCTTCTGTCGCTTCCGATGGCGTTCTTTGAGGCCACGACCGCGGGCGTTCTGACCAGGAACCTGCAGCAGACCGACACGATCCGCCAATTCCTGACGGGGCGGCTGTTTCAGACGGCGTTGGATGCGCTGACGCTGCCGCTGCTGTTGGGGATACTGCTGCTGTACAGCGTTCGGCTGACCCTGATTGTCCTGGCTTTTTCATCCCTGATGGCGCTGTTGATCGGTATCATGGTGCCGGGTTTCCGTCGCCGGCTGGAAATTCTGTACCAGGCCGAAGGGGCCCGCCAGACGCTCCTGATCGAAACGATTCACGGTATGCGTACGGTGAAATCCTTGGGGCTCGAGCCGGAACGGCAAAGGCTTTGGAATGAGGCGGTGACCAACGGTGCACGCCGGCGTGCCATGGTCGGGCGCATCGCCGCCGGCGCTTCGGTGTTGACCCAGGTGCTGGAAAAATCGATGCAGATGACCGTTCTCGGGGTCGGGGCGCTGGAGGTATTCAGTGGCGGGCTCAGCATCGGTGCTCTCGTTGCCTTCAACATGATTGCCGGCCGCGTGACCGGGCCCCTGGTTCAGATCGTCGGGCTGATCAGCGAATATCAGGAAACCACGCTGGCCGTTCGGATGCTGGGTCGCGTGATGCAGCACAAGCCGGAATACGATTCATCACGCGTGGGGATGACGACGCCGGTCCGTGGCGCCTTGGAATTCGACGCGGTATCGTTCCGGTATCCGGGTCAGACGACGCCGGCGCTTGATCGGGTGTCGTTCTGCGTGCGCGAGGGGCAGATCGTCGGTGTGGTTGGGCGTTCCGGGTCCGGGAAAACGACTCTCACCAGACTGATACAAGGCATCCTGGAACAGACCGAAGGAACGATCCGGCTTGATGGAACGGATATCAGGAATCTTGATCTGGCGCACCTCCGCCGTGGCACCGGCGTCGTCCTGCAGGAGAATTTCTTGTTCCGTTCAACCATTAAAAACAACATTGCTGTTGCCTTGCCCGGGGCTCCGTTTGCCGATGTTGTCGCGGCTGCTCAAATGGCAGGGGCGGATTCCTTCATCGAGCGACTGCCGCATGGATACGACACGCTCATCGAGGAGAATGGGAGCAATTTCTCCGGCGGGCAACGTCAGCGTCTCGCTATTGCCCGTGCCTTGCTGCCGAACCCGCGGCTCCTGATTTTCGACGAAGCCACCAGTGCGCTTGATCCTGAAAGTGAGGCGGCGGTGCAAAACAACCTCGCCGCGATCGCGGCTGGACGAACGCTGGTCATCGTTTCACACCGCTTGACCTCGCTGACGACGGCGGATGCGATCCTGGTTCTGGACGAGGGGCGCGTGCTAGATTTCGCCCCGCATACGGTTTTGCTGACGCGCTGCGAGATGTATCAACGCCTTTGGCATCAGCAGACGAGGCACTTTGCATGATGTTGGAAGATTTCCTCGCGACCCCGCCACCGCGTTGGTTGCGGCGCACCCATTATGCGGCCTCGACAATGATGGTGTCTTTGATTGGCCTCGCTGCGATCCTGAAAGTTGACATGATCGTCGCCGGTACGGGGCGGGTGACGACGGATACGCCGACGGTTGTTGTACAGCCGATGCAACTATCTGTCGTGCGCGAGATCCGGGTTAAGCCTGGTGATGCCGTGCGGCGGGGTGAGGTCCTGGTGACCCTTGATCCGACGTTTGCGCAGGCTGATCAGGTCATGCTGACTGCGCAGCGTGATGCGCTGGCCATCCGGCACGCGCGCCTCCAGGCCGAATTGGATCAGGCGCCCTTCCAGCCGGGGAGTGACACAGCCGAGCAGCGCCTCGAGCTGACTCTGTTCCGGCAGCGAAGCGCGCAGTATGATGCGAAGCTGGCCGCCTTTGCCGACAGGGCGGCCACCTGGCGGTCCGATGTCAGCGCGGCCGAGATGAATGAAGCCTCACTGAAACAGCAGCTCGCCGTTGCCCGTGAACTTGAAGCCATGCGGGCAAGCCTGCTCCAATCGCAAAGCGGATCCAGGCTGAATTACCTGGAGGCGCGGGCCGCGCGGATGCGCACTGAACGGGAATTACGCGCCGCTGAGACCATGGTGGCGGAGACAGGACAGTCGTTCCGGTCGCTGGAGACGGACCGCCGTGCCTTCATCGATGCCTGGCGGCGGGAGATACTGGAAGCGCTGGTGAAGTCGCATACCGAGCTCGCCGCCGCGGACGAAGCGCTGACGAAAGCGAAGCGGCTGGCCGATATGGTGATGTTACGGGCACCCGTCGACGGGGTCGTTTTGGATGTTTCGAAACGATCGATCGGATCGGTGCTCCGTGAGGCGGAGCCGTTGGTGACGATCGTACCGTCGGACGCCGCGCTGATCGCGGATGTTTCAATCGGGTCCACGGATATTGGTTATGTTCGAACCGGCGATTCGGCCGTCGTCAAGATTGATGCCTTTCCGTTTCAGCGCCATGGTACTCTGATCGGGCGGTTGCGATCGGTCGGGGAGGAGTCGTTCGCACAAGGCGCGGCTTCCTACCATCGGGCGCTGGTAACGTTGGAAGGACGGGGCCTGCACGGTTTACCAGATGGGACGCGGTTGATTCCCGGGATGACGGTGACGGCCGAAATGCACGTCGGAACGCGCAGCGTGCTGTCGTATTTTCTTTATCCGATTATGCGCGCCTGGCAGGAAAGCATTCGTGAGCCCTGACATCGGGCCACATCCTGATATCCGATGAGACCGGAAAGACGGCACTCAGCCTGGACAGCTTCTCGCGATACATGGCCTGATAGGCGGACTCATCCAATAACTCCACGTCGCTCGGTTCGGTATCGAGCATGATCTCCCGGTAGACCGAGAGATTATTCAGATCCGGCTGCGGCACGCATCCATTGGCGCGGTCGGTCAGCATGTCGCGATATCGGTCCTCCAGCGCGCGGACAAGTCGTGGAGTATCGAACAGCGTACAGCGGTCACGGTTCGCGAGCAGATGAGCACGCAAGGCCGCGATATGCTTTCGGTCATTGCCGAGGTTGATGGCACGGACGACGTAGTCGTTTTGTGTGTCGCAAACCAGCTCCGGTAAGCCCACCGCGTGGACCAGGCTGGAACAGACGCGGGCTGCGAAGCTCCGGCCACGGTATGTCAGCACCGGCACACCCATCCATAGAGCGTCCGACGCCGTCGTGTGAGCGCCGTAGGGAAAGGTGTCGAGGAATAAATCCGCCAATGGATAGCGGGCGAGGTGGTCTGGATTGGCCCTTTTGTCGGCGAATATCAGGCGTTCGGGTGCCACGCCCATTTCCCCTGCCGCGGCGCGCAAACGGCCATTCGTATCGGGCGTGGCTGTGAGCAGCCAGAGCACGCTGTTGGGGACATGGCGCAGAATGATCATCCAGCGCTCGAAGGTCAGTCGGGTGATCTTTTGTGTGCCGTTGAGGGAACAGAAGACGAAGGCGTCGTTTGGTAACCCAACGTCTTGGCGCGATGGCGATTGCGCCGATATCAGCCGCTTGCGGTCATTGGGTTGGTAGCAGGGCAGGCGGAGGACTTTTTCGGCGTAATAGCGCTCGTGCCCGAGCGGGATCACGTGCTCATCGGCGATCAGATAGTGGTGATACGGGCTGCCCATCGTGCCCGGAAAGCCGAACCAGTTGACCGCGATCTGCGTCGGGCGCATCGCGAATACTTTCGTGCGGGCATCTTTTGTGTAGCCGTTCAGGTCTACCAGAATGTCAATGCGATCATCCACGATACGACGGCAGGCCTGCGTGTCATCCAAACCATTCAGATCAACCCAGGCCGAGGCGGCTCGTTGAATCCGAGCCCGGGTGGCGTCCGTTGTGCTGATACCACAATCATAGGCGAATATATCGAATGCATCGCGGTCGTGGGTTTCGAAGACATCGGTCATCGCAAACCCGACCGCATGCTCCCGGAAGTCGGATGATACGTAACCGATACGCGGCCTTCCATGCGATTTGATCTGCGCGGGCATGGGCGCCGGAGGCGGCAGGCCAATCGTATAGCGGCAATAATGCCAGGCATTGGCCAGATGGAACATCGGATCGTCCGCCTGGCAGGCCGCTGACAGGGGTGAAATGGCACCGATCAAGGTGCGTTTCGGCAGGCGTTCGGTTTCCAGCAGTACCGGCCATTTGCATTGACGTTGCCGTAAGGCGATCAGATGCTGAATCGCATCGGGCTGGTCAGGATTCAGCGCGAGGCTGCGATGCAGGGCTTCTTCGGCGGCGCTGTCGAGATTTGCGGCCTCCAGCAGCCGGCCCATCTGTTTCAAGGCCAGGGTCTTAAAGCCGATGATCTCCCCGGTGATGGGCATGTCGGCTTTGGCGAGGGTTGTCCAAACCGCGATCGCCTGATCCCGGCGGCCCAGCCTTTCCAGAACGCCGCCGAGATTGATGGCAGGTGGCGCAAAACTGGGGGCAAGCCGGATCGTGTCACGCAAGATAATCGCAGCTCCGGCGAGGTCTCCGGCATCTGACAGTGCGACCCCGAGGTTGAACATCGCGGCCGGCAGGGCAGGGTTATCGTGGTTCAGGGCGATCCAGGTTTTGTAGAGAGAAATGGCATCTTCCGGCGTCTCTGTCGCACGACGCAGTAACGCAGTGAGGTCCATGGCGGCTCCAGAAATTGGAAGTGGTCACCCCGCCATTCCCGGAAATGGCGGGGTTTCGAAGGATTAGCCAACCAGTGTGACCAGAGCGCTGACCTGGGGCGCCGACATGGCCGCGATTTGCGTGGTGGTGAAGGCGTTGCCTTGAGTGGTTGTCAGGGCAGCGATGTCGCCGGTACTGATCCCGGGGATTTGGGTCTTCACCAGTGCGGCCAGTCCTGTGGTCGTGAGACTGGAGGCCTGGGTGGTCGTCCAGGCGGCGATATCCGTCGCGCTCAACCCGGGGATTTGGGTTACCGCCATGGCGCCGATGTTCGTCGTGGTCAATGCCCCAATCTGTGTGGTGGACAGGGCCTTGATCTCGGTGGAGGTTAATCCGCCGAATTGGGTGGTGGTGAGCGCGGTCAGTTCAGTCGTGGTCAGGCCACCAAGCTGCGCGGTGCTGAGGCTTCCCAGCTGGGTCGATGTGAGTCCGCCGAATTGGGTGGTTGTCATCGCCGCCAGGTTGGTGAAGGTGACCCCCCCCACCTGCGTGTTGGTGAGCGCCCCGATTTCGGTGGTCGTCAGACCGCTGAGTTGTGTGGAGGTCAGTGCCCCGAATTCGGTGCTCTTCAGGCCGGCCAGTTGGGTGGTCGTGAGTTTGCCGATATTGGTTGAGGTCAGAGCGGTGAACTGGCTCGTGTTGAGCACGCCCAATGCCGTCGATGTCAGGCCGCCAAGCTGGGTGGTGGTCAGGTTGGCGAGATCGGTCGTGTTCAGGCCGGTGATCTGCGTGGTCGTCAGACCGCCAAGCTGTGTCGACGTCATTCCGCCAAATTGCGTGCTGCTCAAGGCTGCGATTTCGGTGGATTTCAGGCCCCCGACCTGTCCCGTTGTCAGGGCCGTGAGCACGGTGGTGGTAAGCGCGCCTGCCTGGGTTGTGGTCAGCGCACCCAGTTGGGACGACGTCACGCCGCCCAACTGGGTGGTCGTCAGGGCGGTGATTTCAGTGGTGCTCAAACCACCGATTTGGGTGGCCGTGAGGTTGCCCAGTTGGGTTGAAGTCAGACTGCCAAACTGCGTGGTCGTGAGCGATCCCAGACTGTTGGTGGTGAGTCCGGCCAGCTGACCGCTGGTGAGCGCCGCCAGTTGGGTGGTCGTCACGTTCGGCAACTGGGTCGCCGTCAGCGCTGCCAGTTCGGTGGATTTCAAGCCGGCAAGCTGCGTTGTGGTGATGTGCGCCAGGTCGGTCGTGGAGATCGCGGTGAACTGGCTGGTGGTGATCTGGCCCAATTCGGTCGCGGTCAGACCGCCTGCCTGGGTCGTGGTCATGGCCGCGATATTTGTGGTGGTGAGGCCCCCCAACTGTGTACTGGTCAATCCACCGAGCTGGGTGGAGGTCAATCCTCCGAACTGGGTGGTGGTCAATGCCGCCAGCTCCGTCGCTTGCAACCCACCAACCTGCGTCGTCGTCAGGGCTGTGAGCTCCGTCGTCGTCAATCCGCCGAGTTGGGTCGTCGTCAGGGCGGCGATCTCCGTCGTGGTCATCCCCCCCAGCTGAGTTGCGGTGAGCACGCCGAGTTGTGTCGTCGTCAACCCACCCAACTGCGTTGTCGTCAGCGCGGCGATCGTCGACGGGGTCAGTCCGGCGATTTGGGTCGTGCTCAACACGCCGATTTGCGTCGTGGTTATCCCCCCCAGCTGGGTTGTGGTCAGACCGGCGATTTCAGCTGGCTTCAAGCCGCCGACCTGCGTCGTGGTGAGCTTGCCCAGATTGGTGGAGGTCAGGCTGCCGAACTGTGCGACGGTCAATCCGCTCAATTGCGTTGATGTCAGGCCGCCGAGTTGGGTGGTTGTGATCGCGGCCAGATCCGTGGTGTTCAGGCCGCCGATTTGAACGGTTGTCAGGCCCCCCAGTTGGGTCGATGTCAGGCCCCCGAACTGGGTGGTCGTGAGCGCGGCAAGCTCGCCGGTTTTGAGGCCGCCGATCTGTGTGGACGTCAGATTGGACAATGCGGTCGTGGTCAATCCGCCCACCTGGGTGGTGGTCAGAACACCCACCTGCGTGGACGTAAGGCCACCAAGCTGGGTTGTGGTAAGGGCGGTGACCTCGGTTGTCGTCAGGCCCCCGATCTGAATGGTGTTGAGGGCGGTCAGTTGGGTGGATCCCAGTCCGCCAAGCTGGGTGGTCGTCAGGGCTGCCAGGATCGTTGTGGTCAGGCCGCCCAGTTGTGTGGTGCTCAAGGCGCCGATCTGCGTTGTTGTGACCCCGCTGAGCTGTGTGGTGGTGAGCGCCGTGATCTCGGTCGCCTTCACACCCGCCAACTGCGTGGTGGTCAACTGCCCGATATTGGTCGATGTCAGACCGTCGAACTGCGTGGTGGTCAGAATCCCCACTTGCGTCGCCGTTAACCCGCCGAATTGCGTGGTGGTCAGTGCCGCGGTTTCAGCGGTCGTCAGCCCGGCAATCTGGGCGGTGGTCAACCCGCCCAGTTGGGTCGAGGTCAGCCCCCCCAACTGTGTTGTCGACAGGCTGCCCAATTTCGTGGCCTTCAGCCCGCCAACCTGGGTGGCGGTCAGCGCGGTCAACTGTGTCGTCGTGAGCCCACCGACCTGTGTGGTCGAGAGTGAGCCCAGCTGCGTCGCGGTCAGACCCGCCAATTGGGTCGTCGTCAGCGCCGTGAGCGTCGCGGTTGTCAGAGCGCTGACCTGGACAGTGTTCAAGGTTCCGGCCTGCGTGGAACTCAACCCACCGAGCTGGGTCGTGGTGATGGCCGCGAGGTCGGATGTAATGAGTCCCCCGATTTGCGTTGTGGTCAGCTGCCCCAGTTCGGTCGACGTCAAGCCCGCGAACTGAGTCGTGCTGAGTGCCGCGATTTGCGCGGTTTTCAACCCGGCGATCTGGGTCGAGCTCAATTGTGCAAGATCGGTGGAGCTGATTTTTCCGAATTGCGCCGTCGACATCGCACCCAACTGAGATGCGCTCAGCCCACCGAGTTGGGTGGTTGTCAGGTTCCCGATGTCGGCGGTGTTCAACGCGCCGATCTGCGCGGTGGTCAGGCCGCTGAGTTCGGTGGAGGTCAGTTGTCCGAACAGTGTCGTCGTCAGCGCGCCCAGGGCCAGGGTGGACATGGCCGCGATCTGGGTGGCCGCGAACTGCGCGATGTCCGTCGTGGTAATCGCCAATACCTGAGTCGAACTGAGCGCGGCGACCTGGGTTGTCGCGAAGGCCTGAATATCCGTGGTGGTCAAACCCGCGATGGCGGTCGTGGACAGGCCTGCGATCTGGCTCGCAGTCAGACCGGTGATAATGGAGCTCATGGTTGAACCCCCAGCATGATGCGGGTGATTCGTGGTTGTGGCGCGTATTTCATGACCCATCTCCCAGGGCTTGCCATGGCAACCGCCATCGCTTGCGCGATCCTGGCGCGTTCGGCGGGCTATCGGTGTTCAAGGGAGATCAAAACAGGAAAGTCTTAACGAATTACTAACGCGGATGAAAAAAGAAGGGGCCGATGCAGTTTTTTGCATACAAGATGCTCCGCCGAAAGCATGGCGCCGACCGAACGATTGCGGTATGAGCCGCTATTCATCCACTGGAGACTCACAGTTGCCGGCCTTCAACCACGCCAACTTCAATGACCGCGCGACCGCCGCCGCGAAGGCCAAACAGGCCCTGATCGAAAAATTCCGCGCCCGCCCCGGGCCGGATGATCCCGCCGTGCAGGCCAAGCTCGCTGAACGTCAGGCGATCGCCGAAGCGCGGGAGCGTCGGGAGCAGGAGCGTAAAGTCGCCAAGGAAGCCGAAGCCGCCCGTCTGGCAGCCGAAGAAGCCGACCGCCAGGCCGAGTTGGTGCGCCAGGCCGCCCAGAAGACGGAAGAAGAAATCGCGCGCAAGGCCGCCTTGCTGGCGCTTGAAGCGGAGCGCAAAGCCGCCCGTGATGCGCGCTACGCCGCGCGTAAAGCCCGGCGGTAAACCGGGTCCCGCGCGCCAGCAGCGCGCGGGGGCCTCACGGCACGAAGATCTGGCTCGGCTCGTCGTAGAATTCCGCATCACGCCACAGCCGGGCCACCATCGCCTCGACATGCGGCGCGGTCGCGCAAAGCTGCTCGAAATGGCGGTCATTTAATACCAAACCGGCCCGTTTGCAGATCGCCGCGATCTCATCGCGGCGTGCCTGGCTGATATCGGCCTTGGCAGGGGGCGGCACCGGTGGCTGTTCGGCGGGGAACACCGCATCCGGGTCCAGCACCGGGCGCCGGGATCGCCAGGGCGTCGCCATTTCATACGCATGCGCGACACGCAGGACCGTGGCGTCGTCGAACGGCCGACCGGCAACCTGCATGGACATCGGTAACCCGGACTCAGTGAAGCCGATGCATTGCGCCAAGGCCGGCCCGCCCAGCACGTTGAATGGTGTGGTCAGGGAGCTTTTTTCCCAGAAATTGATGGTCCGCCACGCGTCCAGACGCCCGGCCGGGCCTGGCGCCGCGGTCAGCAGCACATCGTATTTGTCGTAAACCGGCTGCATCTCCTCGATCATCAATCGGCGCTGACGGCTCGCCTGCACGTAGTCGGCGCTGGAGATCAGCAGCGCGCCCAAAGCCCGGCCCAGGAAGTCCTCCCCGAAATCGGCAAGGCGCTTGCGCAACACCGGCTCATGCACCGCGTAAAGCTCCGATTCAGCGCCGGTGATCTTCACGTCGTGATAATCGTGGGCGTTGCGGATGCGCACATCCTCCAGCACCGCGCCCAGGCCCCGCAGCACGTCGAAGGCCGCTTCCATCGCGGCTTTCACCGCGGGGATCGTGGGAACGTCGTCTTCATAGAGATGGCGCAGCACACCAATACGCAGGCCCTTGATCGATCCGGTCAGCGCCGCGCGGTAATCCGGGACGTCCCGGTTGGCACTGGCCGGGTCGAACGGGTCGTGCCCAGCGATGGTCTGCAGCAGGATGGCGCAATCTTTCACCGTCCAGGTCATGGGACCCGCGCTGTCATAACTGAACGAATTCGTATAAACGCCCGCCCGGCTCACCAGGCCATAGGTCGGCTTCAAACCCACAAGTCCGCATAAGGCGGCCGGATTGCGGATCGAGCCACCGGTGTCGGAGCCCAACGACCCCATCATCAGCCCCGCTGCCACCCCGGCGCCAGAGCCGCTCGACGAGCCTCCCGTCACATGGTCGCGGTTCCATGGGTTGCGCGCGGCCGGCCAGGGCAGGTCGAAGGATGGCCCGCCATGCGCGAATTCATGCGTGGACAGTTTACCCAGCAGGACCGCCCCGGCCGCGTTCAGTTTGGTCACCGTGGTGGCATCGAAGGCCGGCACGTAATCCGCGCGGGTGCGGGAATGGCCGGTCGTGCGAATGCCGGCGGTGCAGTAGATGTCCTTCAGGCCATAGGGGATGCCGTGCATCGGGCCGCGATAGGTGCCGTCCATGATCTCCTGCTCGGCTTCCCGCGCCTGGGCGAGCGCGTGGCCGGCGGTGACGGTGATATAGGCATTGAGCTGAGGGTTCAGATCGTCGATGCGGTCGAGGAACACCTTTGTCAACTCGACTGGTGAGATCTCTTTTTGCTCGATCAGGCGGGCGGCGTCGGCGATGCTCAGAAAATACGGTTCCGTGGACATCCTGGGGCTCCGGTGCGGGTGCTCTATCACGCTACACCGGTCTGATCTCCGATGTCAGTCAGGATCGTCTTCGTACAGGATACGATGGGCCGCCCCGTCCAGGTCTTCGAATTGACCGGCGCGGAGTGACCACAGAAACAAAGCCAGCCCGCCGCCGCCCAGCACCAGGCTTGCCGCCAACAGATACAGGATCACGGTCATGCGCGGGTGCCCCGGTGCAGTCGAAAACTATTGGCCATGACCAGCAGCGACGAACTCGACATCGCCGCCGCGGCCAGCCATGGGGTCACCCAGCCGGCGATGGCCAGGGGTACCATCAGCAGATTATAGCCGACGGCGAGCATCAGGTTCTGTCGCATGATCGCGCGGGCCCGGCGGGCAGCCGCGATAACGGCCGCCACCGGCGAGAGGTTGATACCCTGAAAGACCATATCAGCGACGGTCTGGCTGATATCGGCGGCCGTCGCCGGGGAGGCCGACACATAAGCCGCGGCCAGGGATGGGCTGTCATTGAGTCCGTCACCCACCATCAGGACCCGATGCCCGCGCTGCGCCAAGGCCTCGATCATGGCGGTTTTTTGGGTGGGTGAGCAGCCCGCATGCCAATCGCGAATGCCCAGCGCGCGTGCCACCCGCTCAACCGCGGCCGGCTGATCGCCTGAGATGATGTGACTCTCCAGACCGAGAGCCCGCAGGCGCGCCACCGTTTCGGCGGCATCCGGCCTTGGACGTTCGCCGAAACGAAAGCATACCGGCGTCTGGCCGGGGCGGGCAAACCACAATTCCGGTGCCTCGGCCGGGGTCGCGATTTCGACGCCGCAGAACGTTCGGCTGCCCAGGCTGCCCGTGCCGCCGCGCAGCCCTTGCCCTGGGTATTCAGTGACGCCGGGCGCGATCGACACGGGACCAGCCGCGGCGACCAGCGCCCGGGCCAAGGGGTGGCGGCTATTGGCGGCCAGGGATGCCGCTTCGCGCAGAACCGCCGCGTCGCCGTCATGCGCATCGAGCGCCAGCAAAGGTTCCGTCAGCGTGCCGGTCTTGTCGAACACAACCGTGTCGACCAAGGCCAGACGTTCCAGGGCCGTCGCGGATTTCAGCAGCACGCCCGCCCGGAACAGGCGGGAGGTCACGATCACCTGCACCGCCGGAACCGCCAGCGCCAAGGCGCAGGGGCAGGTGATGATCAGAACCGCGCTCGCCGTCAGCAAGGCCTGGCTGAGTGTGACTCCCTGCACGCCATACCACCACAGGAACGTGACCAGCGCCGTCACATGCACGGCGGGTGCGTAGCGGCGAGCGACCCGATCCGCCAAAACCACGAAGCGCGACCGCCGCGCTTCCGCCGCCTCAATAAGGCGCACGCAATCGGCCAGCAGCGTGGAATCGCCGGTCGCCGTCGCGCGGATCGTCAGAGGCTCCCCTAAATTGAGCGTGCCGGCGAAGACCGGCGCACCTGGCGCGGCCACTCTGGGCAGGCTTTCGCCGGTCACCAGGCTGGCATCGATCTGCGACATCCCCCGTTCCACGACCCCATCGCAGCCGATCCGTTCGCCCATGCTTACGAATATGAGATCGCCGGGCACGACGGATTGTTGCGCCTGCCGGGTTGTGGTGCCATCGGCATGCAGAAGTGCGACATCCTGTGCCCGCAGGGTCAGCAATTGTTCCGCTGTCGCACGCGCCGCGCCGCGGGCACGATGGTCCAGGACCCGCCCGATCAGCAGAAAGAACAGTAATGTAATGGCTGAGTCGAAATAGGTGTCATGGCCGTGCGTCAGAGTCTCATGGAGGCTCATGGACGTCACCAGGATCACCCCGACGCTTATCGGCACATCCATGTTCGTGCGACGCTGACGGAGCGCGTTGGCCGCGGAGGCGAAGAACGGCATCCCGGCATAGGCGATCGCGGGCAAGGCGATCAGCGCCGATACCCAGTGCAGCAGGTCGCGCGTCGCGGGCCCCATGTTCGCCAGCCAACCCGCAGCCTCCCCGGCCCATAGACCGATGGAGATGAGCATCACATTGCCGGCGGCGAAACCGGCGACGGCGAGGGCGCGTAACAAGGCGCGGCCGGTGCGATCGCGTGACGCCGACAAGGCGCGGGGGTCGAATGGCACCAGCCGGTAGCCGAGCTGTTCCACCACCGTGGCCAGGGTGGCGGCATAACTGGCCGGTCCGGCCCAGCTGAGCTTCAGGTGCCGGCTTGTCATGTTCACCCGGCCGGCCGTGATCCGCGGCTGGCGGGCCAGGACCGATTCGATCAGCCAAACGCAGGCGCCGCATTGCAGTCCGTCCACCGCCAGGGAGAGCGAATGCGTCCCGTCCGGGTTGGTGGTGATGAACCGATTGAGATCGGGACCGGTGTTGGCGTCCGGACGGGGCGCGCGCATGTCCGGATCCAGCAGGCGTTGCTGATAGTAGCGGCCCAGGCCGAGTTTTTGGATCGTTTCAAATGCGGCCGCGCAACCCGGGCAGCAGAACCGGTTGCCGGCGGGCATATTCGCGCCACAATGGGCGCATGTGGCGTCCACCGTGTCCGTGGTCGCGTCAAGGGTGAGGCTGGCGCTCACTTCACCACGATCCGCCGGGTCGCGGTCACCTCATGGCCGCGCGCCGAGGCGGTCAGCAGCACAAGCCATTGCCCCGGCAAAGGCAGGGCGGCATCGCCGGCATACCGGCCAGGCCGGACCTCATGGAACGCCATCATGGTGGTGTGCTCGGCCCCGACGGGGCGTTGCACGCTCGCCGCGATGCTGGCCCCGGTCAGGGGCGCACCGGTCGCGTCTTTGAGATCCAGGGCCGGGTGACCCTCCGCGTCCGCGACAGCCTCGATGGTCCAGCCCAGCGACGCCTGTTGCTGGGTCCGCTCGATCACGGCGTTGTAGCGGTTGGACAGATCGAAGCCTTCGCCGCCGCTCGCCGTGCCAGGAAACGTGCGCAGCGCCGCGGTGATCATGCCAATGTTCACCGCGATCACGACGGACATGCCCAAGGCGATGATCCAAGGATAGCGCCGCCAGCTCATTGCGTTCGTCATCGATGCTCTCCGTTATTGGGACCCATGAAGACCGAGTGATAGGTCGAGGTTTCACCCGTTGAGGTGTCGAGCAGGTGGAATGCAATGGGTGCGGAACCATCGATGAACGATGCCGGCAGGCCGGTGATCAGCACACGGAACGTACCGACTGAATCGGCTCTGACAGGCAGGCCCAGATGGGTGGCGGGTCCCAGCCCTTCATCCGCTTCCGTCAGAACGGCACCCGGCAGGGCGCTGGTGGTCAGCTCGAACGTGACCGGACTTTGCGCCTTGTTGATGATCTTGATGGTATAGCCGTTTCGCAGATTCCCGTCGGCTAAGCGAACGAACAAGGGCGCTCGGTCGTGTTGCACCGACAGGCCAATACCAGGGCGCATGATCAGCGCGCCCACCATCACCACGGCGGCGATCACGAGGGCCGAGAGGTAGATAATGGTTCGCGGGCGCAGGAATTTGAACCCGGCATGGGTTCCCGCGGCCTTCGCCGCCTGGTCCGCCAGCGTGTCCCAGGTGACCAGTCCGGCCGGGCGGCCAACCCGCTCCATCACATGATTGCAGGCGTCGATGCAGAGGCCGCAATTGATGCATTCCATCTGGATCCCGTCGCGGATGTCGATGCCGGTGGGGCAGGCGGTGACGCAGGCACCGCAATCGACACAATCACCACCCAGGCCCTCGGTGCGTTTGCCGCGAACGCGGGGCTCACCACGCCAGGCCTGATAGGTCACCGTCAGGCTCTGCTCGTCCAGCATCGCCGACTGAAAGCGCGGCCAGGGGCACATATAAGTGCAGACCTGCTCGCGTGCCCAACCCGCCAACAGATATGTGGTGGCGGTGAACAGGCCGGTGAAGAAATAGACCGGAGTCGAAGCGGTGCCGGTCCAGAATTCGACTGTCACCGTCGGTGCGTCGACGTAATACATGATCCATGCGCCGCCGGTCCAAAAGGCGATGAACAGCCAGGCGCTGTGCTTGGCGGCCTTGCGCCAGGCGGTGTCCAGGGTCATCGGCGCGGCGTCGCGCTTCATACGTTCGTTGCGGTCGCCTTCGATCTTGGCTTCGATCCACATGAACAGATCGGTCCAGACCGTTTGCGGACAGGTGTATCCGCACCAGACGCGGCCGACCAGGCTGGTGACCAGGAACAGCGCCACCGCGCCCATAATCAGCAAGCCGGTCAGATAGTAGATATCCTGAGGCCAGAACTCGAGATTGAAGAAATAGAACCGCTCATGAAAGATATCGAGCAACACCGCCTGGCTCGGCTGGGTCACACCGCGCGACCAACGCAGCCACGGCAGCAGGTAGTATAGCGCCAGGCAGAAGGCCAGAACCGCCCATTTGAAGCGCCGGACCGGTCCGTGTACCGTCTTAGGGTAAACGCGGACGCGGTTGGCGAACAGATGCTGCCCGGCCTCTTCCTGCTCCAGCTGCCGCTGGCGATCGAGTTTGGAGATATGTGCCATGGAGGGCTATTCGCCGCCCCCCAGTGCATGAACGTACAGGGTGACACTCTTGATCGTGGCTTCGTCGAGGCGGGTGTTCCAGTTTGGCATAACGCCCATGCGGGGGTTGTTGATCTGCGCGATGACCGTCGCGCGATCATCCCCCAGGAGATGGGCTTTGGACGCCAGGCGTGGCCCGCCAACCTCACGAATGCCCTCTCCATTGGCACCGTGACAGGCGACGCAGTTCTCCGCGAACAGCTTCTTGCCCGCCGCGGCATCGCCGTTGGATTTGCCGTAGAGGACCATGACATAGTCGGCGATCTGCTCGATCTCCGCCGGTTTCAGCATGGCGTCGGCGCCGAAGCGGGGCATCTGGCTCTGCCGCGCGTTATCGAGGCCGCTGCGGATGCCGTAGATCAGGGTTTGCTGGATGTCTTCCAGCTTGCCACCCCATATCCAGTTGCCCGCCGCCAAAGCGGGATAGCCCGGGTTGCCGCCGCCACCGGCCCCATGGCAGGGCTGGCAATTATTGGCGAAGGTGATGCGCCCGGCGGTTTCCGCCACCGCCAGCAATTGCGGGTCCTTGCGGATATCGGCGAACGGCAGGGTCTTGATGCGCGCCATATAGGTGCCGCGCTGTTTCGCGACGGCGGCGACATCGCGATCGACCGTGGTTCGCTGCGAATAGCCGAGCGTGCCATGATAATACCCGGTCAGGCCCGGAACGGACGGATAGAGCACGCACCAGACGACCGCCCATGCCATGGTGGCATAGAGGATATAGATCCACCATTTTGGAAGCGGACGGTTCAGTTCCTTCAGCCCGTCCCATTCGTGACCGGTGGTCATTTCGCCGGTGACGGAGTCCTTCTCGATTTTCGTGGGCATTGTTCCGGGCTCCTCAGCGATCGTCGTCGAGCGGGATATGAGCGGCTTTGTCGAACATCGCCTTCTGACCAGGCCAGAAAGTGGTGACGAGGATCATGATAAAAACCAGAAACATCATCACCACGGAGTGATGTTGCAGCCATTGGATCAGTGCCATCATCTCCGCCCCCTATTGCCGCAGGTTTTCATTTGCCGGATCGGCGAAATCAACCATCGTTCCAAGCACCTGGAGATACGCGATGAGCGCGTCCATTTCGGTGATGGTGCCACCGGTCCCGACCGCGACAGCCTTGGGATAACGCTTCAGTAAGGCCTTCTGATCCGCATTCGTATCCGTTTGGGTACGCGCGTCGGCCTGCGCATTGGCGATCTGTTCATCCGTGTAGGGGACACCGACGGCGCGTTGCGCTTTCAATCGTTTGGTCAGATCATCGAGATCGAGCCGGGTGTCCGCCAGGAAGGCGTAATGCGGCATCAACGATTCCGGTACCACACTCTGGGCGTTGATCAGATGCGCATAGTGCCAGTCGTTCGAGTACTTGCCGCCCACACGGGCCAGATCGGGGCCAATGCGCTTGGATCCCCACTGGAACGGATGATCATACATGCTCTCGGCGGCGATGGAGTAGTGGCCGTACCGTTCGACCTCATCACGCAGGGCGCGGATCATCTGGCTGTGGCAGGTATAGCAACCCTCCCGCACGTAGATGTCACGGCCACGGGACTCGAGCGGCGTATAAGGACGCACGCCCGTGACATGTTCGACTGTCGTCTCGATCGTGAACAGCGGGATGACTTCCACGATGCCGCCGATGGAGATGACCAGCAAGGTCAGGATCAGCATCAGAAAGGCGTTCTTCTCGATGGTTTCGTGACGGATGAACATGGTCTTAAACTCCCGCCATCGCGATATCGGCCGGAACCGCCGCGCGCCTGGCTGTCGAGGGGCTGCGGACGGTCATGATCATGTTGTAGACCATGATCAGCATGCCGCTCAGGAACAGGACCCCGCCCAGCATCCGGATGACGTAATACGGGTGCACGGCGTTCACCGATTCCGAGAAGGAATATTGCAGAAAGCCGAACGCATCGTAGGCGCGCCACATCAGGCCCTGCATGATCCCCGCGACCCACATCGAGGTGATGTAGAACACGATCCCTAATGTTGCGATCCAGAAATGCCAGGATGCGAGCTTGGTGGAATACAGCCCCTCCCGCTTCCAGAGCACGGGGATGAGGTAATAGAGCGCGCCGAAGGTGATGAAGGCGACCCAGCCGAGGGCGCCGGAATGCACATGGCCGATACCCCAGTCGGTGTAATGCGACAGCGCATTGACGTCGCGGATCGACATCACCGGGCCCTCGAACGTGGCCATGCCGTAGAAGCCGACGGCGGTGACTGAGAAGCGCAGACCCGGATCAGTGCGCAGTTTGTCCCAGGCCCCCGACAGGGTCATGATGCCGTTGATCATGCCGCCCCATGACGGCATCCACAGCATGATCGAGAAGGCCATGCCCAGCGTCTGGGTCCAGTCGGGCAGCGCGGTCCAATGCAGGTGATGCGGCCCGGCCCAGATGTACATGAACACCAGCGACCAGAAATGCACGATTGAGATACGATACGAATAAACCGGGCGGCCGGATGCCTTGGGGATGAAGTAGTACATCATCCCGAGAAAGCCGGCGGTCAGGAAGAAGCCCACCGCGTTATGGCCATACCACCATTGGATCATCGCGTTCTGCACGCCCGAGGCCACATTGTAGCTCTTGGCAGTGAACAGGGACACCGGCATCGCCAGGTTGTTGCCAAGGTGTAGTACCGCGATCGTCAGAATGAACGCCATGAAGAACCAGTTGGCGACGTAGATATGCGGCTCTTCGCGCATCATCACCGTGCCGATGAAGACGATGCCGTAGCAAACCCAGACCACCGTCAGCCACAGATCCAGATGCCATTCCGGTTCGGCATATTCCTGGCCCTGGCTGTAGCCCATCACGTAGGACAGCGCCGCCATGACGATGAAAAACTGGTAGCCCCAGAAAATGAAATTCGCCATCGCCTCCCCGCCGAACAGGCGTGCCCGGCAGGTGCGCTGGACGATATAGAACGACGTGCCGAACAGCGCCGAACCCCCGAAAGCGAAGATCGCGCCCGAGGTATGCACGGGGCGGAGACGCCCGAAGTTGGTAAATGACAGGCCCAGATTCAAGCTCGGCCAGGCGAGCTGGGAGGCGATGACAACGCCGACCAGAAACGCCACCACGCCCCAGAACATGGTCGCGATGACGAATTTCTTCACCACCGCGTCGTTGTATTGGACCGGCTTGCGGTACACGACGTCAGACATGGTGATGCTCCCCCCGTAGGCGGGCTTCCACCTTGTCGAAATGTCGTTTGATCAGTCCGCCCCCGAAAATGGCGGCAAAGCCGACCAATGAGAGGCCGAATACGTACATTTCATCATCGGCCGCGCCTGATGCCAATGTCAGCCCAACCAGGCCGAATATCAGCATCATCACGCCGACAATGACGTCACTTGTCTCGACTTCCATGCGTGCCATCCTTCGCTGCTCGCTCTGACGGGACGCTGGGCTTCATGCCGCACCGCGGCATTGATGCAGATCAAGGCGCTCGTCGGTGATTTGCCGCATGGGGCGCGGATGGAGGCCAATCTGTTTCAGTTAGCCGCGTGGTGCGGGACAATTCCGTTAACCGGGGGCACTATTTTTACATTGTTTCTGGCGGGCCTGGTCGGCGCGCCGGTGCATTGTGGAGCGATGTGCGGCGGTTTCGTGCTGGGGCAGGTGGCAGACCGGATGGCGGATACCGGGCTGTGCGAGTGGCGCAGGGTCGCCGCCGGGGCTTTGCCCGGGTACCATGCCGGGCGCCTGACGGTCTATGCGTTGCTGGGCGGGTTGATGGGCTTCGGCGCCGCGGCCCTGCTGCCGCGTTGGTTCCCGCCGGTCTTGTTGCTGGTGGGCGCCGGGCTATTCCTGATGCGCGGTCTGATGCCGGCGGTGCTGCTGATACCACCAGGCTGGGGCCAGGCGGTCGGCTGGCTGTCGCGCCGGGCGCGGCGGAACCCCTTCGCCCTCGGGGCCGCGCTGGGGTTTTTGCCGTGCGGCTTCCTGTATGCCGCGCTTGCCGTCGCCGCCTCGGCGCGGGACCCTGTGGCGGGCGGGCTGGGTATGCTGGCCTTCGGGCTTGGGACGGTGCCGACTTTGCTGGTGGTCGGGATCGCCGGTCAATTGGCGGGGCGGCGTTGGCAGCAGGCCGTCGCCCGCTTCGCACCGGCCCTGATGGTCGCGAACGCGGTGCTGCTGGCGATTCTGGCCGTGCGGGCGGCGTGAGTCAGCGAAAGGTCGCGAACACCTCCTCAATGGCTTTGAGCTGATTGCCCGCGGCCGAGGATGGCACCAGGATCAGGTCCTTCACCCCGGCGGCTTTCCAGGCCGCGACTCCGTCCCGGACCTTGGCGGCAGGGCCAAACAGGGTGTTGTCCTCCAGCCATCGGTCGCTGAAATAAGACGGGACGTCGGCGTTGCGTCCCTCGGCGATGGCGGTCTCAATGGCGTCCATCTCCTGCTCGTAGCCGGCTTCGCGCCAGTAATTGCGGTAGTTCGGCAGGAAGCCGTAGCTGGTCAATGTACGGCGGTTGACCGCCTTGGCGGCTTCGATGTCGTCGCTGATGCAGGTCGGGATCATGTTGCCGATAAAAAACGCGGGGTCATTGCGCTTCGACTCCGGCAGCGCCGCCAGGGAGGTGCCCATATGCGACAGGGACGCATTGGCGAAGACCACGCCTTCCGCGATTTCCCCGGCCAGGGCCACCATGCGCTTGCGCAGGGCGGCGATGATAATGGGGGGCAGGGCGCCCAGGCCCTCCTGCGCGCGGAAGCGTTCCACGAAAGACCGGATATCCCCCAGCGGCTTGCCTGGCGTCACGCCCATGCGCACATGTGAGGGGCCGTGCGCGACGCCGATGCCCAGGCGGAAACGGCCGCCCGAAACCTCATGCATCACGGCCGCGCTCTGCGCGAAATCCGTCACCGTCCGCTGATAGATCGGGGCGATGGCGGTGCCGAAGGGAATGGTCTCGGTATTCCACGACAGCGCCTCACACAGGGACATGTTGCCGAAGGGGCTGGGGGAGAAGATGCCGGCGAAGCCACGCTTCTCGACCTCCTGCGCCAGTTCCAGGGTGCGGCGGCGGCGGCCGGGGACGGCGATGAGGCAAAGCGCGGGAAGGGTCATGGCATCCGGTTCCTTGGACGTGTTGGCCGCAGGTTAACCCGGTCAGGGGCTGGTGATAAGCTCGGCCATCAACCGAGGGAAACCCAAGCCATGGCCAAAGCACCCCCACCCAGGACCCGCATCGCGCGGTCCGACGCCACCACCGTGACCATCCGCGGCAAGAGCCTGATGGATGATCTGATCGGGAAACTCTCGTTCACTGAGATGATGTATTTCCTGATCAAGCACCGCCCGCCGACACCGGCTGAAACCAAGGTGCTGGATGCCTGCCTGGTGACGTTGATGGAGCATGGTTTCACGCCCTCATCGCTCGTGTCCCGCATGGTGCATGACAGCGTGCCCGATCAAGTGCAGGTCGCGATGGCGGCGGGGTTGCTGACCATTGGCGGGGTTTTCGTCGGCACCATGGAAGGGTGCGCCAAGATCCTGAAAGCCGGGATCGAGGCAGGCGGCGATCTGGATGCCTATTGCACCCAGGTGGTGCGAGAGCACATCGCGGCGCGCAAGCCCATGCCTGGCTTTGGCCATCCTTTCCACAAGCCAGATGATCCCCGCCCCCCGCGCCTGTTCCAGGTGGCGGAGTCGGTGGGCCTGAACGGCCCCTATGTCCAACTGCTCCATCGGCTGAACGGCATCGTGGATCGCGAGATGGGCCGCCATCTGACCATCAATGCGACCGGTGCCATCGGCGCCCTGATGCTGGAGATTGGCATTCCCGCTGAGATCATGCGCGCGATCGCTGTCGTATCCCGTTGCGGCGGCCTACCTGGTCATATCCTGGAAGAAATGGAAATGCCGACCGCCCGGACGCTGTGGGCCTTGGCGGAAGAACATGTGCCTTACGAAGGGGTTTGACGCAATGAACCGAAACCTGACGCACGCAAGGAGTGCTCGGTAGACGGTTTCTTAGGAATTTCTGGTTAAGAAGGCATTGGCCGGTGGGGATTGTCTCACCGGCCATATACCCGGACGAAAGGCGTTTTGACGTCGAAGTCAGGAACCGCACCAGACGATAGGAGCGATGGGACCGGATCCAGGTTGATCCGGTCCCACCCCTGGTATCAATAGGAGCGCGGCATGCCCAAAACGTGCTGACCGACATATCCTAGTATGAGGTTGGTGGAAATCGGTGCGATCTGATACAGACGGACCTCCCGCCACTTGCGCTCGATCTCATATTCCCGTGCGTATGAGAAACCACCAAATGTCTGCATGCAGGTATCGGCCGCCTTCCACGCGGCTTCCGAGGCCAGCAGCTTCGCGATATTCGCGTCGGCGCCGCATTCTTTGCCGTTGTCAAACAAGGCCGCCGCCCGGCGGCAGACCATGTCGGCGGCTTCCAGTTCGGCCCAGGCGCGGGCGATGGGGAATTGCACCGCCTGATTCTTGCCAATAGGGGCGCCGAACACCACGCGGTCCTTGGCATATTGCGTGGCCTTCTTCACGAACCAGCGGCCGTCGCCCACGGCTTCGCTTGCCACCAGGATGCGTTCGGCGTTCATGCCGTCGAGGATGTAACGGAAGCCCTTGCCCTCTTCGCCAATCAGGCTGTCGGCGGGGATACGGAAATTGTCGAAGAAGATCTCGGTGGTGTTGTGGTTGATCATCGCCTTGATCGGGCGCACCTCCAGCCCGGTGCCGGTGTTCATGGCCCGCATATCGATCAGGAACACCGACAACCCGTCCGAGCGCTTCTTCACCTGGTCCGCCGAGGTCGTGCGCGCCAGCAACAGCATCATATCCGAATGCATCGCCCGGCTGGTCCAGACCTTCTGGCCGTTGATGATGTAGGAATCACCGTCCCGCACCGCGCGGGTCTTCAACTGCGTCGTGTCGGAGCCGGTGGTGGGCTCGGTGACGCCGAAGGCCTGCAGGCGGATCCGCCCGGCGGCGATATCGGGCAGATATTTGCGCTTCTGTTCCTCTGACCCATGCCGCAGCAGGGTGCCCATGATGTACATCTGCGCATGGCCCTGGCTGGCGACGCAGCCGGAGGCGTTGATTTCTTCCAGGATAACCGCCGCGGCACGCACTGGCAGGCCGGAGCCGCCATATTCCTCGGGGATCAAGGCGCCCAGGAACCCGGCCTGGGTCAGCTCTTCGACGAAGGCCGTCGGATAGGCCTGCTCGTCTTCCAGCCCGGCCCAATAGGTGCCGGGATATTGGGCACATATCTTACGCACGGATTCCCGCAGTTCGGGGTAATCCTCCCCCAGTGCCATCATGGTTTCGTCGGACATGTCGGGTTCCCTTTGGATGCCATTCCCGGCGGAAGCTGCCCAAGCGGAGCGCCCAGGTCAAACACCCACCTCGCCTCCTGCCGGCGGCCCTGCTAAGCGGGGCGCGCATGCGCATTCTGTTTGTCACCTCCAACCGGCTGGGCGACGCGGTTCTGTCGACCGGATTGCTGGATCACCTCATCCGCGCCCACCCTGCCGCGCTGATTACGGTGGTGTGTGGACCGGTGGCTGAGGGCCTGTTCGCCCGCATGCCAGGACTGGAACGGGTCATCGTCCTGCGCAAGCGGCCCTATGGCCGTCATTGGCTGCCGTTATGGGCCGAGACGGTGCGCACATACTGGGACCTCGTGGTGGACATCCGGGCCTCCGCGTTGTCATGGCTGGTGCCGACACGGCGGCGGGCGGTGATGCGCCGCGCCGCGGGACATAAGACCGCGCAGCTCGCGGCCATCCTGGGTCTGACGCCCCCCCCGCTGCCGACCGCATGGTGGGCGGAGGCGGATCGCGCGCGGGTGGCTTTATTGCTGCCGGAAGACCGTCCGATCGTGGTGCTGGCACCAACCGCGAACTGGGCCCCCAAGATGTGGCCGGTGGATCGATTCGCCGCGCTGTTTGAACAACTGGCCGCTGCGCGTTGGCCGGGGGCCCTGGCGGTGGTCATCGCTGGTCCGGGGGAGGCCGAGCGCGCCATGGCGGCCCCGCTGCTGGCGGCCTTGCCGGATGCGATCGATCTCGTTGGGCGTTTGACGCTGGCGGAGATCGGGGCCTGTCTGAGCCGCGCGGTTCTCTTCGTTGGGAACGATTCGGGCCTGATGCATCTGGCCGCCGCGGCCGGGGCGCCCACGTTGGGTCTGTTCGGCCCGACCAACGCGGCCGAGTACAGCCCGGCCGGCCGATGCGCGCGCGCCGTGATCGCGCACAGCGCGAAGATGGACGATTTATCGGTGTGGGAGGTGGCCGCAGCAGCGGCCGAAATACTAACGCCGGCCTGAACGGTGTCTGGCCGGCGCGCTTGAAGTCGTCAGTGAGAGATTCAAAGAGATCTCTTGAAACCATTGTTAGCCGATGTCCTGGGAGCGGTCAACCAGGGCGGGAACCGATTGTGGGTTACGGCGGTTGGCATGGCGACGCCCGAAAGCCGAATTGAACATGTCGGATGTCTCGCGCTCCGCCCAAGGTGAGTCCGATGGCCGCGCACGCCAATAAAAATCGCGGCCAGGCCCATTTCGATCGCCCGGGTGACAGGCTGCCATTCATGCCGCGCAAGACCTCGATCCGGTAACCGGCGTCGGTCAGGCTGCGGCGCAGGCTACGCTCGGTGAAAAACCGGAGATGGGTGCGGTCCAGAATGCCGCTGTCCTGGTAGCGCCAATCCTTCAGCACCAAAAGCTCGAACAGGACCTTGTAGTTCCGCATGTTCGGGACCGATCCAATCAGGACGCCGCCCGCGGTGAGGTATCCCCGCAGCATTCGCAAAAACCGGTCGTGATCTTCCATGTGTTCGATCACGTCGTTGCATATAACGAGATCAAAATAGGCCAGTGGCAAGTCCGGTGCCACGTCCTCGAAACGCCCCGTCAATACGTTATCGACCCGAGAGGCCGCGGCGAGCGCGGCGGTTGCATCGGGCTCCACGCCCCAGGTTTCCGAGGCCCCGGTGATGCCGCCGATGAAATTGCCCTCACCGCAGCCAATTTCCAGCACGCGCCGCGGGTTTGCCGGCAGATATCCCCCCATGTCCCGTCTTTGTTGTTGGTAGTATGATCGGGACATGGCGGCCATTTACCGGAAACCGGGCGTGACGTCACCGCACAGCATCTGCAACGAATTCAGCACCTGAGGCGCGGGAATCCGCATCCCGCAGTTCAACTCCGCCAGAATGCCGGACAGGCCCAGTTCCTCGCGCAACTGGTGCAGGCGGTCGCTGACCATGGCGGGGGTACCGACGATGATCTTGCTGCGCAACACTTCTTCGTAATCGATGGATTGCAGGCGCTGGCCGCGCTCGGACCGGTTCTCGATGGCGCGCGCGCCGACCATGCCGGCGGAGGCCTCGATGCGGGCGCCGAGGTAGCGGTAGAAGTGCATCACGCTTTCCTCCGGCTCTTCGCGCGCCTGTTTTTCGGTGGCGGCGACGTAGACGGGCACGCGCAGATAGACCTTGCCGTGACCGGGATGCCCGGCGCCTTCCCACGCGGCGCGATAGGCGCGCAGGTTCGGCACCAGTTCCGTCAAATCCCCCAACCGGGTCGCCACGAAGATCGGCATGCCGGCGGCACCGGCTTCGACGAATGTGTCGGGGCTGTTCACCGCGATGCGCAGTTCGGGATAGGGCGCCTGATACGGCTTCGGCACCAGGTGGATGTTTTCGAAGTCGTAGAACTTGCCGTGAAATGAAAACGCCTCCTGCGTCCAGGCGCGTTTGATGATTTCCGTGACTTCGGCGAAGCGCTCACGGCTTTCGGCGTAGGAAATGCCATAGGCTTCGTAGGTCCGTGGGAAGCCGCTGCGGCCGATGCCGAAAATCAGGCGTCCATGGCTGATATGGTCGACAGTGGCGGCCTCTTCCGCGATGCGGAGCGGATGGCAGAGTGGCAGGACCTGAACGGCGATGCCGACTTTCATCCGTTTGGTGCGGGTGGCGATGGCACTGGCGATGGTCAGGGGCGCGGCCAGGACCGAGCGTTCCGGCGCGGTGTGCAATTCGGCCAGCCACATCACATCGAGGCCGGTCGTCTCAGCGGCGTCGACGAGTTCGAACGACACCGTAAAGGCGTCCGCCTCTGACTGGCCCGGCCGGCGTTGGAATTCATGGAACATGCCGAATTCCATCGGTGTTTCTCCCTGCGGTATGGGCAGGAGCGTCGTCCGGTTTTGGCCTTTCCGCAAGCCCCGCGCCATCCGCGGCAGAAGAAACGCGCGCTCGGCTTATCCGATACGGATCACCACTTTCCCGACATGCGTCTGCCCCTTCAGGTGGTGATAGGCCGCTGTCGCATCCGCGAACGCGAAGACGCGATCGATCACCGGCCGGATCGCATGCAGCGCGATGGCGCGGTTCATCGCCTCAAACATTTGCCGCGAGCCCACATAAATCCCCCGCAGCCGCGTATTCCGCCGCAGAATCGGCGTCGGATTGATCTCCCCGCCCGTGAGCACGCCGATGAGATGCACCTGACCGCCAATACGCGCGGCTTCGACGGAACGGGCAAGCGTGCCGGCGCCACCGACCTCCACCACGTGATCGACGCCCCGCCCGCTGGTCAGGGCCATCACCTGTTCCTGCCATTCCGGATGCTGGCGGTAGTTGATGCCCTCGGCGGCGCCCAACGCCTTCGCGCGCGCCAGCTTGGCGTCCGAGGATGACGTCGCGATCACCCGCGCCCCCGCGGCCTGGGCGAATTGCAGCGCGAAGATCGACACCCCGCCCGTGCCCAGGATCAGCACCGTCTCCCCAACCCCCAGCGGTCGCGCGGCATAGAGCGCGTTCCAGGCCGTAACGCCGGCGCAGGGGAGGGTGGCGCCTTCCTCGAACGACAGATGGTTCGGCAGGTGCACGACCCCGTCCTGATCGAACAGCACATACTCCGCCAGCACCCCGTCAATGGCGCCGCCGCGGGAGCTTTCGACATGATACGGCTCCATCTCCCCGCCCAGCCAGTTCTGCATGAACAGCCCGGCGACGCGATCACCCACGGCGACGCGGGTGACGTCCGGGCCGAGGGCCACGACCTCCCCGGCGCCATCCGACAGCGGAATCAGGTCCGCCGGCACCGTGCCCCGCGCGGCGCGCCCGGCGGCGACGTTGAGGTCGCGGTAGTTCAGGCTGGCGGCCCGCATTTTGACCAGGATCTGGCCGCGGCCGGGCGTGGGAACCGGGGCATCTTGCAACACCAGCGTGTCGATGCCGGCGGCCTGGGGAAAGCGGTAGAGTTTCATGATGGAGGCTCCGTCAATAGCCGCGGGCGATGTCGAACTGGTTGGGCAAGGGCTTGCCGTCCCGATGGGCGCGCAGATTGGCCAGGAAGATGTCCAGGCTGCGTGGGTTATAAGTGGCGGGATCATCCGCCGAGGTATGCGGGCTGATGATCACATTCGGCGTCGACCACAGACGATGCCCCTCCGGGATCGGCTCCGGCGTAAACACATCCAGAACGGCGGCGCCGATATGGCCCGACTCCAGCAGATCGCACAGCGCATCCTGATCGAGCAGCTCCCCACGGCCGATATTCACCAACCCGGCGCCCGCGGGCAGGGCTGAGAGGCGGTTTCGGTCCATCAGGCCCCGCGTGCGCGCGGTCAACGGGCAGGCGAGGACCAGGATATCCGTCTCCGGCAGGACACTATCCAGCGCCTCCATGGTCAGCACGCGGGCGCAATCGGGGTGCGGCGCCGCGGTGTTGCGCACGCCGGTGACCGGCATGCCGAACCGGGCCGCGTGCCCGGCCAGGGTGCCGCCGAGCGCGCCCAGGCCGACGATGGTGATGCGCCTGGCCGCGAGCGTCGCCCCCCAGAGCTTCTCCCAACGCCCGGCGCGCTGGTGCGTCACCATCTCCGGTATGCGGTTGGCCAGCATCAGCACGGCCATGAGCGCGAACTCCCCCGCCTTGGCCGCATGCGTGCCACGGTTGTTCATCAGGATCGCGCCTGGCGGCAGCCAGTCGTAGGGGGCGAGGCGGTCCAACCCGGCATTGGTGGCGAAGATGAACCTCAGATGCGGGGCCGGGCAGGGGAAGCGGGCCTTGATGACGCTGGCGTCGCAGACCAGCGCCTCGGCGGTGGTCATGGCGGAGGTGAAGTCGGCCACGGTGGTGCCGATGGTGACCTGGTGCCCGGTTTCACCGGCCCGGACCGCGGCCTCGTCCCACATGGCGTGGGAGAAGTCGAAGAGCCGATCGTTGGGCTGGTTTTGCAGATGGATACGCATCGCCCGAACGTGCCACGGGCGCGGGGCTGCGTCATCCCCCACGCTGGCCGGTTCAAGCGTGGGCTCAGGACGGCTATTGGGCCCGTCATGCTCGGGCTTGACCCGAGCACCCCCGCCGCCACTGCACGTGACCATGGGCGGTGGTTTTTCGCGACGCACTCCTTGGTGGTGCTCGGGTCAAGCCCTACTGGATTCACACATCGCGGGAACGATTTTTGCTGGCGCTGCTCTACACCGTCATGGCCCGGCTTGTCCGGGCTACCTATCGCGGTATGGTGCG
>CAIXEA010000001.1 GCA_903918315.1 uncultured Acetobacteraceae bacterium | reverse complement strand
GATAAAAGGCAGGAAAAAGCCGAAACGCTCGCCCCCGCTGTCCGGGGATTGCAACAGCGACACCGATACCATCTGGCCGAGACCGGTCGCATCCGTCTGGATCTCCAGCGGCGTGAAGCTGCGCACGAAGGCGCCGGCCCGGTAGAACAGGGCGACGAACGATTCGCTGGCACCGACGGTATAATCGACCTCGATACCCGCGCCCTTCAATATAATCTTTCTGACCGGCATGATATACTGTAACTCCATTCCAGCCTGTTGTGTTAAGTGGCCGGAGCGGCAGTATAGCGGTCTGGCCGGTCCCGATATGTGAACTAGTTCACATCCAGGACCCGTCGCGCCGTTCTGTGTTACGATGCGCTCAACGACAACGACAGGAGGGTAACCGATGCCCCAAAACCCCGGCCGTCTGGCCGTCGTATCCCGCGGCGACCGCGACGCTCGGCGTGACGCCACGCCCCAGAACAGCCGCTTCCATCGCGTGTTCGAGGAATTGGCCGCGCTGGGCATCCACGCCGAACCCGCGATCTACGATGAGGAATTCGCCGACGAGGTCCGTGCCCAGCTGTTGGCGGCCGATGGCGTGCTGGTGTGGGTCGATCCCCTGCATAACGGCAAGACTCGCATCCACCTCGATGCGCTGTTGCGTGAGGTCGCGGCGCGCGGGCCTTGGGTCAGTGCCCACCCGGACGTGACCCTGAAAATGGGGGTGAAGGAGGTTCTGCACCGCACCAAGGACCTCGGCTGGGGTTCGGATACGCATCTGTATCGCACGGCACAAGCCTTCCGAACCGAATTTCCCGCCCGTTTGCGGTCTGCCGGCCCGCGGGTTTTGAAGCAAAATCGCGGCAATGGCGGGCAGGGGGTCTGGAAGGTCGAGTCCCTGCCCGGCGCCGCGACCGTTCGCGTGCTGCACGCCCAGCGCGGCAGCATGCCGGAGGACGTGGCACTGGAAGATTTCATGACCCGGTGCGAGGGGTATTTCGCCCCCGAAGGCTGCATCGTCGATCAGCCGTTCCAGCCGCGCCTGCCCGACGGGATGATCCGTTGCTACATGGGTTCGGATAAGGTCGTCGGTTTCGGTCGTCAGTTCATCAAAGCCCTGATTCCTCCGCCGCCCGAGGGTCCCGACTCGCCCGAGGCGCAGCCGGGGCCCCGCATTATGCACCCTGCCTCCGCCGCACCGTTCCAGGCGCTGCGGGCCAAGATGGAAAACGAATGGACACCGCAGATGATGGCGGTCCTGGGTATCGATCCCGCGGCGCTGCCGATTATTTGGGACGCGGACTTCTTGTATGGCCCCCGCACTGCCGACGGCCAGGACACCTATGTCCTGTGCGAGATCAACGTCAGTTCGGTATTCGCGATCCCCGACGACGCCCCGGCCGCGATCGCGCGTTTGGCGTTGCAGCGGCTGCAAGCGGGGCGGTAGGGAAGGAAGCCGTCCCTTCACCCTGTATTCCGGGTCATACTTCCCGCATGGCTCCCGCTATCTCGGCAACTGCCTCACGCGTTCCCGCGGAACTGTTGGATCGCCTGGTGGCATATTTTTATCCGAACCGGGTCATCCTGTTCGGCTCCACCGCGCGTGGGGAGGCCAGACCCACCGCTGCGGGATATCGCGGCATACCATTGCCAGCAGGCAGCGGAGAAATTGCTCAAAGCGTTGCTGGTCCACGCGCAATAGGATTTCGGTAAGATTCACGACTTGGAAACGCTGGCCCATTCGGTTGCCCGCGTTTTTCCAGATGTTGGACCATTGATTGCGCCAGTGGACGCTTGGTCCGCTTGCATCGATTGGAGGCCGCGCTTCTGTCTCACGGCCCCGACCGTTGAACCTTTCTTCCCCCCACCCCCCGTTCCGTTCCATACTCCCCGCATGTACAGCCAAGCCCTCAACACCAAGGACACCGCCTCCGCCGATCTCTCCCCGGAAGCCGCCCGCTTCCAGGCGCGCATCGACGCGGAGGAACGGATCGAGCCCAACGACTGGATGCCGGAAGCCTACCGCCGCACCCTGATCCGTCAGATCAGCCAGCACGCGCATTCGGAAATCGTCGGCATGCTGCCGGAGGGCAACTGGATCACCCGTGCCCCGTCGCTCCGCCGCAAGGCCGCGTTGCTGGCGAAGGTGCAGGACGAAGGCGGTCACGGCCTCTATCTCTACGCCGCCGCCGAAACCCTCGGCGTCGCGCGGGAGGATCTGGTGGACCAGCTGTTGTCCGGCCGCGCGAAATACTCCTCCATTTTCAACTACCCGACGCTGTCCTGGGCGGACATCGGCACCATCGGATGGCTGGTGGACGGGGCTGCGATCATGAACCAGATCCCGCTCTGCCGCTGCTCCTTCGGCCCCTACGCCCGCGCCATGATCCGCGTCTGCCGGGAGGAATCCTTCCACCAGCGCCAGGGCTACGAGATCGTGCTGACCCTCGCACGCGGCACCTCGGCGCAAAAAGCGATGGCGCAGGATGCGCTGAACCGCTGGTGGTGGCCGTGCCTGATGATGTTCGGTCCGCCGGATACGGACAGCCAGCACTCCGACACCTCCATGCGCTGGAAGATCAAGCGCTTCACCAACGACGCGCTCCGGCAGAAATTCGTCGATGCGACGGTGCCGCAGGGGCATTTCCTCAGGCTGACCTTCCCCGACCCGGATTTGCGTTACGACGAAGCCTCCGGTCACTGGCAATTCGGCG